>JACZXA010000271.1 GCA_022571865.1 Pseudomonadota bacterium
CAAACTCCCCTAACACGGTGTGGAAAGACCCTTCGCAAAGCTCCTCCAGCGTGGATACCGCCTGCTTGTGCCGTAACAGGCTTTTGGGCGTGAGCGCTATCAATGGCATCCGCGCAGGACGAATTGCCTGGCGTCTCAACATATGGAACATCTGAGCTGGTGTGGTTGGCACGCAGACCTGCATGTTGTGTTGCGCGCACAGCTGCAGATATCTTTCCAGCCGGGCTGACGAATGTTCGGGGCCGGCGCCTTCATAACCGTGTGGCAACAACAGGCACAGCCCACAAAGACGCTGCCATTTTATCTCGCCACTGGAGATGAACTGGTCGATCACCACTTGCGCACCGTTCGCAAAATCTCCGAATTGAGCTTCCCAAATGACAAGTACACTCGGGGTGGTGGTTGCATAACCGTACTCGAACGCCAACACCGCTTCTTCGGATAACAATGAGTCGTAAAGGTCGAAGTTCACATCATCGGATATAGAGTTCAGCGGGATGAATCGTTTGCCGTCGCGCTGGTCATAAAGGCTCGCATGGCGGTGCGAGAAAGTTCCCACACCAACATCCTGCCCGGTGAGGCGTACCGCATTACCTTCGTCCAGGAGTGTCGCGTAAGCCATGACTTCCGCGTGCCCCCAGTTGATCGGCAACTCGCCTGCCGTCATTTTCTGCCGATCTTCCATGATCTTCTGTACCTGACGCTGCAGGACAAAACCATCTGGCAACTGGGAAAGCCTCTCTGCAACATCTTTGAACTTGGCGACATCTACGCGGGTATCGCTCGGCACGTTCCAATCGTGGCCAAGATAAGGGCGCCAGTCGACGAAGAGCTTGGTGTCGGGTTCGTGTACGAGGCTCAAAGCGACATGACCGCCCTTATCGAGCGTATTGCGGTAGTCGTCCGAAAGCTTGTCGGCCTCGTCCAAACTGATCACACCCTCGGCGACGAGTTTTTCCACGTAAATATTCCGGGTAGTGGGGTGCGAACGAATTTTCTGATACATCACTGGCTGGGTCTTCATCGGCTCTTCGGCCTCGTTGTGACCCCGGCGGCGGTAACAGAGGAGGTCGATCACTACGTCTTTGTGAAACTCCATCCGATAGTCGACGGCGAGTTGAGTCACGAAGACAACGGCTTCCGGATCGTCGCCATTGACGTGAAAGATGGGCGCCTGGACGAGCTTCGCGACTTCGGAACAGTATTCCGTCGAGCGTGCGTCGTCTTGTCTGTGTGTGGTGAAGCCGATCTGATTATTGATGATGATGTGAATGGTGCCACCCGTCTTGAAACCGCGGGTCTGGGACATCTGAAAGGTTTCCATCACCACACCCTGTCCCGCAAACGCGGCATCACCATGCACGTTGATGGGTACCACCAGGTCGCCCGAATAGTCCTTGCGGCGATCCTGGCGGGCGCGCACAGAACCCTCGACGACAGGACCGCCGATCTCCAGGTGCGAAGGGTTGAACGCCAATGCCAGGTGCATCTCTCCCCCCGGAGTCATGATGTTGGTCGAGAACCCCTGGTGGTATTTCACATCCCCCGTGCCCTGGGATTGCCCTACTTTGCCGTCGAATTCGTCGAACAGATCCCAGGGGTCCTTGCCGAGGATGTTGACCAGTACGTTCAGGCGTCCACGGTGGGCCATGCCGATGACGGTTTCGATCACGCCGTGGGACCCGAGTCGCTGCAGCATCTCGTGCAGCATCGGGATGAAGCTCTCCGCGCCTTCGAGCCCGAATCGTTTCGTGCCTGGATAACGCCCGTGCAGGTACTTTTCGAGACCTTCCGCGGCAATCAGCCGTTCGATAATGACCCGCTTCTCGGCATCCGAAACTTTCGGCTTGGCTCGAACGCTTTCCAGGCGTTGCTGAACCCAGAGTTGCTCACCCGCGTCGACTATATGCATGTATTCGAAGCCGATCGAACCGCAATAGGTTTTCTCCAGCGCGACCACCAGTTCCCGTAACTTGGCCTGCCCTTCACCGTAGTGAAACGAACCCGTGTGATAGGTCTCTTCGAGATCCACGGCAGACAAGTCGTGATACGCAAGATCCAACACCGCTGCAGGGGGGCGTTCCATCAGGCCGAGCGGATCGATGCTGGCTTTCTTGTGACCCCGGTGGCGGTAGCCGGAAATCAGATCCTGCACACGCATCTGTTTCTGCTCGTGAGCGTTCTGCACCAGAGTGCTCTCGCGTTCCGGTCGCGCCTTCAGGCGGTTGCGTCCAAGGCGTTCGAAGTGCTGGATCACTCTGCTGTGCGGCACATCCACCTGCTCTGCACCCTCAACCACCGGAAGTGCTGCGAAGTAATTTCGCCACTCGTCGGACACCGCACCGGGATCGTCAAGGAAGGCTTCGTAAAGCTCTTCTACGTAAGCGACGTTACTGCCCGCCAGATGAGAGCTGCGCTGCATCCGTTCGAGAAATGACTCGGCCATCCAGGGCTTCTCCACCTATAGAGCAACAAAGGTTCCTCCACCAACAAGATGTTGATGGCATAACGGCGCAGGGTCGCCACGCGGCTATTTGTCAGCGTTGATTATAGTCTTTAACGCGAATCCGTTAGGTGCCCTGGCTCAGAAGCAAACCGCGGATTTTACCAATGGCCCGGGTCGGATTGAGCCCCTTGGGGCAAACGCTGACACAATTCATGATACCCCGACAGCGAAATACGCTGAACGGATCGTCAAGTTTGGCGAGCCGTTCGGCGGTGGCGGTATCGCGACTGTCCGCCAGGAAGCGGTATGCCTGTAACAAGCCCGCCGGACCAATGAATTTATCCGGATTCCACCAGAATGACGGACACGCGGTAGAACAGCAGGCGCACAATATGCACTCGTACAAACCATCCAGCTTTTCACGCTCTTCGGGAGACTGCAATCGTTCCTGGGCAGGGGGCGGCGAATCGTTCTGCAGGAAGGGATCGACTTTCTCGTATTGCCGGTAAAACTGGCTCATATCCACGACCAGATCGCGAATGACCGGCAAACCGGGCAGTGGCCGCAGCGCCAACTTGCCACGTTTGACAACCTCGGAAACAGGCGTCATGCAGGCAAGTCCATTTTTCCCGTTCATGTTGATCCCATCCGAACCGCACACCCCTTCCCGGCAGGAGCGCCGATAGGACAGCGTCGGGTCATCAATCTTGAGAAGCTCCAGAAGGTCCAACACCATCATGTCTCTGCCTTCGGGAAGCTCGATGGTCATCGTGCGCATCTCGGGCACCTCATCGGTGTCCGGGTTGTATCGATAGACACTAACCTGCATGTTTACTATCCCTAGTACTTCCGTTCCGTGGGCTGAAAAGCCTCCACCATCTTAGGCGAAAAATTCACGGCCCGTTTGGTCACTCGCTTGTCTTCGGGATGGTAAATCGAATGGCACAGCCAATTCTCATCATCGCGTTCGGTATAATCTTCCCGGGCATGGGCGCCTCGACTTTCCTTGCGGGCTTCCGCGGCAATCGCGGTCGCTTGCGCCACTTCCAACAGATTGTCGAGTTCCAACGCTTCCATGCGGGCGGTGTTGAATGCCTGGGACTTATCTTCGAGCTGGGCTTCAGCGATGCGCCCGCGAAGCTCTTCGAGTTGCTTAATACCCTCCAGCATAGGTGTTTCCGTACGAAACACGCCAAAATTGTTCTGCATGACCATCTGCAACTCCTTCCTCAGCGCCGCCACCGATTCGCCACCCGAAGAGGCATTCCATCGCTCCAAACGCGCGGTCGCTTTCTCCAGGTCGCTGTCACTCGCCTCCCGATAGCTGACGCCCTGGCGCATGACCTGTTCGATATGCATTCCCGCGGCCCGCCCGAACACCACCAGGTCGAGGAGCGAATTACCGCCCAGGCGATTGGCGCCGTGAACCGACACACAAGCCACTTCCCCCGCGGCGTAAAATCCCTCCACAAACGCATCGTTGCCCGACGCGTCCTGGGTAATCGCCTGGCCATTGATGCCGGTAGGGATGCCTCCCATCATATAGTGGCAGGTAGGTTCAACCGGAATGGGTTCACGGATCGGGTCGACATGAGCAAACGTGCGGGAAAGCTCGAGAATTCCCGGTAGTTTGCTGTTGAGCACATCCGCCCCAAGATGATCCAGCTTCAGCAAAACATGATCCGCGTTCGGGCCACAGCCACGCCCGTCGCGAATCTCGAGTATGATCGAGCGAGCGACAACATCGCGACCCGCCAGGTCCTTCGCTGTGGGCGCGTACCGCTCCATGAATCGCTCACCGTCCTTGTTGATGAGATAACCACCCTCACCACGACAACCTTCGGTGACCAGCACACCCACCCCGGCAATACCGGTGGGGTGAAATTGCCACATCTCGATATCCTGAACGGGCATCCCGGCGCGCAGTGCCATGCCGACACCATCGCCGGTGTTCATGAGCGCGTTGGTCGTACTCGCATATATTCTACCCGCACCCCCGGTGGTGAATACTGTCGCCTTTGACGCCACGTAAACCGTTTCGCCGTTTTCGATGTTGATCGCAATGACACCCACCACGACGCCGTCCTGGTTTTCCACCAGATCCACGGCAAACCACTCGTTGAGAAAAGTGGTATTGACCTTGAGATTTGCCTGATACAGGGTATGGAGCAAAGCGTGCCCCGTTCTGTCTGCCGCCGCGCAGGTGCGCGCCGCCTGACCGCCTTTGCCGTAGTTTTTGGACTGACCACCGAACGGGCGCTGATAAATACGGCCATTCTCCGTGCGAGAAAACGGCAGTCCCATGTGTTCGAGTTCAAAAACCGCCTGCGGACCTTCACTACACATATACTCAATGGCGTCCTGGTCACCGATGTAGTCGGATCCTTTGACGCTGTCATACATGTGCCAGCGCCAGTCGTCGTCAGGATCGTCACTGGCAATGGCGCAGGTAATTCCACCCTGGGCAGACACGGTATGTGAGCGGGTTGGGAACACTTTGGAAATAACGGCTGTTTTCAAACCCGACCGGGCAAGCTGCAGAGACGTGCGCATACCGGCACCGCCGCCACCAACGATGATGCTGTCGAATTCCATTTTTCTCAGTTTCGCCATCTACAAGCCCCTAGCCTGGATTATTCATGAAGAAGCGTAGCGAGGTTGGGTCGAGGGCAATTCGCAAGCGAATTGCTAAGCAGTTTGCGAAGCAAACTGCCAGAGTAGTAAGACGCCGGGCCTCGCAGGCTGGGTG
>JACZXA010000272.1 GCA_022571865.1 Pseudomonadota bacterium
GTTGTCCGTAGACCCTAACAAGAGTCCCAGACCGTGTCGACCGTGAGTACCCACAACGATCAGGTCAGCCTCCAACTCGACCGCGGCATCCCTGATTTCTTGCGCCGGACCACCTATTTTCACGTGAACGTCCGCAGCGTCCACGCGATAGATTTTGGCATGGTCCCTCATCTGCTGGGACGCTTTCTGCAGCGCTTCTTTCTCGAACGAGACGCTGCCGTTCGCGATGGGTGCCATGTCCAGCCCTCCGTAAACTTGGGAAAGTGGTTTCACTAAGTTGATAAGTGAGAGCTTAGCGCCATGGCTGTCGGCGGTGGTTCGCGCCTTTTCGAGAACCTGTGACGCTTCGGCGGAAAGATCGATCGCCGCCAGGACGTGCTTGTAAGGCATGCCTCACCTCGCAGATATGATGAATGTGGCTGCTAATCTAGGTTGATTCCGGGGTTCTAACAATTCGTGAATACCCGGTTTTTTCTTTCGGTTTCCCCGTAGTGATGGACTCGCAACCAAGCGTCGTACGCTGCTACCCACCATAGTGGTAACTACGGATACGCCGAGTCGTTGGGATCGGATATAAAGTTGCCATGCATAACGGAACAGGCGCAATGAACGTCGATGAGCTTAAGCGAACGCTGATCCAGCGCAGAGCGAACCTGAGCGAACGTCGAGAGCGCGTCCAGCGCCATACTCGCCATCGTGATGAACCGCTGCCACCGGATTTTGCCGATCAGGCCGTGGAACTCGCCAACGCGGAGACTCTGGTCGCTTTAGATAGAGAGATGAGCCAGGAGCTCTGGCAGATAGATCACGCGTTGCGCCGGATCGAAGCTGACCGGTATCTTGATTGCGAGAAGTGTGGCGAGCGAATTGCGCAACGACGGTTGCTAGCTTTGCCCTACGCGACCCGGTGCATTCAATGCGCGAACGGGAACTTGGCTCGCTCGATCCCTAGTACCACAGATTGAAGCGCGGGAAGTTGTGCGCTGATAAGCACACGTCAATAGGAGGTACATATGAAATACAAACACATCTTGGCTGCCATCGACACGACGGATGATGCCAGAGAGGTGCTCAGTGCGGGCCAGCAGTTGGCTAAAGATCACGATGCGAAGTTATCCCTTGTGACGGTGATCAAATCCTTCAGGCAGGTCTACAGCACGGTCGATACCCCCAATATAGCCAAACTCGAAGAAGGCACGATAAATGAAGCACGTGAAAGTCTGAACGAACATGCGAGGACGCTTGGATTAGCTGACGATCACGTTTTTGTACTGCGCGGAAACCCGGCGGTAGAGATTCGGGACCTTGCACACAAACTCGGTGCAGGGGCGATTGTTATTGGGACCCATGGACGCCATGGCATGGGCTTGATGTTCTTGGGATCCACCGCCAGCAGCGTTCTGCACGGTACGAATTGCGACGTCCTGGCGATTCGTCTCGCGGAAATCGCGTGAATGCTCCGTGGCTTTCTATATATCGCTAACTAGAAGAAGGAGCTGTGTCATGTGGACAGGTTACTCA
Organism: Pseudomonadota bacterium; assembly: GCA_022571865.1. GTDB lineage: Bacteria > Pseudomonadota > Gammaproteobacteria > Pseudomonadales > Azotimanducaceae > SMWK01. The sequence continues at coordinate 1,522 of JACZXA010000272.1, forward strand.
ATGATGTTCGACCATCACGGGTCAAGGTGGGCCTGGTTGTTGTTAGCGCTGCTTATCGTCTTTGGTGTAATTATCTATGCCTCAAACCCCACCGCTGGCGCCGACGTTGAAGTGGGTAAAAATGAATGTTTTCCAGCCCACTGGTGCATCCCTGGCACAACCGGCGAATCCACAATCGACCCCGACGGCAACATCGAAGTGGGCGAAAATCGATGTTTTCCTGCGCACTGGTGCATCCCTGGTACGGCATCCGGAGAATCCGCAATCGAACTCGCCCCGACTTCTGACGCCCCACCATCGGCAGACCGGATCACGCCAGGTCGGCAATCGTTGTCGTAGCCGACAAGGATCGCAAGCTCAAAGAGGTAATCGGGGACATACAACTGATTACGCCGACCGGACGAAAAATCAACGTGCGCTACACGGCAATAGACGTTTATTAATAGAGGAGTAGAGATGGACTTTGTGATTACAGAAGACGCACGCATCATCGAAGATCAGGTCGTTCGTTTTCTCAACGAAAAGATCATTCCCGTCGAGAGTGTCTATGCGGAGCAAGCGAAAACCATAGAGAACGGCGCGGACCCCGAGGTGATGGTTGATCTTCGTGCTGAAGCGAAGTCACTGGGGCTGTGGAACCTGTTCCTGCCCGATGAGAAGTGGGGCGCGGGGTTGTCGAACCACGACTATTCAGTGCTCTGCGAGCATATGGGTCGCAGCCAAATCGCGTCTCGCGTGTTCAACTGCCAAGCGCCCGATACCGGCAACGCGGAGATCATTGCCGAGTTCGGCACGCCAGTGCAGCAGGAGCGTTGGTTGAAGCCGCTTTTGGAGGGCGAAATTCGCTCCTGTTTCTCGATGACTGAGCCGGATGTCTCGGGGGCCGATCCCACGGGCCTGCGGACACGCGCGGAGCGCGATGGCGACGAGTGGGTGATCAACGGCCACAAGTGGTTTACCAGCGGCGCAATCGGCGCCGAATTCGCCATTGCGATGGTGGTCACGAATCCAAACGGTGCGCCGCACGAGCGCGCATCGATGATCATTGTCCCCACCGACGCTCCGGGGTTCAATCTCATCCGGGCGGTGTCCGTCATGGGTCATACCGGCGGTGGTGGGCACTGCGAGATCGAGTATCACGACTGTCGCGTGCCCGCAGAGAACCTGCTGGGACCGGAGAACGGCGGTTTTGCGATCGCACAAGCTCGTCTGGGTCCGGGACGGATTCACCATTGCATGCGCTCCATCGGCGTGGCCGAACGTGCGTTTGAGATTATGTGTAAGCACGCCAACGAACGCGAGAGTTTCGGCAGCAAGCTGAGTGAAAAGCAGTTCGTGCAGGAATGGATTGCAACCTCGCGCATGGAAATCGACCAGGCGCGTTTACTCACGCAGTATGCGGCTTGGAAAATGGACACAGTCGGCAAGAAAGAGGCACGCCAAGAGCTCTCCATGGTTAAGGTCGTGGTGCCGAACATGATGATGGCCGTGCTCGACCGTTCGATTCAGTGCCTGGGTGCGCTAGGTGTTTCCGACGACACACCCATCGCGTCAATGTGGCGCAATGGGAGGGCGCTGCGTATCGCCGACGGCCCGGACGAGGTGCACAAGATGGTCATCGCTCACCGCGAGCTCAGGAAATACAGGTAGAACTACAAGGCCACCGACCGGGCTGTTTGGGGTGAATCAGCCGGAAGCAACGCTGGGGGAATCGGAAGCCGCCGTACTCAGATACACCGACGTGGTCGGTTGCTATTTCTCAGCGTCAGATTTCTTCACGCCGATTGCAATCCAGAACAGAGTCAGCGAGATCAAGCTAACGGCGCTTATACCGACAAATAGGCTCACGGAAAGTACGGTCTCTACCATCGCGTCGCTCCTGATGTAGAACCTCCAGCGGGTTCCTGGTTTGCGTTGCCATACAGATACGCGAAACAACGGAAGCTATGAATTAGTAGATATACGTAGTCGTAAGGGCTACTCACCCTTGAGATATTTTACTTACGTTCTCTCAGCGATCTTTCGAGGGGAATCTGGCAGCGGTATGCTTCACGGAGCAAGCGGTGACATTGATGGTTCGCTTTTTTGTCCATGCTCAGTCAGCGACTACGGGGATCTACGGATTCCGGATGAGATAAACTATGAACTAATCTGGTCCTATGGACCCTCCGAGCGTAAAACGACAATTCGAACTTACCGATGGTTCTATGATTCTCGTTCGTAGCGCTCGACCTCGTGACGCTGACGCGATGCAAGCTTTCGTAGGCGGTTTGTCGCAGAGATCATCGCACTTGAGATTCTTTTCGCGACTCGACTACTTGCCGCCTTCTATCCTCAAACGTTTCACCGAGGTCGACTATCCGAGCAATATGACAATTGTTGCCGTTCAAGAAGGTTCGTCTAAAATCATTGGCCTCGCTGGATGGACGCCTAGCCACGTCAAATCAGGCGACGACGAATGTGCGGTTGCGGTTGCCGATGAGTGGCAATCCAGAGACGTTGCGACAACGCTCCTCAACGTGCTGTATGACCAGGCAAAGATTGCTCATAAGACACGTCTAGAAGGGTTTGTATTGCGTGAGAACCATCGCATGTTTGCGTTAGCGAACAACCTCGGAATTGTCTTGGACAAGAACTTCCGAGATCCACTGGTCGCGAAAATGTATCGAGATATCGCCTAGAGCACGTTCAGTAGTAGAGCAAGCCTGATGATCGTGAACCTGTGTACATGGAGATGGACAGTTGAATCGCATACGCGAAGTAAGTTCTTTGCCATCGTCTTCCTCTTTGTCGGGGTCTCAGCAACCGTGTCCTTGTTGTTGATCGCGTTGAACGAGAACATCAATCTATTCTATTCTATGTACCTGGCAAAATCGTCGGCGGTGAAGCACCACGCGGTACTACTATTCGAGCCGGTGGGATGGTGGTCGAGGGGAGCGTAACCCACGAAGCGAAAGGTCTGGGCATGCTCTTCGTCCTTACGGACCATATGGGTTCGAGCTTTCGTGTACGTTACGTAGGCATCCTCCCAGACTTGTTTCGCGAAGGTCAGGGAGTCCATGACCGGCAAACTCGACCGAGCTGGCGTGTTCAATGCGACACAGGTGTTGGCCAGACATGACGAGCATTACATGCCGCCGGAGATCGCGGAAATTGCAAACAAGCCGACGCGATCCACATGACATGTTAGTGCTCTATCCACCCTCAAACTTAGGATCAGCGAGACCTGCGGGTGGCTACCAGAATGTCCATCACTGCGTTGCACCTCATCGCTGCGCCCGCGCTACGCCCGTGACTATTCCCGATATGCCTCCTCGGTGCGTCTTGTGCTGAACATTCTGGTAGCCACTGATCCTAAGTTTGAGGGTGGACAGAGCACTAGCCTGGTATGGCGCGTTCGTGTAACCGCTCCGTAGCAGTCTCGCCAGAAGAGCCAAGTCGGCTCTAACAAAAAACGAGAGGTGCTCGATGAATCGGCGGCTTCTGTGGTCGCGCTTTACAAAGCCTCCAATTGACCATGATCAAAGATCTCGCGTCGTAGACGTTCGAAAATATCCCGGACATATAGTACTAGGAGTAACAACATGGAGAGACGGTATGTTACGCCTCTGATCGTGTCTTTGCTGCTGATGGGCGGAT
>JACZXA010000078.1 GCA_022571865.1 Pseudomonadota bacterium
CGTTATCTCTCGGAAGCCGAATATATACACGCAATCTTTCAATACGGGAATGCGGTGATTGGCAAACGGCGCGTCGTACAAATATCTTTCCAAAAAAAGAGGTAAGGCTGTGACGACAAGTACTTGATATTTGTGCGAGTCCATATATACAGAAAAGAAGTTGCATAATCCTCCGGGTGCCTACAGTGCAGTTCGTGCCTAATAGGAATGGCTTACGAGGGGTGCGCTCTTAACCTTCAATCGTACGGTAACCATAACGAAGACTTTGAGATACGGCTTGATCTTGCTATCGGCATTTGTGATGAGTGGAATGCGCAAGACCCGGAAGTCTTACCAACATAGACAATGCGGATGGAAGCTTCAGAGACTAGACGCCCTCCTCGTCTAGTTGCTGCGCTCGCCTTCGTCGTCGACCCACCGCACGTGCGTGATGTGTCGTGTACCGTCCCGGTCGATGCGTATGAATGTTTCGGAATGACCGCGGCGGCCGAGTGACATGCCCCAGCCGATGTCGCCGTTGTTGCCGCCGACACCCGACTTGTTGCAGCCTTTGCCTGGAGGCGCATTACAACTGCCGCCTGAACCACCATCGTCGGACCCAGCGCCGGCATAAGAGTCGTAAGAATCCGTGTTGTGCCCGTAAATCGTCTCAAGCTGCTCATAGTCGTGAGTATTCGGGATCCAATAGGGTGGGTCTTGATAGTCCATGCAACTCCCGAAGTGCAGTAGATCGCTATCAAAATTTTCGTCTTGGTGGCTCAGACCGACGTTGTGGCCCAGTTCCTGGCAGACGACGCTCTGCTTCCAATCGCTGTTGTTGTAATAATCCCAACTGAAGTAAGTGTCATTCAACTTGGTATAACCGCTGACGATGTGGCCATTATTATCAATGGAGATCCCGGCGAGACCGAGCCAGCCGTTCTGACCATAAGCGAGGTTGCAAATCCGCACTTGGCCGCTCGGGGCTTTGCACTTCCGGCGGACCTGCTTCGATGTTGCACCATTCGGGTCTTCATCCATGTTGAGTACACTTGACTCGGACCAGTCGGCGGTAGCCTGTGCCACATAACCATCCCAGTCGCTGGTTGTACTGTTGACAACGATGAGGTCAAAGGACGTAGTCGTTCGAGCCCAGTGATATGGACCCCATGCATTGTCAGCCCAGACAGGCGAGCTAAGACCGAGCATAAACAGAAACACAGCGATAGTTTTAAGGATTCGATTCAACATTGTTACCCTCCCTGATCGGACGAGGCGGTCCAGGTTACTTCGGTGTTATCCAACAAAAATGCGGCACTGCTCGCAGTATAAGCCAGCAAGCCTCACGGCACCCTAGGAAAAATGTAGTGGTTTGTATGCTTATTTACTCCTTTTCTGTCGGGCCGGCAATCGCTTTCCGCCTATGGTTACTGGCCTTGGAAACAACCGCTTTGATCGGGAGCGCCAACCTCGATATGACGAATGCTCAGTAGGAGGTAGAAGAACTCGTACAGTCATAGTGGTGTGACAGCCTGAAGAGCGGGCGAGGCATTGCTTAGGTAGGTTGATTCTGTGCGGCAATCGTAAGCGACCATCGCGGTCCGTCGTAAAGATCTGCACCCTCAATATCCGTAATCCAACCATCCTTCTTGAGGAACTTCAGGCTGTCTTTCACATCGATTGCTTGAACATTACCTTTGTCTACGAGCCGCGTAAATATTGTTGCCTCACCTATCGACTCCTTTTTCACTTGGACAAAGCCAACGATTGCTTTTTGTAAAACAGAAAGGTCGCTGTATGGCGTCATGTGACTCTGTTATCGCTTGGGTCAGACAAGAAGGCACCCGCTGCTCGCCTCCCTTTCCTGGTGTGCCGTCGGCGTTGGCCCTTCGGGGTTGGGGATGCAACCGTATGCGAGGGAAGTTAGCTCGCTTCGGGTCACCACGCCCCGGGTGATTACCCGGTATTTGATGAACAACACCCAGCAAGTGTGTTCAGTTCACAGCGAGTGCTTTGTGAAAGCTAATCCTGTTTCACCCGGGATGCTACGAATTAATGGGCATCAGAAGCGCAGCGGCTAAGGTCATTCCGATCTAACCCTTACTCGCGGGCGAGTAGTCATAGTGGTGTGACAGCCCGGAGAGACGGGCTCAATCAAAAGAGCGGTCATGCAACCAAAAACTACAGGCCATAGAAGCTGTTGAGTTCGCGCGTGAGAGCACCAAAGGTTGCCTCCACACAACCCTCCGTGAAGGGAATATAGACGAGCCCGTGGATATTGCTCGGGATATTCGTACCTTCTTGGTGCAATAAGCACACGGCAGATAACCCGAACTTGGCCTGAAAGTAGCCGATTTCATGCAAGACATTCTCACGGGCACGCCGGTTACCTTCTAGGTCAATGTCATCTCCAGTCATCACAATCACCGCTGAGGTACAACGTGATGATTCCTGTTCTAGTTTTTGAAGGACAGTCCGACCGAGATTTGGCTCCTGTGCAAGTTCAAGCGTCGAAATCCTGATGTCGCGCTCGATGAACGACTGCACTTCATGCCAGTCACCCGCTAGTCCGCGGCTAATGAAAATTCGCGGGCTGCGGTCACTGTCTTCGGGTATTGCCAGTTCGCTATTCGCTCTTATTTCGAATATTTGGTCGACGGTGCGCCCCAAAGTTTCCAGTTGGGCAGGTTTGAAACGCATCGGTCCCTGCGACATCTCCAGTTCTGGTTCGAATTGAATAGAAGTGAAGTCGCCGAATAGGTCGCGCATTTAAAAGAACCTAGGGATGTCCGTTCAGGGCACTAAGCGGTAATTTTTGGAGGAATTTTTTATGTCCGCTTACGAGAAGAAAACCGTAAAGTAATCGGCGCATGTCTTTGGTGATGCAAATGACCAGCCTAGAATTTTCAAAAAAAATATCACTACTGTCCGGTTAAGTTCTCGAACAAATTCAATTGGTTAGGTGTATCCCCTACTTCTGTTTTGTAATCCTGGACTGTAAGTATTTGTTCCAGTGGGGTTTTTTCGAAAAGTGTCAGACTCAAAATCTGTAAAATTGTGTAGAGATCGCGGCTGAGGTTGAGTCGCTTTTTAATAATAGCGACAAGCACATAAACGGAGATGGCAATCCATATCTGAGTCTTCACCGCATTTTCCGAAGTGCCGAAAAATGATTTGATGCGCAAGTGCTGCTTGATCCACTTGAAGAATAGCTCCACCTGCCAGCGATAGCGATACAGATCGGCAACTGTCTGCTCCTGCGGAGCAGGAGACGTCTGCGCTGGTATGGCAAAGTTGTTGGTCAGAAAATTGAATGTCTTGCGGGTATTCTCGTCGTGATATTTGACCCGGCGCAGAGGCAGTGGGTAGTCGTTGGCTGAGTTGACTCCGGTAAGCACAATGGTCTGGTCGCACCGGTCTCCGCCTGATTTCTCCACCGGCTGAGAGTAGCGGCGTTGGAACCGAGTGTTGGATTTGGCGCGGATGACAAAAAAGGCACCCGCCAGTTGTAGCGTGAAGAGCCGTTCGAAATCCACATAAGCACGGTCCATGATGTAGAAGGCACCGGGTTCCGGTAGCAGGATATCGAGTACATTGACATCGTGCAGTTTGCCGTCGGAGATGTGGATAAACGTTGGGATATTGCCACGCAAGTCCAGCAACGTATGAAGTTTGACCGCAGATTTTGTGGAACGAAACAATGCCCAGGGGAATACCGACAGACACAGATCGATCGTGGAGGAATCGAGGGCGTAAACCGTGTTGTTGAGTTCTAAACCTAAATCTTCCTTGGCGTACAGCGGTCGTGCAATGCGGATTAGGGCTTGGGCAAAGTCTGCATAGATTCGCCAATCACGTTGCTCGTTGGCATCGGAGAGTGTGCTGCGCACTATCCTGGAACGGATGCCCATGTGATACAGCTTGCTTTGATGCGCTCGCAGACAGGCTTCGATATCCCGAAGGCTCTCCCGATAGGTTAGTTGGGCGAATGCCATGCTGAGATACTGGTCGAGACACCGAAACCGTTTTACATACCGCTCGCCCTGGTAGCGTTGCACGCAACGGCGAAACGTATGCATTGGAAGATGAGCGGTTACCTGTGAAAAAACAAGCTGGCCCGAGTACATGTGTGGCCTCTCCCACAGAAATAGAGCACACAGCATGACCATAATGGTATTTCCAGTTCAAGTCGGTAACACCCACAAAACGGCTATTTCCATATATAAAACAGCAGGTTAGAATCAAAGTGGATTACTTTTACCGGACAGTAGTGAAAAAATATATATAAAAAACTGCTGTGGTGTTTGGGCAAGTCTGTTCGTCTACCTCGGTGATCGCTTCTGGGAAAACCAAAAAAAATAATATAGAAAGGTGCCTGTCGCGTTCCTGCTAAGTTCCGGTACTCATCCCGCCATTGCACACCCGGGGTTTTGGGATTCGTACGGATCTGCGTTAAAGAGACTCCTTTTCTGTGTGGCGCTCCTCTTCTGGTGCTAGTGCTTGGTGCCTGAAGTGGCGAGAGTCGGGTTCTTTCGACGAGCGTGCGACAGGCACCGGCAGCGTTTGCCTACGGGTGTTCACTCAACATGGGTAACACCATATAGGTGGCAACTGCCGCTGCAAGGTGTTTGAGCGTGTGGCCGCTCACGATGTTGCCGCTCAGTTCGAAGATTCCAGTGTCGAAAAACTCAAATACTTTCGACAAGCCGTACCACGCGACGACCAATAAGAAGTAGCGAACGTTTGTGTATTCGTGCTCTTTGTAGAGCCAACAGATAATTGGTAGTGCCAGCATCGGGTAAAACTGCACGAGCCCGTAGAAACGCAAATCTCCGCGGCCAAGTGATTCTGTCCAATTCCAGTACAGTAAGCTGGCAAGCCCTAGAACGATGAGCGCGACTAGCAACCAGCCGTTCCCTGCTTTGGCGTTGATTCGGTCAGCCACCACCGCGGCACTTATCGCCATGAAAGATATGGACATCGGTAGGCGATCCCACAACAAGCGTTCGGTGGATGGTTCCCAGTGGTAATACGCCGAACCCACGCTCACCAGCGTAACCCCAATGAAAAATACGACGTAGGGACGCGCATCTTCGGGTTTGTTAAACAGTTCGCCACGGCCACGCATCAAAACAATTAGCGCCCAGATGCCTGCCGCGGCAAACGCAGCATTTGACGCAAAGTCGCCAAAGTTTGGAATCCCCCAAAGACCGCGAGTGTCGGCAAACTTGTGATACTCAAGATCTTGCGGGATGGGGTCGATCGCCAACGCGGCAACCAATCCCAGTACGAGAAGACCGATGAGAATGTTGATTCGCAGTTGTGGGGTCAACGTTCCGCTCATCTGCGCACATACCTTGCATTTTCAGTTTATCGAATCCCCACGTTCTGTCGACCTCTGACACCTGCCACTCACCGTAGGAATCTGCGCCTTGTCGCCTCGACAAGTGTCTCATATTGTTTACGGGTTGATGAACATCGCTACTCGAAAGCGGTTAGTACGAACACTGGAGAATCCTATGATGACGGTCAACAATGGATTGCGGGGCTAGAGCAGCGACCGGTACTCATTCGCGCTCGTGATGTCGGAACTTAAGTATTTGCTACTCGCTCTTTGTTCGAAGGTCTGGCACTAAGCGGCGCGTCTCAGCCTAGATTTCGATGTCTGCCAACAGGAAGCTCAAATCAGCCTACAAAGCGGGCCTAAAATCCAAGTCTTTTGGGATCGAAAGCGGCCACAAGGAGACAAAATCCACTTTGAACATGCCGTAGAAATTGTTTTGCAACTGCGATTTCACCGCTAGTGCGTTGCCCGGTCACCCCAGATCGCCTTGAGGCGTCGATCCCGCCCGCATCCGGTGCGGTAGAACCGGTAGCGTATGGGGTTCTTGCTGTAGTAGTCCTGATGGTAGGCTTCGACCGGAAAAAACGTGGCTGCCGGCAGGATCTCTGTCGCGACTGTTTTATCCTTAAACTCGGCCGCCACCCGGGCTTTTGACGCTTCCGCTAGCTCGCGCTGGGTTGCGTCGGCGACGAAAATGGCGCTGCGATAACTGGGGCCTTTGTCACAGAACTGGCCGCGATCATCGAACGGGTCGATGTTGACCCAGAACAGGTCGAGCAGTTCCTGGTATCCGATCTGCTCCGCATCGTACGTCACCCGCACGGCTTCGTAGTGGCCGTCATGACGGCCGCTGTAAGTAGGGCTTGGATGGGTGCCGCCGGTGAAACCGGATACGACATTGGAGACACCGCCGGTCTCCTGATACAGCGCCTCCACACACCAGAAACAGCCACCGGCAAACACGGCATCATCAGCCCGGGCAATTGACGACAAAAAGGCCGCAATGCTAATCAGGTAGCAGCCAAAGGCTTTCATCGGATTCTTGTCTGGTCATCGGCATGCTGGATTGTGCCATGGATGATGGCGCCGTGGGTCATCTGCTGAGTAGAGAGATCTGGTACGGAGCGCTGAGCCATCACCGTGTCAGTGGGTCATCGTCGAAGTCCGCTGGTGGCGGCAGTGTTGTGCTGACGGGTTGACGGGGAGTTTTGGAAGCTCGGGGGGCCTGACAAAGCAAAGCCTGGCCCGAGGTCTGGGTTCAGGAAGCGGCAAAGAGGTCGTCTTGGGTTAGCCTGCTCAATTACCAATGCTATGGAGAGGCAAAGCAGACCTCAAAAACAGACCAATCCACCGTCGAAAACGGCCAGGAGACCGGAACTATTGCTCTAGATACTGATTTCTTTTTTTCATTTTCTAGCTCGTGACTCCCAGGGACGAAATGCTTGCCAGGTCCGATGCGGCTACTCTTGATCGATTCTGCCTCATCGAGTCGGATAACTCGAAAAGGAGGAGCAGGAAAGATTTACGCAACGGCAGGAAACAGAGCGGAAACGTCAATTCAATGACTGACCCGCATTGACTCACCAAATATCAAACTATTGGGGGGTCGTTGCCTCATCTAAAATCAAACTACCAAGAACCTTAAGTTGGAGATTTAGATGACGAAATCGATGTCGCTCTCGGCGCGCAGAGAACTGATGGCTAGCGTTCGTCAGAAGTACGACAAAGCAGATTGGACGGGCAAAGGAAAAATATTAGACGGCTTTGTGGCGGCTACCGAGTACGACCGAAAATATGCCATCGGTCTGCTGTGCAGTAACACCGAGATGTCAACAACACCAGTAGTTCGTCGCTCCCCGCAAAAGTACAACGATCAAGTGCGCCAAGCCTTAGTCTTCGTCTGGCAAACGGCAAATCAAATTTGTTCAAAGCGTTTGGCGCCATTTTTGCCTACGCTTGTGGAGGCAATGGAGCGGCACGGCCATCTGCGATTACCCGCGGATGTAAGGTCACGACTACTCAGTATCAGCCCTGCAACGATAGACCGGCTGCTGAGACCTGAGCGTGAGAAACTTAGTTTGGCAGTAACAACCACGCGCTCCGGTAGCCTCCTCAAAAACCAAATTAAGGTACGCACATTTGCTGATTGGGATGATGTCGTCCCCGGCTTTGTTGAAGCTGATCTGGTCGCTCATTGTGGCGGCAACGCCAACGGCACTTTCTTAAATACTTTGACGCTTGTTGATATTTCCAGCGGCTGGTTGGAGTGCATGCCACTGCTTCGAAAAAGCGCGGCGGATGTCATCGATGGGTTGCGTGTTGCCGATGACCTTTTGCCATTCAAAATGCTGGGCGTTGATACAGATTGTGGCAGCGAGTTCATCAACTATGAACTGTTGGATTATTGTGAAGAACGGCAGATTACCTTCACACGCGCCAGAACGCACCGCAAAAATGATCAAGCCCACGTTGAAGAAAAAAATGGTTCGGTGGTTCGTCGCTTGGTTGGCTACGACAGATTTGAAGGCAGACAAGCCTGGGAGGCATTGGCCCGTCTTTATGGTGTGCTCAGGCAGTACGTAAACTTCTTCCAGCCCTCATTGAAACTGATTGAAAAGGAACGGCGAGGTGCCAAAGTTTCCAAGAAGTATGACAAGGCAAAAACACCCTATCAACGTATTCTACGCTCTGAGCATATCCATCAAGCCAAGAAAGATGCGCTCACTCAAGAATACCAAAGCCTTGACCCTGTCGAGTTGATGCAACAACTAAAGCGATTGCAAGATCAACTCTGGCAATATTCCGGATCCAAGAATACTCACACGATCCAACACTGCGCCGAAGCCAGCAAAGATGACGTTGCAGTAAGTGTTGATGGGGCTACATCGGGTGGTGGGCACGCTAGTCGGTACTACCGTACCAGCAAGAAAAAGGCTGTTGTTCGAACATGGCGTACACGCAAAGATCCATTTGAAAATGCATGGGCTGAGATTCAACTTCGATTAGAATTGATGCCAGAGATGACCGCCAAAGACGCGATCAATTGGCTGATGAAGAAGTATCCTGGCCAATATTATGTTGGCCAGATACGGACACTGCAACGGAGGTTTTGCGCTTGGCGGTTAGAGCAACAAGGTCAGCAAGTGCGTATGCGGGAATTGATGCTATTTGAGCATCGCACTCTGCCTCCTTTAGTAACAATTGCAGAAAACGGGATGGCCGATGTGAATGTTGAAGTCAATGATGCAGAACATACCTCCTAGTTTGATTTTAAGATGAGGCAATACGATGGGGAGGTCTAATTGTCGCTGAGCACGCGTTCCCTGATCAACGTGATCGATCGTACTTACGAACACCCGAAGACGTAGCGTGTTGGTGCTTTTAGACCTTGCTCGAGGTCACCGTGTATAGAAAGTTCGTTGCAGTAGTTCTAGGCCTCAATGGTCTCATCCTTGTCCTCATCGGGTACATGATTCTGACAACGGCTGAGTCCCAATTGGCCGCTCTTGATTTGGAGACGTCTCAAATTCGACAGATCCTTCCCAACTACTTTGGTCTTGGCTTGTCAGATGCGCTATCGAGCGTCTTTTCATTTGCCGCGATGGTGCTTGTTTATCGAGCGAACCCATCCGGTAGGACATTATCCTTGCTCATCGGAATATATCTGGCTCTGGTCGGACTCGGCTTGTATCTGCTGTCGGGTGCGTTGTTCGGCTTGTACTTCATATCGGCGCGTGGGCTCATCATTATGGGGCTTGCGTGGAAATTGAGTCGTAGTGACACGAGCGCAACAGCGACGGCTGACGAGACATGACTAAACGCAACGCATCTCAATCGCTCGAGGTAAAGCCGCAAACCTCTACCTAACCAATTTTCGAATCTTGCTTTGTTACGCTTTGACCTGCGACGCGTTTTCGTGAACAAACCAGGCTGACTAGCCGTAGCTCTTCGCGGGAAGCCAGGTAACGAGCGCTTCCCAGTTGAATATGATCAGTAGACCAATGAGTTGCAGGACGATGAAGGGCGCCACGCCGCGATAGATGGTCAGCACGTCAATGCCTTCCGGAGCGACCCCCTTGAGATAAAAAATAGCGAAACCGACGGGGGGTGTGAGGAAGCTTGTTTGCAGGCAAACGGCGAAAAGTATCGTAAACCACACCGGATCGAAACCGAGTCCGGTAACCACTGGCGATACCAGCGGCAGGATGATCAAGGTGAGTTCGATCCAATCGAGGAAAAACCCCAGAAGGAAAGTTGCAAAGAGAATGGAAATCACGATACCCGTGGCGCCAAAGGGGAGACCCAGCAACGCTCTTTCGATGAGTTGATCGCCTCCCAAGCCCCGAAGTACCAGGGAGAATGCCGTAGCACCGATCAATACAGCGAATATGAAAGCCGTCGTTTTGGAGGTTGCGAACAACACGTCGTTCATCACGCCGCGATTGAGCCGCTTTTTGATCCAGGCGAGAAACAAGGCACCCGCAGCCCCCATGCCGGCAGCTTCGGTCGGTGTGGCCACGCCGAGAAAGATGCTTCCGAGCACGGCAAGGATGAGGAACGCGGGCGGAATGATCGCGACAACCAGATCCTTGACTGCGGCCCAGTCCATCGGATCGTGTTTGGCTGCGGGGGCGCCGTCGGGATTCACCAGCCCGTAGCCCAGCAGGTAGATCACATACAGACCGCCGAGCAATACCCCGGGGAAGACCGCGCCGAGGAACAGGTCACCCACGCTCATGGCCATCCGATCTGCCATGAGCACTAACATGATGCTGGGTGGAATCAGGATACCTAACGTGCCCACCGCGCAGACGGTGCCTGCGGCGAGCGACTTGTCGTAACCCTGGTCCAGCATCGCAGGCAGCCCCATTAAGGCCAACAATACGACCGATGCACCGATGATGCCGGTGGTGGCGGCCAGGAGAATACCTATCAGGGTTACGGTGATGGCGAGGCCGCCGCGGATTCCGCCGAACAGTCGTGCGAAGCTCGTCATGAGTTGATTGGCGATGCCGGAGCGGTCGAGCAGGAGTCCCATGAAGATGAACATGGGTAGAGCCACCAGTACCCAGTTTTCCATCACGTTCCAGATACGGTCGACGGTGATGGATGTATATCCCCAGTTCATGCCTATGGCCAGATTGAAGTCTACGTCCAGCACGATGGCGAACGCGGTGAACAGGACCGACAGTCCACCCAGAATCCATGCGACGGGAAAACCGGTAAATACCAGCGCGATGAAGCTCACAAACATGAGAATTGCGAGTATTTCGTTAGGGGCCATCGGTATCCTCGAGTGGGTGAGTGTCTGCGAACAAAAATACCCAGACCCGGCTGAGGCGGGAGAACACGGCCATCAGCAGCAATCCGAAGCCGAGGGGTAACATTGTTTTGATTGCCCAGCGAAACGGCAGCCCTCCCGGCGCTTGAGAAACCTCAGAAAGCTCGAAGCTCACCCAGACGAAAGGAACACCGAAAATCAACACGAGTGCGATGAACGGGAGTAAAAATAGCAGAATGCCATATAACTCGATCCAGGCCTGTGTTTGTGGCTTCATGAACTCGTGCAGCACGTCGACACGGATGTGTGCGTCGGCTTGATAAGCGTAACCCAGGGATAAGAGAAAACCCGTTGAATAGAGGTGCCATTGAATCTCTTCGAACTCGATGCGTCCTTCGCTGAAAACGTAACGCAACACCACGTTCACGACGATCACCGCGAGGAGCATCACCCACACCCAGGAGATTCCCTGACCAATCTTCTCCAACAACGGGTCGATGCGGCGGGAGAATGAGGTTTCAGGCAACAGCATCAGCGGGTCTCGCCAGCAAGTCCGGATGGCCTGCCGAGTAATCGATAGCTAGTCAGAGAGACGCTCGTTGAGACCATCAAAAATCGCGAGGCAGGTAGGCGCGCGATTTCCAGTGCGCGTAGGTGGCACGGAACGCCTGCTGAGATTCGAGGATTTCCCGAAAGCTTTCGTCTTTGGCCGCCTCCTCTGCGAGCACTAACGCAGTGACCCGCTGCAGTTCGCGCAATACCTCGTCGGGTAACATCTCGGCAGAAACGCCGATATCGGGAAACCCGGCAATAACGGCGCCTTGAGATGCCTCAGCGTTGGATAAATTGCGGATCACCCCGGCGGTACAGACGGCTTCCAGTAATTTCTGGTCGGCCAGGCTCAAGTTGTGCCAGGTTTCGATGTTGACCAACAGGTGAGTGGAGGTCGCGGGTTGGTGCCAACCGGGATAGTAGTTGTATTTGGCGATCTGATGGAAGCCGAGGGCACGGTCGACGATCGGTAATGCGTACTCGCTGGCGTCGATGGCGCCTTTTTCCAGCGCCTGGAAGATCTCGCCCCCGGGCAACATCGTCACAGAAGCGCCTACCCGCTCGATGACCTTGCCACCGAGGCCTGCAAAGCGAATTTTGAGCCCCTGGATATCTTCGAGGGATCTGATGGGTTTGCGAAACCAGCCCGCGGTTTCCGGTCCGGTCAGACCGCAGAATATGGGGTGAATGTTGTGGGGTAGATACAACTTTTCGCCGAGTTCCCTGCCTCCGGCTTCATACCACCACGCCGCAACCTCCCAGGGTTCCATCCCGAATGGCACAGCTCCGATCAACGTCGAGGCAGGTATTTTGCCTTGATCGTAGCCTAGCCAGGTGTAGCCGACCTCGACTTTGCGATCCCGAACGGCGTCGGTAATGCTGAAGGCGGGTACAATCTCTCCCGGTTCGTAAATCTGTAAATCGACGGCACCCCCGGAGACATCGCGAATCATGTCGGTAACATAGATCGCGTTTTCCCCGAGCACCGGCAGGTTGGTGGCAAATGCCACCGGCAACCGCCAACTGATCCGTTTTACTACTTCATCATCTGAGTTCTGTATGGGTTGGGCGGCGGTGCCGGGCGGCCGCACCGCAAGGCTGCCGACGATGCCGACCGTAAAAGCAATCAGCACCCCAACCAGGGCCGCACGCTGGCTCATCTGACGTTCGCTCATCCTCCCCCCTTCGAAGCGTTGACGCTTGGGAACCTCTAAGAATCGATTCGAGGTTCCCTTACATTGTGTAAATCTGACGCCGGGGATGCAAGGCCAGACTGAGCTTGTGTATTAGGAATCCATGACATCCGTTGGCCCGTTGGGGCTTTAACATGTACATTGTATTCGCTGGGATGATCAGCTAACTTCGCGCGCTTCTTGCCGGGAACTTCCGTTATATAGGGAGCCGGAGTGAATCGAGATACTTCGTGGCGAGTTTGAGTCGACGAGTCGATCTGGGGGGAAATGCATGCTGATAGGGGTGCCCAAGGAAACTTGGCCGGGCGAGTTGCGTGCGGCATTGGTCCCACAGAACGTCAAAAAGCTCGTCAGCAATGGATTTGAGGTTATCGTGGAAACGGGCCTCGGCGACGCTTCGGGGTATACGGACGCGCTGTATGACGAGGCTGGCGCAAAGATCGAAACCGACCGACAAGCCTTACTCGAGCGCTCTGACATTGTTTTTCGAGTGCGCAAACCCGACGTCGAAGAAGTAGCTCACCTGAAATCGGGCTCGGTTCACGTCAGTTTTCTGGATCCTTTCAACGAAAAAGCGCTGGTGGACGCCCTGGCGGTTCGGGGTGTGACTGCCATTTCCATGGAGATGATCCCACGCACAACGCTCGCGCAAAAAATGGATGCGTTGTCGTCGCAAGCGAACCTTGCGGGATACGTGACAGTGATCCAGGCCGCCCACCACTGTCCGAAAATATTCCCGATGATGATGACTCCCTCCGGAACGATTGCGCCAGCACGCGTGTTCGTCATCGGAGCGGGGGTTGCGGGCTTACAAGCGATCGCGACGGCAAAACGTCTGGGTGCCCGTGTGGAAGCGTTCGACACAAGGCCCGTCGTCGCCGAGCAGGTGCGCTCGCTGGGGGCCAAGTTCGTAGAGATCGATTTGGGCGACACGGGTCAAACCGACCAGGGTTATGCCAAAGCACTTACCCCTGAGCAGATAGAGCTGCAGAAAGAAGGGCAGAAGAAAGTCATCAGCCAGTCCGATGTGGTAATCACCACAGCCCAACTCTTTGGCCGCCCCGCGCCACGGATCGTTTCACGGGACATGGTGGAAGCCATGAAGCCCGGCAGTGTGGTTGTCGACATGGCGGTGGAATCGGGCGGGAACGTCGAAGGCTCGGTGTTGAATGAAATCGTTGTGGTCAACGGGGTGAAGATCATCGGTCTGGGCAACCTGCCATCGGAGGTGGCGCGTAATGCCAGTGACATGTACTCCAACAACCTCTTCAACTTAATCGATGATTTCTGGGATGCCGAAGAGCGGATTCTGGATCTGAGCCCCGACAGCGAAATTATCCAGGGTTGCGTCATCACCCGGGATGGCGCCATCGTCAACGAAACCATCAAGAACCTGTAAGCGGAGCTCAAACAACAATGGAAGCGGTATTTCTAGCCTTCGTATTAATGTTATCCATCTTTCTGGGCTTCGAGCTGATCTCGAAGGTACCGGCCACGTTGCACACGCCGTTGATGTCGGGTGCCAACGCGATCTCGGGCATTACCCTGGTCGGGGCGTTGACCTCGGCGGGTGCGGGCAACGAGATGGTTGCCACCTGGCTTGGTGCCGTCGCCGTCGCTTTTGCCACCATCAACGTGGTGGGTGGCTATATGGTGACCAATCGCATGTTGTCGATGTTCAAGAAGAAAGAAGTACCGAGTAAGGCTGGAGGGGGTTCATGAGCCTGAGCCTCGAACTGATCAATGTCTGGTACATCGTCGCTGCGGCGCTGTTCATCTATGGGTTGAAGGGGCTCGGCTCCCCGGCAACCGCCGTCCGCGGCAATCTGTTGTCTGCGATCGGCATGTTCATCGCGGTCGTCGTTACGCTGTTTTCGAAGGGAATAGTCCAGTTCGAGTGGATCATTGCGGCCGTTGTTGTCGGGGCCATTATCGGTTCGGTCGCGGCACAGAGGGTCGCCATGACGAAAATGCCGGAAATGGTTGCACTCTTTAACGGCTCCGGGGGTATTGCCAGCCTGCTCGTTGGCTGGGCGGCACTGTACAACTCGGGCAACACCACTTTTACCCACATCACCATTGTGTTGTCGATCCTGATCGGCGGCGTCACCTTCTCGGGTAGCCTGATCGCGTGGGGTAAGCTCGCCGAAGTGATGTCCAGCCGTGCCATCGTCTTCGGCGCGCAACGGGTTGTGAATGCGCTCATCCTCATTACCCTGGTTGGTTGCGGCGTGATGTTCTGCCTCGAGCCTTCGCTGACGTCCCCCTATCTCTATGCGGTGATTGCGTTAAGTTTGGTTTTCGGTGTCATGGTGGTCATTCCCATCGGCGGTGCCGACATGCCGGTGGTGATCTCGCTTTTGAACAGCTACTCGGGGCTGGCGGCCTGTGCCGCAGGGTTTGCCATCAACAACAACATCCTCATCGTTGCCGGCTCCCTGGTAGGGGCGGCGGGAATGATCCTCACCAACATCATGTGCAAAGCGATGAATCGATCGCTGGCCAACGTATTGTTCTCTGGCTTCGGTGCGGTGAAAACGGCGACCAGGGTGGAAGGCGAGGTGAAACCCATCGTCGCGGAAGATGCTTTTCTCATTCTCGAAGCGGCGTCTTCCGTCACCTTCGTTCCGGGTTACGGAATGGCTGTGGCCCAGGCGCAGCATGTCCTTCGCGAACTCGGTGAGCTTCTGGAAGCCAATGGGACGGAGGTAACTTACGCCATTCACCCGGTTGCCGGTCGCATGCCGGGGCATATGAACGTACTCCTGGCGGAAGCGAACGTTCCCTACGATCAGCTTGTTGAGATGGACGACATCAACCCGCGCATCGAGAACGTCGACGTTGCCGTGGTGATCGGTGCAAACGACGTGGTAAACCCCGCGGCAAGGCATGACGAAAACAGCCCGATATACGGAATGCCCATCATCAACGTGGACTACGCTCGAACGGTATTCGTGTTGAAACGCTCCATGGCAGCCGGATTCTCCGGGGTAGACAACCCGCTGTTCTTCGGGGACAACACGCGAATGTTGTTCGGCGACGCCAAAGCGTCAATCTCGTCGGTCATTGCGGAGTTCAAGAGCTGAGCGCGTATTGCGAATTACCGCATGAACTTGTCGACGACGTTTCGTCCGCCCATCACCTTCATGAAACCAAACGTCTCCGAGTCCAGCATCTCGCGTGCGGCGAGATTCAAGTGCCCGAGCACATGGCGCATCAATGTTGAACCGAGGCTCAGCCGTTTCGCGCCTGTCTGGGCAAATTCTTCTATCGAGTGATTTGCCAACGGCCCGGCAACAAGCACGTTCACCGGTTTCGACAGCGCGCCGCAGACGGTGCGCACGGCATCGAGGTCTGGTAGACCGGGCGCGTAAAGTACATCGGCACCGGCGGCTTCAAATGCGGTAAGGCGGCGGATGGTGTCGTCGAGATCTTGCCGACCGTGCAGATGATTTTCCGCACGTGCGGTCAGCACGAAAGGAAACGGCAACGCTCGAGCGGCTTCGACCGCGGCCGCCACGCGCTCGACCGCGAGCAGGAACTCGTAGATGGGAGAGTTCTCGTCCCCGGTGGAATCTTCGATTGACCCGCCGACCGCACCGGCTTCACCGGCCAGGCGAATGGTCTCGCCAGTGTCCTCGGGCGTGTCGCCAAATCCGTTCTCAAGATCTGCCGAGATGGGGATCTCTACGGCCTGGGCAAGTTCGCGGATGTGGGTAATTGCGTTCTCGCGGGTAAGATGCCCGTCGAGTAAGCCTAAAGTGAATGCGTATCCCGCACTCGAAGTTGCCAACGCCACAAAGCCCAAACCTTCGAGAATCCGAGCCGATCCAACATCCCAGGGGTTGGGAATCAGAAAAGCACCAGGTCTGTCGTGCAACGACCTGAAGTGGGTGGCCTGCTCGATTCGATCGATCATGGGAAGTCCTGAAAGTTACTGAAGCGAGTCGAGGCTGATGGCAGAACCCGTACAGATGTCACCTGTGCTGCGAACGATTGCCCGTATTCCGGCGGATGCCACGAAAGCTTTTACCACCTCCGTCGCACTGACAGCTTCCGATGCCAGCCGGCCACCCAGCGTCGCGCAGGGTTCGCACAGCTCCATACCTTCGAGGCGAACATCAGCGATTTTGAATTGTTTTCCAACGAGCGGGTTGAGGCGAACGCCTCGGGTCACGATGTTGCGCCCGACCTCGCCGGGACCGATATCGAGCCCCGTGGTTTCATTGAATTGTTCGACGGCTTCCGCTTCGATGAGGGTCACAACACCTGAATTCGCGTAACGATCGCCTTGAAGTCCTACTTCGATGATGAGCCTGGCCGCGTCGACAGTTTGTTGCGGCTCGCCTCGGGAGGCTGCACTGTAAATGGATTCGATTACGCCTGACATTGTTGGGCTCTATAAACGGCGGTCTAGCGTTGTAGACGAAGTAGGCGTGGCAGTCAATTGGTATCCCGGACGGCCACTTCCAATGATGTGCGCGGTACTAATTAAAAATTCCCGGGCTCGCTTACGAAGCAACTTTACCGGGATGGTTCCGAGCCCGAACTCTTGCCAAGGTGGATAGCTGATTGGGTCCGGGAACCAGGCGAGCATGGCGTCGATGTCCCAGTACGGGTGGTGTTGGTATTTCTCATTGAAAGATAAGGTATGCAAGTAGAAATTCATCCGCGACTTTCAGGTCATACATCAACGCGAGGTTTACCCGGCAGTGAGCAACGTCTACGGACGCTGGACCGGAGCAGGCATTTATCCCAGTCGACCACGCTGCTGATGCGGCCATCTTTCCAAAGGACATTTAGGGGATGGTAATCGCGGTGAATGAACCGCAGGGGAGTGGGCGGAGCACCCCGGTCGAGTACCTGCTGGATAACCTGCCAGACCTCTGCATCGTCGAACCAATTTGGCCGTACCTCGCTCGTCGAGTTGCGCCATGACCGATAGCGCCCTCCCACAGATTCAACCGTTGCTTCGTGGATTTCGTGTAATTGACGAGCCAGTTCACCCAGCCACGCGAGTTCGGGATTGCTGGGTAGGAATACCTTTCCCGATTCGAAGGTCATCAGTACGAGGGCCATATCCGGATCGAACGCAACGAGTCGGGGCGCTGGAATCGAGCCAGTCACCAGGTGTTTCAAGATAGCGGCTTCGCGTTCGGCAAGATCTTGCACTCCTTCGAGCCATCGCGAATCGTCGAACGCTCTCAACACCCAGGTATCATGGGCAGACTTCACCCGGTACAGATGAGAGGATGTTGCCCCTGGCATTCGTTGAATCTCAAGGTTCGTGTGAACACCTGTGACCGGTCGAACCCAGGTTTCAAGCACTGGCAAACTTGGCGTCATGTTCTGAAGATCCTCGTGAGGGTGAAGGGTCGTTTTGGGTTCGCCAGGGTAGTGGGTGGGAAACGAAGGCCGGTTGATCCTGACATCGACGTGATTGATTTTTACCGCGAGAGGTCTGGCGTATGAAACTAACCATTGTGGACGTGTTTGCCGAGAGCCTTTATGCGGGCAATCAACTCGCCGTGGTCGAGGAATGTGCGCGCCTCGACAGCGACACGATGCAGGATATTGCGCGGGAGATGAATTTCTCGGAAACCACCTTCGTTATCAATCGCACGGACGAGCGGGCGCGGGTGCGAATTTTTACCCCGGATCGGGAGCTGCCGTTTGCGGGTCATCCGACGCTTGGAACCGCCTGGGTATTAGCCGGCGGCGAAGGCACCTACACCCTGGACCTCGATGCGGGTGCGATCAGCGTCCGTTTTGCCGAAGGACTTGGCTGGATCTCGCCACCGGCGGTGACGTTGAAAGGGCCATTTGCCCGTGACGCAGCCGCGGCGCTGATCGGCCTCGAGATCGCCGATCTCGATGAGGAATACCCGATCCGGTTTGCTGAGGTGGGGCCGAAGTTCGTCCTGATCGGACTCAAAAACCTGGCCGCGTTGAAGGCTGCCAAGGTGAACGAGGTGCTCTATGACAGATACCTCGAGGAGGGATACGAATTGCAATGCGTTTTTGTTTTCACCAGCGACAGTTATTCGCACGATGCTGACTTTGCCGCGAGGATGTTTTTTCGTTCCCCCGAACTTCGTGAAGATCCAGCCACCGGCAGCGCCAACTCCGCTTTCGCGGCATACCTCAAAGATCTGCGCGGTGGTGAGTTCCAGGTGGTCGTGGACCAGGGTGTCGAGATGAAAAGACCTTCGCGCCTTTATCTGAAAATCGCTGAATCCATCGAGGTGGGTGGGCGAGTACAGGAAGTATTACAGGGCGAACTAACCTAACGAGTCGACGTAAACGATCGGGTGTTCTGTCTATTGGCCCAGATTGGCCAAGCTAGGGACTCAACCAAGACCAAGTCGTTCGAGTTGTTCCTCTGGTGCTTCCACATCTGCAAGCGCTGTCCTCAAAAGCTCCATCATGTCGGTTTCATCGCGGCCGCCCAGGCGATTGTCAGTTTCCTGTGGGTCGTTGTCGATGTCATACAGACAATGCCAGTTGATGGGTTGGTTCCGGCACCAGTAAGGCTTCCGATCTCCCGGTTCAAACGGTTGGCGAATGACGGGTATGTCTGAACCGGGCATATAGTCGAGGTAAGCGCGGCGATCGGGGTTAGGCAGTTTGAGTTTGGGCGCACTGATGATTGGCATCGTCGACCATCGATTCGACCATAGCGACAGGGGCAGATTGTCATCGTTTACCGGGGCTCGGGCATACTTTCTGTTGCCGTCGAACACGTGCACCCAGCGGCCCCACACACCAGACAAAGCCCACTCGCGCACACTGGTGGTTTCCCCATGTACGAGTGGTAACAGCGAAACACCGTGCGCGCGGTAGCGGGGCGTTAGGTCGAAGATGTCGTAGAGCGTCGCATTGATGTCGACGTTGGTGGTCAGTGCATCGACGCTACCGGCGGCCACGCCGGGTACGTGGATCATCAGCGGGATATGACCCATCGGTTCGAAATGAGGCACACCGGGCTTGCCGAAGATGTCGCGCTCACCAAGGTAATGACCGTGATCCGTACATAGAATGACGACGGTGTCGTCCCAGAGCCCGTTGTTGTCCACCGCGTCCAACAGTTTGCCAAACCAGTGATCGATCATGCTGAGCTTTGAGCCATCGTTCGCGCGCACGTGGTGGGCTTGCCGGGCGGTGATCACGCCCCGTTCCACGGTTTT
>JACZXA010000273.1 GCA_022571865.1 Pseudomonadota bacterium
AATAGCGATGCTGGCGTGACTGCCGAAGATGCTGACCAAGTGGTCGAAGATGCTGACCAGGTGGTCGAAGATGCTGACCAGGTGGTCGAAGATGCTGACCGAGCGGTCGAAGATGCTGACCAGGTGGTCGAAGATGCTGACCGAGCGGTCGAAGATGCTGACCGAGCGGTCGAAGATGTCGACCAAGTGGTCGAAGATGTCGACCAAGTGGTCGAAGATGCTGACGAGGTGGTCGAAAAAGCCACGCCAGTCGTCCAAAACCGCCAATCCTCATCCGAAACCGAAGCGGCAGCGCAGCCACTGGCAACCATCGCCGAGCCGCGTGATGTTGCCACCCTGGAGATATCTCAGGCACTCGAAGCGAAAAACGAGGTCGACAATTCACACTGGGGTTCAGCGATGGAAGTGGTGCTGCAAAAACTCAGACAGGTTCCCCGCGAGACCATGGGTCAGGACGACCACGACAGCGAGACACCTCTGCGCAACGCGAGTTGAGTACCCGAGCTCTTAGCTGGGCGTCACCTCTTAGCTGGGCGTCACCTCTTAGCTGGGCATCACCTCTTAGCTGGTCGTCAGCTGTTTAGCTGGAAGGTACGTCCAGAACCAGCATGCGCTTCGGTGACTTACCCTTCGCCAGTTGAATCGTATGGGTTTTGGTCCGCGTTTGCACATCGTAAGCCGTCACGACATCGCCCGGGGCGCTGGAAACATAAATGGTCTTGCCATCCGGGGTAATAGCCATCCAATAAACGGGGGCCTCGTTGTCAAGCCGCGCTACCTGCTTCGGCGGGTTCTGAGTCACATCAAAAACGAATACGAGACCGAGGTTCACGTCAGATGCCCAGACCTCCTTGCCATCGCTCGTCACGATGAGCCCGTGTGAACGGCTAACCGTCGCTTGCTCATCAACGGTGAGTTCATATGTCACTCGCGCCACCTGCTTGCGCGCGATGAGATCGAGCACGAGAAAGCCCTGTAGCCCATCTACATTCACGTACAGCCAGTTGCCATCAGGGCTGATGGCGATGGGTCGCGGTGCATCGCCCGTCGGGATTGTCGCCACAACGCTGTGGGTTGCCACATCGACAACGTAGATCTTGTCATTCAGCGTCGTCGGAAGGCCGCGTTCCGAAAGGGCTTCGGCGGATGCCATCCCTCGATCCATCGCGGAGAGGTAGGCGAACCTGTCGTCTGGTGAAATCACCGCATTGTGAGGAAACCCATTGGTGGCGATGCGGGCAACAATTGTTTCGGTTTCGGTATCAAAAACCTCGTAGACCCCGTGCCCGAGAATTGGCAGATACACAAATCGGCCATCGGAGGTAACGTCGATTTCATTGGGCCGGCTGCCAAAGATTCGGTACTTTTTGACCACGACGTCGTTCACCGGATCAATAACGGCCAGACTGTTGTCGAACTCGGTAGCAATGTAGAGCACGTCATGCGCGCGGGGTGCTGCGATACCGTGCGGACGATCCCCTACGGCGATGGATCCGATAATTTTATTGCTGGCAACATCGATGACGGTCACGTCGTCGCCGAGGCTACTCAACACGTAGAGCTTCTGCTGATTGGCGTTTACGCTGATCGAAATGGCGCCTGTGATGATCACCAGCCATCTGACGAATTTCATGATTTCCCTCTCTCGTTGAGTCACAACGTCCCTTGCGCGCTAGGATAACAGTTCCAGAACCTTCGCTTCGATACCGGTCACAAGAATCTCATTTTCCGCTACTTCGAACGCAAAAGCGTACAACCCGCGCAGGGCCGGCCCATCGATCACTTCACCTTGCCTGGTTGGATCAAACAGAGAAAAGTGACACGGGCAGACGAACAGGGGTTGTCCGACCACCGTGTCGGATATGGCGCGGTAGCGCTCGGTGTCTGCAACGAACTCGACCTGACAAATCTCATGTGGGCAGATGGTGCAGAACGCGGATAAGCCAACAACGTCATCGCTCGTTTTGAGCAACACGCCTTGCAGTCGTTTAGCACCTTCAGGCGTGGACAACATGGCGTCGAATTTCACGATATCCCATCGTTGTTTGAACATGCTCGTTGGGAAGGAGAGACGATTGTTCAATTCGAGGAAGTCCGAGTCTGAGGCTTGGCTCGCAGCTCGAACCGGTCGGTGTCCGAAGCCAAAAAACGCCAGACAACTGGCAAGGATCGCTTGGCGGCGATTGAAGGTCACTTCAGATAATTCTCCGCTTTCATGAATCGACTATTTTCGGATACCGGAATTCTGGCTGGTCGGGCTAACATAGTACAACCCATGAAGTGGTGGAGGTCAGCTTGAGAAAACGATGCGTGTCGCATCGAGAACAATGCGTATCGCATCGCAGACGATGCATGTCACACCTGCTCATCACGCTTTGCCTGTCAACGCCTCTCTATGGGGCATCGCCCGATGTGGAGGAAGGGCGAATCGCCATTGCCCACGTCGCAAATGCCGACATGGTAACCCGCTACCAGGGGTTCGCAGAGGAATTGGCTGAAGGCCTCGCGACCGCAGACACGCAAGCCCTGCGCTCGGCACGGGTGAAACGTGTTGCTCACGCGCTCTGGCGAAAGGCCGTCACAGATGGCGCTTCCGGATACGCGGACGATCGTGCACTGTATTGGGGACGCTTGACCCTGCGCGTTTCTTTGCGACAGGCATTACAGCCCGAAAACACTTCCGAGCTTGAAACTCTTCTGGTGCTGCTGGAACACTACTCGCGTGGCCTTGGGGACATACGTTTTCCAGACGACGGCAACCTTAGAATACTCATCACGGGGTTCGACCCCTTCCAGCTGGATCAAGACGTCACCCAAAGTAATCCCTCCGGTCTGGCAGCGCTGCTGCTCGACGGAACCACCCTCATCGATAGCACCGTGTCGGCTGCCATCGAAGCCGCCACCATGCCGGTGCGTTTCGAGGACTTTGATCGCGGCCTCATCGAGGACTTCCTGACGCCTCATTTTCGCACCAGCAGCCTCGCCTTGATGGTAACCATCAGCATGGGACGCAGCGGCTTTGACCTAGATGAGTGAGATCCTGGCGTCCCGCCGTCAGCGTGGTGGCACCGTTGATGTAGCGCCTGGTTGATCTCTGTGCCTTCGGGGTCGGCAATCACGGCGCGATCGGTGATGCTATTACTGCCGCCATCGTTATAAAGCGCATCGTTGCCTATCACCCGAACATCCTCGACTTCGGCAAAAACCGAAAAACCGGACAGTGGCTTCGTACGATACGCAAGCGTTGTACGCAAGCTGGTTGCAGATGCATCGCCCTGCCCTTCCTGATCGACGTGCTCGGTACGAAAGCGCAAATTCAGCTCGGGATCTCCTTCTACCAGCGCTTCCCGGAGGTTGTCGGCATCAATTGCGGGGTCTGCCGCCGCAGCTTCGGCATATGCCGTTCCCTCACAGGCGGCGTAAACCAGGAAGAACGCGCCAATCAGAACATGAGATTTCACGGTACCCATCCTTGCTCCAGGTCCTCTAAGTGTAGATACAATCGGCCGTTTGAGGAGTCGATCCCGCACGTCAGTTATATGCCCGGCGCCCTGTGGGCACGCTGCAGCTCGCCTCCAGCAGCCTATATACTGGTCCCAAAATTCCGCAACAGCGAGTATGTGAAGCATGACTGGAGTTGAAGGCCGTGTGGCTCTGATCACGGGCGGGAGCCGTGGAATCGGGCGCACAACCGCAGAGCTTCTTGCGTCACGGGGTGCCAAAGTGATGTGCATCGCCCGCAGCCAGCAGGATTTGGCCCAGGTGGGGTTCGAGTATTGCGTGGCCGATCTCGGAAGTCCGCAGGGCTGTGCACATGCGATTACCCAGACCGAGCAACGACTGGGACCGATAGAGATCCTCGTCTGCAACCACGGTATCGGTTCAGCGCACGAGCAAGTCGTCTGGGAACAACAACCAGACATCTGGAGCGAGACCATGCGGATCAATCTTGATGGTCCATTTCATCTCTCGAGGCTTGTTTTGCCGGGAATGGTCAAACGTCAATTCGGGCGAATCGTTTACACGAGTTCTACCGCCGGTCTGGTCGCCGAACACGCCGGTAGCGCATACAACAGCTCCAAACACGGCTTGTTGGGATTGATGCGTTCGGTCGCGCAAGACGGCGGACGTTACGGTATTACCTCTAATGCCGTTCTGCCTGGCTGGGTTCGCACCGAGATGGCCGAACGCTCGGCTCGCCAGGAGGCGAAAGATCGAGATATCACAACCGATCAGATATGGGAGGAACGTGCAGCATTGTATCCGCCGGGGCGCGTTGCCACGCCTCAGGAAGTAGCCGAAGTGATCGCGTTCCTCGCCTCCGAGGAATCCAGCGGCGTGAGTGGAGAAGCGATCCGGGTTGCACTCGGCAGTGTGTGGTAGCGAGGCGAGTGTGCGGGCTTAAAGTGTATACATCGGCTCCGGCGCGGTGACAGTGTGTACATCCAAGCAATTAGCTTTGCATCACACAACAGTTAAAGCTGCATTTCTACACCCGCCGCTTTCCGCGGAAAGTGAACTCGTGAAGTAATGAGATAAGGGACGAACGGAAATCGAAGACAACAGCTCCATTGGCATGGACCCACTCACCTTCTCCGATCTGTTTATTGGAGACCAGATTGAAATGCGCGGCTTCGTGGAAGGCACGCGGTTGATCGCGACGGAAATCGAGCGCGAGGATCCAGATGAACGTGCGCGATTGCGCGGACCGGTAACGGCTGAGGTCGAACCAGGGGCTTCGACAACTGGTACGGTCGATATCTTCGATGTAACCGTATCCGGTGAATCAGGCATACCCGAATACCGTAACGATGCCGACGCCACTATTACTCAGACAGAATTCCACAACGCGGTTGAGATCGGTACGTTCGTCGAGGCTCGATGGGATATTTTCTCCGACACTTCGTTGACGCCTGATCGGCTCTCTTTAGAGAACGATGGGGATTAAGTTCGTCGAGCTAGCGAGTGATGCGCTTGAACCCCAGATAAACCCCGGTAATGGACCCGCTCGTTACCCCGAAGAGCAACAACAACATAAAGATATCCCACACCGGTCGTTGCCTCATCCAGGCGGCAAAATCCCCTCGATGCAGCCCGTGGAACAACCACCGACTTAAGCGCCGGCTGCGGTCTACAGCCAGGAGTAA
>JACZXA010000079.1 GCA_022571865.1 Pseudomonadota bacterium
CGCAAGCTCTGCCGCAATATCCGAACAACGTTTCCTGATATTGCCCAATCCGTATCCCTGACCGTTCCCCAATTCAAAGCCATCGCCATCATCTTCCATCGTTAGTTGCAGCCGACCGTTTTCGAAGTCGGCTGTGAACTCCACACGTTTGGCACGCGCATGTTTGACAACGTTGTTCGCAACCTCCTGAAAAATCCGCGCGAGATTCAGGCTTTGACTTTGAGTCAGTTTCTGCGGTTGGCTGACAAGCGAAACCCTGGAGCTCAGCTCCACATCTGCGGCGGCCAATATGATCTGGCTTTTTTCTTGAATGTAACGCACGAGATCCTGAGCCGTGGATATGTCACCGGCCATGGCCGTGATGAGGTGGCGAACTTCAGTCAGTCCATCCTGCAACATGTTTTTCAAACGTTGAATACGATCTGGACGCGATTCGCGACTCAACAGATCGGTCATCATGATGGCGTTGGCGAAACTGCCGCCAAGCCCATCGTGAATCTCCCGCGCGATACGCTCTCTTTCGTTCGCGACCGCCTGTTCCTGTCCGAGACGCTGCAGCTGCGCATATCGATCGCGAAGTTCCTCTTCGGCCTCCTTCACGCGCGACTCGAGCTCAGCATTCAGCGCTTCGGATTCGGTCATGGCGACCGCAAACCGGGATGCCAGATGCCAGGTAATGAATGCGAATAACAGGGGCGCGCAGTAGTAGTGAAGGTGAAGAGATAAATTCCCGGTAACTCCGACGAACCCATATTGAAACAACCAGTCGTGGATCCCCGTCAGTAGCAACACGAGTAAGCCGCCCATGAGCACCAGCAGCGTGTTCGATCGAGTTCGAAGATATGTGCCGATGAGTGATGCCAGCACGGTAAAGCCAATTCCCACACTTACGCCATGAAGATAACGCGCAGTCGTCTTGAGCTGTGCCAGATCACTGGCCGCATAGGCAATTGCGACAAGGGACAAAAAGGCGGCGTAGAACAGACCGCGTCGTTTCATGGACTGACCTGCGAACAGGTGCAGAAAGATCGAAAATGACACCACCCAGAACTCGAAACTGAAGTGGGCAAACCACTCCCACACTTTGGTAGGCATGAGGAGATCGTGGACGAACATGTTGACGATGTAGACGGACCAGGAAATTACTGCGAGCGCAAATTAGAGATAGCTGTAATCCTGTCTTCGCAGCAACCAGATAGCGAAGATAAACAAGCCAATGGTAAACGTCAGCGGAAAAAGATATTGCGCGATTTCAACCTGTAAAAAGTAGTGCAGATCATGCTCTTTGCTCAGCAACGTTGCGGATGCAATGTATATAGGGCTGATATAGCCGTACCCTGGGTAGGAAATATGCCTGATGTGGATATCGTTGACACCAACCCGCCACTGGCTGAGGGCGGGCTGTGCATACATGGGATAGTTCCAGTTACGCGATATCGGCTCGGTGAACTGACCCCCGCTTGCGACCTTCTCACCGTTCAGATAAATCTCCGCGTTCATGTTCAATCGACGCAGATATATGGCCAGCGGTTCACGTGGCTGGGTAGCGAGCGTATAGGTCGCGTGATACCAGCCTTGGCGCCCGGTGTCGTACCGGGACAACGGCCAACGATCGGTCAGCTTGACAACCTGCCATCCGTTTGCCTGGGCAGACGGAATCTCGTCGCTATCCGTTACGATGAGGCGGGCGGAATCAATTGTCGTGAGCGTTTCGGCTGCCCGAACGACTTGCGGACACGGAAGTCCGGTTGCGAGAACAAAACTGGCGCCCAGGGCAAATACATGGCACTTGGCCCAGGTAGGTAGGGGCACAGAAACTGTAATAGCCGCCCTCCTGCCGTGACCGATACCGGTTATCCCCGGTTTCGTAACACCTGCCCTGAAAAAACGCCCGTATGCTCGTCATCGCGCAGCGTAACCTGGCCGTTACAGATGGTTGCTTTATAGCCAACGGCCCTTTGCATGAAGCGGGGTGCGCCACCCGGGAAATCGTTTGCTATATAGGGCTGTCGTTCTTCCACGCGATCGATGTCGATAACGTTGAGGTCGGCACGTTTACCCACCGCGAGCGTACCTCGGTCCTTAAGCCCCAGTACTCGTGCGGGTTCTCCTGACATGCGGCGAACCGCCTCCGGCAGACTGTAGACCCCCACATCACGATACCAGTGCGAAAGAACGAAAGTTGCCCAACCCGAATCGATCATCTGACTGACGTGGGCGCCTGCATCTCCAAGCCCGGGCATTGCCCAGTCGGTCGTGATCATTTCCTCGAGCGTTTTCAAGTTCACGTTGAATCCGCGCATGTGGAACAACGCCTTACCGTCACTCGCAAGCACGATCTCGAGCCATATTTCTACGGGGTGTTTACCCGCCGCTTGGGCAAGCGCCAGCAGGCTCTCGTGACGCTCCTTCGTGTAATTCGGGCGCTTATCATTACCCATTGGATACCAGTGTTTTGTGCGCCCGGCAGACTCCGAATCGGCTTTCACTTCAGCGATGAGTTTTGCTCGTGTATCGGCGTCACGAATCGCAGCCAACCGGCCGACGAAATCGAGCTTTCTGAGTTCGTTCCACGCAGGCGTCCGCCAGAAACCATTGTTGATAATGCCGCCGACACCGCCGCCTGCACGTGGCACCGTAACCGCGGTGACATCGAGCCCCTCATCTCGCATCGCTCTGACCCGCTTATCGAGGTGGGCTACCGAATCGGACGTTGGTCCCGCCACGGCGCTGAACAGTACGCCACGGGCTAAACGAGCTTCGTCTGCGAGTAGATCCATCTCGCTATCAACCTGGGTGAAGTTCATCACCGTCTGCATGATGCCACCGTGTTCGCCCACGGCTGCGGCAATGGCTCTCAGTTCATCCGGGTGCGCGTGAGTACCCGGGATGCAACGCCCGTCCGGAAGCAGGTGACCGAGGTGGCGATTCGTGGAGAAACCCATTGCTCCGTCCTTTACCGATTGACCGGCAATCCGGGCAATTTCCGCGATTTCCTCTGGCGTCGCCGGTTCTTCGACCGCACGCTCGCCCATGACGTAAAACCGCGTCGCACAGTGCCCGACCAAACCAGCCACATTGGCGACGGGGCCCAGTCGCTCGATCGAGTTCAAGTAGTCGCCATACGAAATCCAGTCCCACGGTAGCCCGGTCATGATCGCGTTCTTCGGGATATCTTCCACGGTTTCCATCATACCGGCCAGGAATTCCCGGTCTGCTGGCTTACAGGGCGCAAATGTGACGCCACAGTTGCCCAGCAAGACCGTGGTCACACCGTGCCATGTCACAGACGTCATCAGCGGATCCCAGCCAATCTGTGCATCCAGGTGGGTATGCAGATCCACGAAACCCGGTGTTACCACCAGACCCTCGGCTTGAATCTCTTCGCGGCCTTTGTCTCTAACCTCACCAATTGCCGTAATGGAATCACCATCGATGGCAATGTCACTCTGATAGAGTTCGCTGCCCGTACCATCTGCGATGGTGCCATTACGAATGACTAAATCGTGTGCCATCGTCTGCTCCCCAATAATCAACTGTCGAAATCAACGACTGACAACTATGCCAGAGAACGAGAATCGTTTCTCGCCGCTCGATTCCCGCCCTTGCAATGATATGATCCGCCACATCGGGTGCAGAGCTGTATTGCGCTCCTACCCCGCAATCGGAGCGCGTACTTGAACACTCGCGGAGTCAACGAAATCCCCAGCTATCACGGCGCTCTGGAAAATCTAGACGAACAATACAGCTATTGGATCGACGAGATCCAAGGCGTGGTCCCAGCAGATCTCGATAAGCACTTTTGTTCGCAACCCTCCAGGCAAACACCACCTACCACACCAGTTTTACGGGTACTTCACGCCGGAGGTTTTCGCCGCTTAAGCCAAGTTCGATCCAACATCTACGGAAAGCAACAACAATGAAAATGGGGATAAACGGAACGGGGCTGGTGCAACGCGCATCGATCGAAGCCATTTCCAATCACGCACAGCGCGCATCGACCGATGGGTTTTCGAGCTACTGGCTTGCGGAACATCCAACCGGGGGTCTTGATGCGCTGACCGTACTCACGGTCGTAGGCTTAACCGTTCCCGAGCTCGAACTCGGTACTGCCATCATCCCGAGTTTTCCCCGCCATCCCATGGTATTGGCAGGCCAGGTACACACAGTGCGGAACGCGATCGGTAATCGGTTGACCCTCGGCATTGGTCTGTCCCACGCTCCCATGATGGCGCAGCTCGGGATCTCCTTCGACCGGCCAATTCGTCACCTGAAAGAATATCTTTCGGTACTCGTCCCGTTGCTGAATGAAGGTCGCGTATCTTTCACCGGTGAGACGATCGCCTGCGAAGCGGAAACCTTTTTTCACCCGGAGAAACCCTGCCCAATCGTCGTCGCAGCGCTTGGACCACAAGCACTCAAGGTGGCAGGACGCATGACCGACGGCACGACCTTGGCCTGGGTAGGGCCCCGCACGATTCGCGAGCACATTCTGCCCAGATTGACCGAGGCTGCCGTAGACGCCGGTCGACCTTCACCACGAATCATCGCAACACTCCCGGTATGCGTCACGGATGATGAGGACGGGGTCAGAGCCCGTATCTCAAATACCCTCGGAATGTATGCACAGCTTCCTTCTTACCAGGCAATGTTCGAGCGCGAAGGCGTCACTGAGCCTGGTGAGTTGGCTTTGGTGGGCAGTGCATCTCGAGTGGGTGAACTGCTTGAAGAACTCGCTGATGTTGGAGTAACCGATTTCGCCGCGTCGGAGTTCACGACCAACGAAGAGGAGCGGGAACAAACGCGCTGGATGTTGAAAGACTGGAATCATTCACACCCCGAGGCATGAAAACATGAAGATGGGTGTCGTTTTCCCGCAGACCGAGATCGGTTCGGATCCCGCCATGATCGCGAAGTTCGCAACCACCGCGGAATCTCTGGGGTACGACCACATCCTCGCATACGACCACGTTCTCGGTGCAAATACGGCAAGTCGTCCAGATTGGCAGGGGCCGTACACGACCATGAGCATGTTTCAGGAACCGTTTGTGCTTTTTGCTTACCTGGCAGGTCTCACCAAAACAATCGAACTCGTGACTGCCGTTATCATCCTGCCGCAGCGCCAAACGGCACTCGTCGCAAAACAAGCCGCATGTGTTGACGTGATCTCAAACGGGCGGTTGCGTCTCGGTATCGGAACGGGCTGGAACGATGTGGAGTATGAAGCCCTCAACGCCAACTTTCACGACCGCGGCGTTCGCTCAGAGGAGCAAATAGACCTGCTCCGCCGCTTGTGGAAAGACGAGGCCATTTCCTATGACGGTCGCTGGCACAAGGTCACCGACGCGGGACTAAACCCGCTGCCGGTCAAGAAAAATATTCCCATCTGGCTTGGCGGCATGGCACCTCAGGTGATCGACCGGGTCGCCCGGATTGCCGATGGTTGGTTCCCGTTTGCGACCAAAGAACTCAAACATCACATCGAACAATTGTACGAAAGGGCGAAGGTAGCGGAACGCGACCCGAAAACGATCGGAATCGAATGCATGATTCCTGCAAATACCAGCGTCGAGAGGTTGAAGTCGCTGGAAGATCTCGGTGTCACCCATGTCGCGGTGGTGACGATGAATCAGGAATTGCCGGATCCGCAAGCGCACATTGACGCGATCCGGCAAACTCGTGATACGCTCGCAAGCGCGTTCTAGAAGGAATCGGTACATGAAACTCTACGACCATCCTAGGGCACCCAATCCACGGCGGGTGCGTGTGTACCTGGCGGAAAAAGATATCGACGTCGAGCGCGTGTCTGTCGATCTGCAAGCGGGCGAACACAAAACACCCGAATTCCTGAAAAAGAACATGAACGGCCAGATACCGGTGCTGGAGCTGGACGATGGCACCTGCATCTCGGAGTCAATCGCCATCTGCCGCTACTTCGAAGCGCTGCATCCCGATCCATCACTATTCGGTACGACGGCACAAGACATTGCCCGCATTGAAATGCACATGCGTCGAATAGAACTGGTCCTCGGACGCAACATAGGCGTTTCCTGGGTCAACGGGCCCGTCGTTGCACAGATCGCAGCGGGTCGTTTCAAACAAATCCCGGAAGCTAAAACTCAAAGTGATGCAGCCGTAAATACCTACTACGAAAGGCTTAACGGGGAGCTTGCCAACCGGGAAATGATCGCGGGCGACGAGTACAGCGTGGCCGATATTTCCGCGATGTGCGTAATAGATTTCGCGGAACAGCTGGTAAATCTCAAGCCGGATGACGGGTTGAGCAACCTTGCGCGATGGCGTGATGAAGTCGGGAGCCGTCCCAGCGCAAGTGCGTAGAGCGACATGAAATACCGGTTCTTAACCTTGGGGAGGCTAGTCAAATGAAGATCGAAACATTTTTGTCTACCGCCTGCGCGATCTGCCTGGTGGTTTGCACCTTTGCCGGAAGCGTACACGCGGCGTATGACGCCACACAGAGCGCGGGTCTCGAGGTCACTGCCGACAACTTCACCTGCCTCGACGATATGACCCGGGTACGACACTTCTTTGTCGACAACCTGATCGGTGATCTGGAAGGTACCCTTGCGGCAGCAAATTCACCCACAGGCGCCACCTATCCGGCGGGATCCGTCGTGCAACTGGTACCAAGTGAAGTAATGGTCAAACACCGCGCCGGGTACAACGCCGCGACTCGCGACTGGGAATTTTTCGAACTCAAGGTTTCCGAGGCGGGAACCGTGATCGACAAACGGGGATTCGTGGATGTAGTGAACCGGTTTGGCGGAAACTGCTTTGCCTGCCACATCAAAGCCGAACCGCAATGGGACATGATTTGTGAGAAAGGCCACGGTTGCGAAGAGTTAGCCTTCACCCGCGAACAGATCGCCGGGGTTCAGGCGGGAGACCCTCGCTGCAAATAACCCAAC
Source organism: Pseudomonadota bacterium (assembly GCA_022571865.1). Lineage (GTDB taxonomy): Bacteria > Pseudomonadota > Gammaproteobacteria > Pseudomonadales > Azotimanducaceae > SMWK01. Next base: position 6,930 of record JACZXA010000079.1, read on the forward strand.
AACCGGGTTTTAGCGCTTGCAGGAACGCACCGGCAAGGTGGTTGCAACAGATTGACAGGGACGACACACATGGAACATGAAAACAACGTTCAGCAGATGGCTGTCGCCTCGACCGATATCGACGCTTCCCTTGCGCTGGCTCAGCGTTTGCATGGCACATTTTACGGTGACGATCGCGAGAATTGGCAACACCTCCCTTTTCGTACACTCGTCACCGCATCAACCGATGATCTGGAAGAATTAGCCGCTGTGGCGGACGTCGGCCTATACGTCGTTTTTCGTCGGCTGATCAAGCAAGGTACACCGAAGGTTATCGCCCTGTTTCCATTGGTGCATTTTCCGGAAATAACTCATCGACAAGCCGATGCGCATTGGCGAGACGTCCACGCGCCTTTAGCGCTCGAACACCACGGCTTCATGTCTCACTACACACAGCTGAGCGTGGTCCACACGATTTCGGGCTTGGCGCTCGATGGCTTTGCGCTGTGTGGTTTCCAGACCATCGAGGATCTTCGCGAGCGCTTTTACAGCCGCCCTGATGGCCCCGAAGTCATCGCCGCGGACGTAAAGAATTTCGCCGACCTCAAAAACTCGCCTGGCCGACTAATCGCAACCGAACAGCGTTTTTATTGAGGTGGATGCTTTTAGAGAGTAATTCCCATCAGCTCTTCCATATTGCCATGGTAAAAAGCATCCATCGTCGTCTGGTCGCAATTGGACATGGCGGCTTCGAATTTTCTTATTGGGTCTGAAGTCCCTTCGGGATGAGGGTAGTCCGAAGCAAACACGATCATCTCTCGGCCAACGTTCTCGATGATCCACCCCACCGGCTCACCCGCAAACGGAGAAAACTTGAGGTGTTTTTTTGCGGTCTCGGAAGGTAGTTCGGAAAATTCGCGCTTGTGCTTGAATAACGTCGCCGTGTAGTCCAATGCCTGTAGCCAGGAAGGCACCCAGAACGCGCCATGTTCCATTGAAATTCCCCGCAACGCCGGGTGACGATCAAAAACCCCATCAAAAATCATCGCCGAAAGAAAAATTTCCGCACTGTTTTTAATGGTGACGAAACCGATTTCACCCGCGGGCGCATCGCCACCAAGTTCTATCGTGTCTTTGCCGTTGTGCTTGAAACTTTGTGGTACTGCCTGGTAGTGACCGTTGACCGCCACGTGAACGACAAATGGGGCTTTCGTCTGTGCAAACAGCGCCCAAATCGGGTCAAAGTCGGGGTGAGTAAACGAAAGTCGCTCCGCATCGGGTTCGTTGGTATCGACCATGAACGTATAACAACCATCATCGAACCCCTGGCGCATCACCTTCAGCGCCAATTCGGGTCCCAGACTGAGAGGAATATAGCCGATAGCTTGCAGACGGTCGTCGTGGGAACAAAACGTGCCCATGGCTCTGTTCAGGGTACGTGCACCTGCCTCGAGAACCGCCGGATCATCGACATGAGCAATCTGGTGAAACGAAAAAGTCGGTAACACCAACTGCATCCGAAAACCGAACAGGTCCAGAGTATGAGATCGCTCCTTTGCATCGAAAGCGCCCAGACGATTCCAGCCGCTCTTTCTGTTGTCCAGCAGAGACGCTTCAAACTTCGCCATGACCTCCGGATCGTTCTGACGTTTGGCAAACAACTCACGCCCCCGATCCAATCCAGCCTGAACCACGGGAAGTTCTGTCTGGTCAGACATCCGCGGTAGCAACGCAAGGTCCGCCTCACTCGCCGCATTAGCCAGAAAGTCATCAAGTTCTATGACGTGGCTGTCCACGTCAATAATTTTTCTCTTGCCCGCGTAAGTCATGGTCTCGTCCAGGCGGTTGCTATCAATAAGATAACAGATTCAGACGGGCGGATGCCCGCTGGGGCCTACTCGCCAGCAAGAAACCGGCGGGGATTGTCGACAAACAAGGTTTTGATGTCCTGCTCGGTCGCACCCATCTCCAGAAGATCCGGAATCACGAAACGGTGGATGTACAGATACTGCTCCGGATTCATGCGCGTAAATTCATGCTCTTCCGGAATCGAGCCGTCGGGTTGTTCTTTGTGAACGTGCAGACAGATGCAATCGTGAGCCGGACAGAGCCTGTCGCCATAGCCATCGTCCATGAGGCGTTTCAATGTCACCGTACGCATGTGGGGGCTCACGTATCGACCGGGATAACGATCGAGACCCAGATAACAGCCCTGATCCAGAATCCACTTCAGGTATTCCGTGTCGGTGGTGTCATTTGAGTGATCAATTTTTACCCGGGTGAGATCGACGCCTTCTTCACGAAAGATCTTGATCTGCTGACGCGCGACCTGGCCGGTTGGAAAAGAGTGCACCATGATAGGCACACCCGTTTCGTTGTGAGCCCGGGAAACCGCTCTCGCCATCACTTCGAGTGACGGCGTCACGCCCTCGAAATCCGCGGCGCATTTCAGCACGCCCGCTTTGATATCCGTCCCACGGAAGCCCTCCTCGATGTCGCGGATGAACTCGGTCGCCATCTGGTTGGGACCGACGCCGTTGAGGAACCTGGGCACGTCGAGCCACCAACCGGTGACGTTGATAATGTTGACACCCGACCCCTCGGCCACGGTTCTGAGCAATTCGGGGTTGCGCCCCAGATCGAAAGTGGTCGCGTCGACCATCGTGTCGACACCCTCGTCATGGGCTTTTTTCAGCGTCGCAATGGCCCGCGCTTCTCGATCCTGCCCCAGTAGATCCGGATAACTCTCGAGCAACCCACTCGCACAAACCATGACATGTTCGTGCATGAGCGTAAAACCCAGGTCATCCGGGTTGATCGGGCCGAGCACGCCGTTGATCTGGGTCATTGATCCACTCCAAACAATAACTGGAACTTGCGCTTACTGAGTTAACGTTTCCGCATCGAACTGCAACACGCCCGCTTCGATCATTGCATCGATCTCGAAGGTTGGTTTGTCGATCCACTCGGCCAATACTTCATGGTTGTGTTCACCGCGATGCGATGAAGGACCGCGCACCCCGCTTTTAGCATCGGAAAATCGATAGGGTGACTGGGTGATCGGCCGGGTGCCACCCGCGCGATCGTCTATCTGAACAATGGCGCCACGGAATTTCACCGTCGCCTGTTCCTGAATTGTCGCGGCATCACGCACCCTACCCCAGGCGACGTTCATCTTTGCCAGGGTTTCTTCGATCTCTTCCAGACTGGTAAACGCCGCCATGAACTCGACAATTTTTTCACGCCGCAAGCGGATTTTCATGGAGAGTTCCATTTCCTTATTCGTGGGGTCTTCGATCCCGAGCTTGGTCGTGAGCAGATGCCACAGATAGCGGACGTCCGCCGAGACCAGAATGGGCCCGGCACCGGTTTCCCAGGCGAAGTTTGGCAGGGGACCGGTATCCTCCGAGTCTTCCAGGTCGTAGTGAAGCTGATCGTCTGTGGCGATTGTGGCATCCATCATCGCGATGTCGATGTGTTGCCCAAGTCCGGTTTTTTCGCGATGAATCACTGAGGCCAGCAATCCAACCAGACCGTGGAGCGAGGCATTTGTGTCCGCCACCGAAAGCGGCAGATCCCGAAAAGGGATGTCGCCACGTCGAGCCTGACGATCCATGAGGCCGGCCTCGGCATGAACGATGGGCGCATAAGCAGGTCGATGAGATTCCGGCCCCCCCTGGCCAAAACCCGAAATAGACAACATGATCAGGCGCGGGTTGACCTCCTTGAGCGATTCATAACCCAACCCCATCCTGGGCATGACATCAGGTCGATAGTTCTCGATCAGGATGTCGGCCTTGCCCACCAGGTCGAAAACGAGTTCGCGGGCGCCGTGGGCGCGCATATCGATACAGATATTGCGTTTACCGGCATTCTGCTGGTTGAAGTAGCCGGGAACCCCGCCGATGACCTTGCCCCAGAGACGCGTTATGTCACCGTCGGGTGGTTCCACCTTGACCACGTCCGCACCGAGATCGGACAACATTCTTGCCGCAAAAGGCCCGGCGAGTACACGCGAAAAATCCAACACCTTGAGATCGGCAAGGGGATACCCGGCCTCATCCGTCGTCGACTGCGTCATCTCAGAAAACCCACCCCACAAGAGAATCCATCGTTGAGCATACCGATTACAATCGGCATTGCCATCTTTGTCCCGGATTGTGATGCCCGAAGAGCAAAAGCAAGCCAACGCTGTCCACGGCGAACTCATTTACGGGGTCGGCGTGGACGACCACACCCGCTGCGCCCACTGGCATGGTGAAAACGACATCATCGCAATTCGTTTCCACTGTTGCGAACGGTGGTACGGTTGCTTTGAATGCCACACCGAATGCGCAAACCACCCGGCAACGGTGTGGCCCACCGTCGAGTGGGACAGGCACGCAATCCTTTGCGGCGCCTGCGGTCAGAAGCTCACGATTACCGAATATCTGAACAGTGATTCCGGCTGCCCGGCTTGCGGAGCCGCCTTCAACCCGAACTGTTTCAGCCACTACCACCTATACTTCGCGATGACCACCTAGTGTCTCCCGAAGGGCGAGCCCCACTCTACCCAAAAGGAGTCAGGTTCGTGTCTGACCTCAACCCTCGAGCCCCTCATAAGGCGTGCTTGCCGTTCCGAAGGAATCAATCGCTACCCCCATCCGTTGCATCAGTGCGATATGAATACCGGCAAAATCGGTCTGCGCCTCATGTTCAAGGTACCTTCCGGACTTGATGGTTCCGCAACCTCCACCGGCGAGGACGATGGGTAAATGTGAAGCGTCGTGTTCATTGCCGTCGCCAAGGGCGGCGCCGTAAACGATCATGCTGTTGTCGAGCAAAGAACCCCCGTTGGGTTCCTGAATATTCTTCATCCTATCGAGCAAATACGCTACCTGACGATGGTGCCAACGAACTATCTCAGCGTACATTGCCCGCTTCTGCTCAACCGATTCCCACGACGTGCTACCGTCATCATCCTCGGTCATGCCGGAAGCGTTCTTGTAGTGCGACAGTGCGTGCCATGTGCCTCGCACATCGGGTATGAAGTTGAAGTATCGGTTCGACTGGCCGTGGTCGAGCATGAACGTACACACCCGAGTGGCATCAGACTGAAATGCGACGATCATGAGATCCAACATGAGCCGAATATAGGACTCGTGATCATCCGGCACACCCGGCGCAGGCACTGCAAACGTGTCGTTGAGCGCGCCGTCATCGCGCATCTCGGTTGAGCGACGTTCGGCAAACTCGATGCGCCGCTCCAGCGCGCGAATCGACTCGAAGTATTCATCCAGCCGCAGTCGGTCGGCGCCGCTGACGTAACTATTCAGCGATCTGGCTTCAGCAAGCACAACGTCCATCACCGAGCGATGAGCCGTGATTGCCGAAGAAGAGTTGAACATGCGATCGAACACAGCGCGTGGCTCTATCTCGCGCGCCATCGGTCTATCGGGCGCTGACCATGAAATCGCGTTGCGAGGCAGCGAGTTGGAAAAGTAGCCCTCCCCTTGCAGCGACAACTCGAGCGATGGGAGCAACGTCTTTTCACGCAGATGTCTGGCCACCACCTGGTCCGCCGAAACTCCTCCGGCGTTGACCGCCCTGGAATCGTAGTCTTTTCCGGTCAACCACGTTGGTGGACCATCCACGTGACCATTGCCTTCCGGTGTCCAAATGTTGCTCGGTATGAGGATATCTTCCTTGAAAGGCTCGAGCGGACTCATCCAGGCATTCAATTTCAGCAACCGTCCATCAGCCGCCGTCTCTTCCGGATACCAGATGCCCCGCGGAATGCCATTCGGAAAGTAAAGATACGCCAGCCGATTTATGGCTGCAACACTCGTTTTCCCCGCCGTTTGCGCGTTAGCCGAAAAAACCGCCATGACGTCCAACAAGGGTAGCGCCACCGAGACACCGAGCCCGCGCAGAACCCTACGACGAGAAAAATTGCTAGACTTCATCACCTGCTCTCCCCCGAAGGCTCTTTCTTGTATTGAAACGGATAGCTGGCAACGATTCCCTGCAGCAACGTCTGGAACCGATACTCGTCCCCTTCGAGCGCCGAGATGATCGTTCGGACCGCAGGTTCGTCGTAATACTCGAGCTGTCGACCCAGCGCGTAGGCGAGCATCTTCGAAACGACCTGTCTCACCAGATCGTCATGCCGGTCGGTAAGCAACGCCTGTTTGAGACCGGCCGGACCGCTGAACTCTGGTCCGCCGGGGAGCGACCCGAAGGACGCGATGTCTCTCCGTATGGTTTTCAAGTGAATCATCACCGGATCGGGACTGGTTTCAGTCTGAATTTCGAACGACTCGTCTGCTTCCTCGGCGGTGTCGACCCGTTGTTTGAATTGATAGTTATCCCGCCACCTTCCGAAGTAGTCGAAATTCTCGAGGCTGAAACCGATCGGATCTATTCGACTGTGGCAGCCACGGCAGTACTCGTTACGTGAGTGCATCGCTATTTTTTCGCGGAAGCTGAGGTCTTTCAGTTCCGCCACTTCCTCGCTCAATACACCGACATTCGGTGGTGGTTCGGGCGGCGGGGTGCCCAGCAAGGTATCAAGGACGTATTTTCCGCGCTTCACCGGGCTCGTGTCCATGTAGCTCGAGGTCAGCGCTAGAATGCTGGCGTGCCCGAGAATACCACCGCGGTTCGGGTTCTCGATGTTCACTCTGCGCATATGGGCGCCACTGACTCCTTCCATCTCATACAGGGTTGTGGCGAGCTCCTCATTGACATAGGTGTAGTCGGCATCGATGAGCGTTCGTACGGGTAAGTTCTGCCGAAGCAGTGACAGGAAAAACAGCGACGACTCATCACGCATCGCCTTCATCAGCGAAGCCGTACACCAGGGGTTGTCGATCGGGTCGAGCCAGATTCGCGTGCCGACATTATGGAAACCGAGCCATTGCGCGGCGAAGATGTCGCCCAGGGTGTCTGCACGATCATCCGACAACATCCGAATAACCTGAAATGAAAGCACATCGGGATCGCTGAGCCTACCGTTTGCGGCAAGGTCGAAGAGTTCCTCATCGGGCATCGTTGCCCAGAAAAAGTAGGATAAACGCGAAGCCAACTCCCAGGTCGTTATTGCGAACGGCCGTCCATCGACGGGTCCCGCTTCAACGCGAAGCAGAAACTTCGGCGATATCAATACCGCCTGGAGAACTTGTTTGACAGCGGCTTCATACTTAAGGCCGCTTGATGCGCCTACGGCAAAGTGTTCGATCGCCCGAGTCAACTCATCAGTGTTCGGAGGTCGCCGGTAGGCACGCCCTAGAAACCGTTGCAACACCACTCGGGCAGCTTCCGCCTCGCTGACCCCCTGCCCCGGGGCTGCAACGAAAATGAGATCGTGGGAGGCTTTTTGTACGGCACTGCGTGGCACGAGGGGCAATGCCAGATCAACGACTCTCTGCGCCGCCGCAATGTAGCGTTCCATCAGAGACGGCTGCAAGAAAAGCGTATTGGAGGAATTTTCGAACCCGCTCGAGCCGGTCAGCTCGGTCGGAAACCGATCGGTCACATTCAGCTCGACACCAAACAAGTCACGTACAGTATTGTCGTACTCGGTGTGGGTCAGCCGCCGCATCAACTCGAAACCAGGATCTCGTTCGAGTGTTGCGTAGTCGAATTCATCGATATCGCGGCGCAGTATTGCGAGCATTTCAGCCCGCGCTTCGGTGGAAGGTTGCGGCGCTCCGGGCGGCGGCATTTTCCCCACTTCCAGCGCACCCATGACCCGCTTCCAGGTGTCTCTGTTTTTTACCAGTGGCAATTGGCTCACCAGCTCGGACAAATCGAGCCCGGCGGTCTGGATTAGCGGACCATGACAAAGATAACAGCTCTCTTTGAAAAACGGTGTGAGCGGGTGTGGGTCATTGGCCGGCTGAGATAAGGCGGACGAAGCCGCGGCGATAAACCCGACGGCCGCCGTTATCCAGGTCAGGGTTTCGACTTTGATCACAATCATCTCAAGCTGAACCGTTTCTCGCCGATTACCGAATTGCCGCCTTGATTATATCCAACCTTCACCCGAGACGCCGTCGCGCCTTGGATGCGCCCGGTAAGGGAGCTAATCGCTTCGGTAGACCAGCCCCGTAGCGTTCAACTTGATTCGATAAAGGCTCGTACGGGCAGTGATGTAAAGCGTCTTCCCATCATCACCCCAGCCCGCATTGGCCGGCAGTTCATTGGTTGCAATCGTACCCAGGTGGCGACCCTCGGCACTGAATACCATCACGCCGCCTGGACCGGTGGCATACAGGTTACCGGATTGATCGAGCGTGAGGCCGTCTGGCGCACCCGGCTGCTCCATCGCGCTCGCATCAAAGAATACTCTACCCTCACCCAGCGATAGATCGTCCAGAACCGGATAGGACATCCATAAACGGTTCGGTGCACCGTCCGAATTTGCCACGTAAAGGGTGCGTTCATCCGGCGACAAGCCGATACCATTGGGACGAGTCTGACCGGCAGCGAGCAAAGTGACCGTACCATCCACATCGAGCCGGTAAACGCCGTTGTGAGGTTGCTCTTTCGCTGAACTATCGTCCTGTCCCGGGAGCCCGTAAGGAGGATCGGTGAAAAAAGCCGCACCCGTAGAATGGAAGACAATGTCGTTCGGGCTGTTCAGACGCCCCTCATGGTAGCTATCCGCGAGCGTTGTGCGGCTGCCGTCGTTCTCCATGCGCGCAATGCGTCGGTTGCCGTGTTCACAGATAATAAGCCGACCTTCCGGGTCGAGCGCCAGCCCGTTTGAACCGCCAGTGCCACCGCTAGTCGAGTTGTCGGGCAGTACCGGTTGCAGGAACACGTTCGCTCCATCGATTTCCGACCAGCTGAATATCGTATTGGCGGGAATGTCGCTGAACAAGAGCCTGCCCGACATCCACACCGGGCCTTCGATGAACTGAAATCCACTGGCAACCTTTTCAACCACCGCATCGCTCGGCACGAGCTGGTCAAACGCGGGGTCCAACCGGACAATGGAACCCGCCACCTCTACTCCAGGCACTTCCATCTGAGTCTCGGCTTCGCAACCGCCCGTTATCGCGCAAATCACCACGATGCCGATCCCAATAATTTTCATTGATACCCCCTTGTGAATTTCTGCCACAACCGTCCTCCAACCGGTGAAGTGTACTCCTGATGGTGCACTCGATTAGCGGCCTCATGAGGACTAGAATCGAGCAGGCATCTACCTCGAGGGGAGTGACCGTGCCCGAGTTCGAACTTCATATAAAAAACGGCACCATCGTGGATGGCACCCGCAAACCCGGCTTCAAAGGCGATATGTGGATTTGTGACGGCCATATCAGTCAAATTGGGGGAAAGAACGCAGGTTCCGCCGCTAAAACCATCGACGCAGAAGGCCTGATCGTCGCGCCCGGTTTCGTCGACCTGCACACCCATTACGACGCGCAAATTCGCTGGGATCCCTGGTGCACGATTTCAGGGTGGCATGGGGTTACCTCGGTGGTACTGGGAAATTGCGGCTTTGGCTTCGCGCCCGTAAAACCCGATTTTCGTGACCGAAGCATGCTCACCATGACCCGCACCGAAGCCATTCCGTACGAGTCCATGAAAGCGGGGATGATCTGGGACTGGGAGTCTATTCCAGAATATCTGGACAGCCTCGATCGTGCAGACAAGGGTGTCAACGTCATTCAATATATGCCGACAGCTTCGTTGATGACCTATGTGATGGGCCTCGAAGCAGCCAAGAGCCGTGCGGCGACGAAAGAAGAACGCGAAGAAATGAAACGTTTGCTGCATGAGGGCATGGACGCGGGATTGTGTGGCTTCTCCATCCAGCGGTTGGGTCCGAACTCCGTGCAAGCGGACTTTGACGGTTCGCCCATGGTCACCGACACCATGGTCGACGAAGACATCCTCGCACTCGCCGAGGTGCTTCGTGAACGGGACGAAGGTTTTATTCAAATTACCCAGGCCGAAGGCAACATCAAAAAAGATCTGGCTTTTCTCGAAACTCTGGCGGCCACGGCCGGGCGACCCATTCTGCACAACGTCGTGTTGCCTTCGCGGAACAATCCTGAAATACATCGGCGACCGTTGCGTTGGATCGACAGCTGCCGGGAGCGAGGTCTGGCTATTTATGCGCAATGCGGGACTGGCCGCGCGGGTTTCGCGTTTACGCTGGAACATTGGAATTTGTACGACGCATCCCCCGCGTGGCGTGCGGTCACCACTGGTTCCAAAAAAGACAAGATCACCAACATGCAGAATCCGGAATTCCGCCAAGCACTGGTGGCAGAGGCGGAAGTTGCCGACAAACGCCTCAGAGCCATTCAGGCGGGTGTGGGAGGCAATCCGAAGTTCCTGATCATCCAATCGGTCAACGATCAGCCGGAACTCGAACAATACGTAGGCCGCTCGGTTGGTGACATCGCCGACGAACAGAACAAACATCCCATCGAAGTTATGTTGGACCTGTCCCTGGCCGGCGATCTCAACGTGGAATTTCTCGGACCCGACCGAGGCGCAAACGCGGAGTTCATGGCCGAAATGATGAATGATTCGGCCTACGCCATTCCAGGCGTTTCGGACGGCGGCGCCCACACCAAGTTCTTCACCGGCGGTTCGTACACCACAGATTTTCTCAGCTGGCTGGTACGTGACGAGGGTTTGGTAACTCTGGAGGAAGCCCACTACCGTTTATCCAATCTACCGGCACAGGCGGCCGGGTTCAAAAATCGCGGAGTACTGCGGAAAGGGGCGGCAGCAGACATCGTGGTGTATGACATCGACAAACTGGCAATCGATCCTCCGTGGATCGGTGCCATCGAACACGACCTGCCCGCCGGCGAGTGGCGCCGAGTTCAACGCGCCATCGGTTACAAAGCCATCATCGTCAACGGCGAGGTAACCTTTGCTGACGGCGAGTGTACCGGAGCGACTCCTGGCAAGCTGCTACGACATGGCAGCGCGCTCTGAACGCCGCACAGTATAGTGCCGCCATAACGCATGCCCAGTCTTCCCGAGAAGCCCATGGCCGATGGTGCGGCGATGGATCTGCCTCTGAATGATCTGGGTTGGGTAGGTAACAATCCGCAAGCCGCCGCCATCAACGAGCTTCGAGAACATCTGGAAGCCAACAACGGCATTAAGGGGCTGGAAGTCGTCGCTCCTGAAGAAGTTGACAAGGCTACGCAACTTTTTCATCGGGATGGGTTTGTTGCGGTTCGGGACGTACTTTCACCCAGCCAACTCGATTACATCCGCGGCGGCTGCGACAGGATCATTCACGAGATTGTCTCCCGCGACAAAAACCGTACCGGCAATCGCGGCTCTCACCGATATTCTTTTGGCGGTGCGAGCCTTACCGGGCATCTGGCCCATGAGCCCGAGTGGGCGATGCTGATCGATCTGCCTTCCATCACACCAATCCTTACTTCGATATTTGGTAGTGGCGATTACATCGCCCGCGGTGGTGGCGGTGACTTCTGCTTACCCGGTGCCGTCGAATATCAACGTCTTCATTCCGACATGAACAATCGCCGGTTAGTAAAACGTCCGGATGGCAGCGAGCATACGGTCGGATCTTTCCATGATCCAAGAGGACAGCTCACCTATCGCGATCTCCCTTGTCCCTATGTCTGTTGCAACTTTCTAATGGCCGACCTCACGCCAACCAATGGACCGACCCGGCAAATTCCAGGTACTCAACATTCCCACGATCGCATACCTGACCTTTCCGAAGAGCCAGACTGGATGAAGCTAAGTACGGTATGTCCTGCACCGGCCGGCAGTGTCCTCATGCGGGACGTGAGGGCATGGCATGGCGGGACGCCAAATCTCTCGAACGAGGTAAGATCGCTGCCGAATGCGGAATTTTTCGCACCCTGGTATCGGGAGCGATTTCCTATTTCAATGCCGCGCAGTATCTATGACGAGTTGTCAGAACATGGAAAGTGGATAAGCCGGTATATCGTTGCGGACAGGGATGAGGAACTGGTTACCGGATATCGGGAAGACCTTGGAAACTTCCTGGTAAACTTCAGAGCGCCAAAGACATAGCTATCCAGCCGGGGTAGCCTGGATATTGCACAAGGACGCAGAGTTTTGGGTGAGAGATCGTGGTCGTCATGACGGCTCGTGACCGAAAGCGTAGCCGTAGCTACGGTTGAGGAAACATGGCGTCTTGGCGGCCGCGAGATCCAGCCAAAAATTGCGGAGGCGCCTCGGTGACACTTCGAACATATTCGAAATATAGAAAATTTCTAATAATTTCAAAATGTTCACCATCATATGCGCCGTACTCGTGCAATATCCAGGCTAGACATCGCCAAGCCGTGTAGACGTTGCCGGTGAGCCCCTCCACGAATAAATGGGACCTGGAGCAAACGCCTGGAGGCCAGAATGATCACCTAGCCTGGATTATTCATGAAGAAGCGTAGCGAGGTCGGGGTCGAGGGCAATTCGCAAGCGAATTGCTAAGCAGTTTGCCTTGCAAACTGCCAGAGGGCAATTCGCAAGCGAATTGCTAAGCAGTTTGCCTTGCAAACTGCCAGAGGGCAATTCGCAAGCGAATTGCTAAGCAGTTTGCGTAGCAAACTGCCGAGCACCCGGAGGGAGCACGCCCGCCTGCGAGGCCTGGCGTTTTG
>JACZXA010000080.1 GCA_022571865.1 Pseudomonadota bacterium
ATGCGAACGCGGACCTGTTTGCGCGAGCGCAAACAGGCTCTCAATTCCGTAGCTACGGCTACGCTTTCGGTCACGAGCCGTCATGACGACCACGATCTCTCACCCAAAACTCTGCGCCCTCGTGCAATATCCGGGCTAGTTGTTTTCCAAACTCAATAGTTATATCAATCCCAGCACCGGCGATGGCCTTATCTACATACTGCCGTAACCCCCCCTCAACTATCGAAGCCCACCATGAACGAACCTATCGAAGGGCTTGACCCACCACCAGAAAGCCTGAGACTCTCTTTCCGCGTTCGCAGAGGGATCCTTTGGAAACACCATTTCCAGCATATCGGGGCGATGAACCTTATGTCTTTGTGTCTTATGCGCACGAAGACAGCGATGAGGTCTATCCGGAGATCGCGTGGCTGAAAAGCAATGGTTTCAATGTCTGGTACGACGACGGCATTGAAGCTGGTTCGGAATGGCGCGAGGAAATCGCCACTGCAATAAAGTATGCGAGGCTGGTCCTCTACTTTGTATCACCTAATTCATCCCGGTCCAAATATTGTCGCAAGGAAATCAACTTTGCGGTCGAACAGAATATTCCGATCATTACCATTCATATGGAGCCGACGGAACTCTCGGACGGACTAAATCTCACGTTATCGGATCTGCAGGCGATTCGAAAATACGAATTAACAGAGCAGAAATACTGGGTAAAGCTTCTGGAAGGAATAGCGACACATTACGAAAACGAGGTTGTTCCCAATCAAGCCCAAGCTATCGTTGCCCCGAAATGGAAACCAATTCTGAGACGGGGACGAAAAGTTGCCTTGGCATCAATCTTCGTCGCAGGTGTATATTTTGTTGTAATGCTCGAGCAGGAGGGTTTGCTTGAAGGTGGTAGCGCCCTTACCGAACCTGTAGCTGTTCTGGCTGTTCTGCCTTTTTCCAATCTGGATGACGACACTTCGACCATGGCGGATGTATTTACTCTGGAAATTAGTGATCGACTCTCAAAACATCCAGATCTGTATGTTGTCTCATCAGAATCCACTTTCTCCCCCATTCTGGCGACAATGACCCCAGTCGAAATAAAGCAGGCATTGCAAGCAGATCACTTTGTTTCGGGTGGTATTTCAAAAGTGGCGCAGGGGTATTTACTGAAAATTCGATTAGAGAACGACAAACAGGAACTATTGTGGCAAGACGACCTGCGTTTCGGCGAAGACGCTGCCAGCCAAAAAGGTCTGCAGAGGAGGGTGTCCCAACGAATTTCTGAGCGCTTGGGTACAAAATACCTCAGTGGCGAGTACTGCGAGCCGAACAGACAACCTCGAAGCAATGGAGGCCTATCACCTAGCAAAGTTGAAACTGAATCAACGAGGCCCGGTGAAGTTGCAGGAAGCTGAGAGTCTTCTTAAAAAGTCGATAGCCCTCGACCCGGAATATGCTCATGCGTACCAGGCGCTGGGGCTGGCCTACCTTTTACAGGAACGGTTTAAGCCAGAATATCGCGGTTTAAGTGTGGAATTATCGCGCAAAGCACTGGACAGGTGCCCTTCGCTTGGAATCGCTTACAAAATCTGGGTACCCCGTTATGAAGGCATCCAAAATAAGTGGATTGAGCAGGAGATGGAATGGCGCGATTCACTGGCCATGGATCCCAACGAGCTGTGGTTGCTGGACAACTATGCGCAATGGCTTGTTAGTCTTGGGAAAAACCACAATGCGGAAACTGTCATACGTAGATTTTATGATAGCAATCCCCTCCAGGCGAGAGCAGTCGTCACCTATGCATGGTTGATGGCGTCAATAGGTGACCATGAGCATGTGCTACGAGTGGCTGACAGGGCCGAAGAACTCGGTGATAAGTCCTGCAATGTGCCAATGTTACGTCTGTATATCGCCAGGGCCCATCTTACTGAAGACGATATGCTTAAGGCCTATGGTGCCCTGCCTGACAGGTGCCGGACCATGACCCGTTTCATCGAAACGGTTGGCCCCAGAGTGTTGTTTAGTGCCAAATCTGACATGAACGCTCGCAAAAAAGTACTGGACGCAGCGGCGGCGATAATCCTGAAAGGTCCAAATGAAGCCATGTATATCGGCATTGGATTTTCGGATCTGGATCTTGCTTTCGAAGCGATTGAGGTAGGCTTGGAACAGCAGACCTACCTAACCACTTCTGTTTGGTGGGAAAACAGCCCGCAGGCTAGGCTGTTCCGGCAGGACCCAAGGTTTGCTCAACTGGTTGAAAAACTGGGTTACGTGGATTACTGGAAAGAATTTGGTTGGCCGGATGGCATGTGTACTCCTATTGGGAGTGCGTTCGTCTGTGAAAAATAGTATTGCCAGTCGGCGGTCTGTTTGAGCTCGCGGGCAGCATTGGTTCACAGGTTTGTGCACGGTTGCCTTCGAGAAACGAATGGGAAAGCGGGCGTAAATTCCACGTGTGCATGGCGAATTGGTAGTCACTACAAAATAGCAGATCAAATCCTAGCCTTGTAGTTGCCGGATGCCGACTTAGCATGCCTGACATGAAGTCTGTCGCTTTCCTTTTCATGCATCTTTTGGTGCTGTTCGCAAAATCACTCAAGTCCGGTGGTGCCAAAGCCGTCATTGCAGAAAACGGGATGGCCGATGTGAATGTTGAAGTTGATGATGCAGAACATACCTCCTAGTTTGATTTTAAGATGAGGCAATACGATGGGGGAGGTCTAATTGTCGCTGAGCAACCGATTTCGAATACATGTAAATCTGGTGTTACATCACCTGACGTAGTCAAAGAGTTATCTGTAAATTGTAGAACCAATACACCATGGATACCCAGCGATACAGCCGTGTTGTTGGCTCCAGAACAATCAGGCACACCCAGCGCCGCATTAGGGTTGTTGTATCCCGTTACAACATTGATTCCTGGAGCATATGTCACTACAGCATCGGCGAAGCTAGCTGCGCCACCTGGAAAGTCAATCCCCCCGATTAGTACCGCAGATGCTTGGCTCGCCAGCGAAATGGTAATTACCAAACAAAGCATTCGCTTAATCATCGATCCCTCCTAGAATTGAATATTTTTGATTCCCCTTTTTCTGCTAGCGATATCTATGCCTATAAAAGAAAATAACCATTTTTCAGGGGCTTACAAATCTCGCCCAAATCTCGAAGGTGGGACATGTAAAAAAAATGACACTTTTCCCTGAAAACAGCCGATATGGTGTAAAGAAAACCGACAGCTAAACTGGGGAGTAGGTTAGCGTTGCCTTTGAGTAGTGGACCATCTCCACTAGAAACTGCTTTAAGAAATATTGGTAAGTGAGAACCCAGTGATTTTGAATATGGCGGCAAAGGGCACTAAACGGGCTTTTTATGCGTGTTTCTGAATGGCCGCTTTGGGGTGGCTAGATTCAAATTAGGTCGTCTGTCTTCCCTCGACCCGCAGTGTCGATGATTGCAAACTCGCCGCCGTGGGCATCTACAAACGCGTCGTAAATTTTCTGGTTCTCCGGGATGTCAGCCTTTCCCTTCTGGTAGTCGTAGAAGCTCGGAAAGTACCAGACGAGGGTAGATTCTCCCGACGGCTTTGGAGCCTGAAAGAACTGCAGGTACGGCGTCTCCTCGAGCTCCCGCGCAATTCGGGCCGAGCGTAGCATTGCACGTCGCAGGTGCAGGTGGCTTTGCGATTCCGGATTCGAGGCGCCCTCGTGATAGATGGTGATCCACTCCTTGGTCGGGCTCAGATAGAGATCGTCACCCTGGAACTCCATCGAGCCGTAGGCATTCTGGAGAATGAAGGCCCCTCGGAATGCGATGAGCTCAGCGAGCAGATCTTCGAGTATGACATTACCAGCCATTACTCTTTCTCCATGGCAACAATCGAAACGTCAGTGTATACAGGCGGAAGCATTATCGGGAATTCGACAGCTCAGAAAGTACGGGCGATTGACTGATGAGCTGATGGGCCGAAGCTCTGCAGACTGAACTTCGGATGGATCCGAAAATTATCTGGCGACACCTGCTAGTGGAAGCTTCGGTCACTAGGCCTTAAGTGGTGTGACAGCCTGGAGAGACGGGTATGCTCTCCTCCCTACCTCGGAAAAAGGCTTCGGGTGTTCTGATGGCGAAAGAACGCGACCACACTATTCCGATCTCCTCTAGATCGATCAGCGCCACTGGTGTTGCACCTACCGTGCTCGTAGCAGAGATCATAGCGGCAGATACCGTGGTGGTAGTGGCAGAGAAGCTGGCAAGCTCGGCAGATCCGCTTGGGACTCTCAAGGAAGTAATAGCTGTGAGCCGGACGTGGAAGCTTATTGCGGGTTTAAAGATCGAGGACTTTCGGCGAGCCTACGAAGATCTCCATGCACTATTTGCTGAAAGCAAACCAGCTTACGAGGAACTCAAGAATTTAATTGTCGACAGCCTCACCGCTGGCTAGTTCGGCTCCTTCTCCCTAACTAAACAAGCGGACCAATTACTCTGTCCTATTCGCTAACTCAAATGGCACATACTCTAAATACTCCAGTTATGTTGAAATATTCGATGCCGGATGGTTCGCTTGCGGCGGAAATGGTCAGGCTATCTGGAGGTACATTTACAAGGGTCGATGATGCGGGGGAGCTTGTCAGCGAGGTAGAAGTATCTGAATTCACCATGGGTCGTTATGTCGTCACTTTTGAACAATATGATCGGTTTGCTAAAGCAACTGGTAGAAAGCTTCCTGGCGCTTGTGGTTGGGGAAGAAGTAGTCGACCCATCATGAAAGTGAGCTGGTTTGATGCGACAGCTTATGCGCAATGGCTGAGTGAGGTCACAGGAGAATATTTTCGTCTACCTACGGAAGCCGAATGGGAACATGCCTGTCGAGCAGGAACCAAAACAGATTACTCTTTTGGTGAAAAGCTTACTAAGGAACAGGCTAATTTTGATAGAACAAATAGTAAAACGATGCCTGTTGGCAGCTATCAACCGAACCCGTTTGGTCTCTATGAAATGCATGGGAATGTATGGGAGTGGTGTTCTGATTGGTACGACAAATACCCCACCGGAAAGGTGAAAGATCCAAAGGGGCCAGTTGGTGGTAAATACCGTGTATTGCGGGGTGGTTCTTGGTTCGTCAACGCGGGGTTAACGCGTTCAACGAGTCGGGCCTGTGACGAGCCGGGGGAGCGCGATCACAGCAGAGGCTTCCGACTAGCGGGACGTAGCGCCGCAACGAAATTGCGTAGTACACGTGTACGCAGCGGGCACGCCCCGCAGGTTGTCAGTTCAGACGGCTAGTGTGCTAGCTTTCCAGGGACGCCCTTTGGCATCATCGGTACCGCTCAAGTCGTGGGCCAGGGTCCAATACCCAGCACTTCAGTCCAGCTACTGGGCTTATCGTGAGTCCGTTGCCGGAGCTTAGTTCATCTTCAAAAACGATACCGTGTTTTCGGCAACGAACGCGAATGCGGTTAACGAATTCTACCGAGAAATTCTCGGGCTGAAGCGGGTTGCCGACATACCTTTTCCCAATGACCAGTACATGATCCGGTACATGGCCGGCGTGACGGAGGTGAAGTTCAGAAATAGACGTTGTTGCGTCTTATCTAGAGAATGGTAGTCCGCAAGCCCGAGACCAAAAACATCTATCGATTCTGGGCTTGCGTTTAGCGCACAGTGATGCCTCACGTGTCCGTCGATGACCCTGCTATAGGCATCGGCTCGAGCTACGGTGTTCGATTGTCGAATTTGTAAAGCCAAGTAGGCCAACGTCATGAACTACAGCCAATGCTCCAGCTAACTCCCCAACCGCCCCTATCGCTTCCCAATTCATCACTGGACCTCCAGATCTCACCTCCAAAATACCAATTTACGTCTTAGTACCTAATTCGGCGAACGACCGAATCGGGCACAACGGTCTTGCCTCCGGATTAATGGCGGTCTCAACTCGAAACTACATTAAAAAACACCTGTGCACGAAAACGCTAGTGAATCTGATGATGACTGCAATGGGCACTAACCGGAACTTTTTGGAGATATTTTTTGTGTCCGCTTTAGGGAAGAATGATGTAAAGCAACCGGCGCATATCAAAGTTCGCAAGGAGCGGCAAATTACGAGCCCAGATTTTTCAGAAAAAAATATATAAAAAAGGCCCGTCACGTCTTGGGTAAGTCTCGTCGTCTATCTCGATGCCCGCTTCTGGGAAACCAAAAAAATATAGGTGTAGTGTTTTGAGTAAGTCCTGGTAGCCAAGCCGTGAGCGCCGCCCAGGGGTTTTGGGGCTCGTCACACAGACCTACCTATTGGGGGCCCCTGTCTATCGCTCCTAACCGAGTCTGTCCTCTAACGCGGCGCTGGCAACAGCGATCATAACGATTGTGCCGTCGTCTTTTTCTATCCACGCAAATACCGATTCTCGCGTGGGATCGAGACTTCGACGACGCAACGGATATGGAACATCCGAGCCGTTCAGGTTTCTGGAAGCGGTAGTTCAAGGCTTCGGGAACCCGGTGCTCCTCGGTCCCCAACACCAAAGTCGCCTCCCCCTCCAGGACGAGCCTTTCAGCGCCTTGACCATCATCACTTTCTTACATGCAAGGAACGTAATTCATCACGAATCCGATTGAGATATTAAAGTACTTTTCGTTGCAAAGTCGAACAGGCTGAGCTGGAAAGGCGTTGTCGTTGCCAATCATGTCCGGATTTGTCGCTCTTGCTGGAATTGAGAAACTCTAATACTCCGAGCTCAGCCCCTTCTCCCGCAAGAACTCCGCATTGAACAATCGTGACTGATATTTGCTCCCCGTGTCAGCCAGAATGGTGACGATGGTATGCCCTGGTCCCATCTTTTCGGCGACCTTCACAGCAGCACAGAGGTTGATCCCCGTACTCGAACCGAAGAACCAGCCTTCCTCGGCCATCTGCCGATATACCATGCTCACCATTTCCTGATCGGTCACTTGAACCGCGTCGTCTATCAATGTGTCGATGAGGTTGTCTGTCAACCGGCTGTTGCCGATTCCCTCGGTGATGGAAGGCCCTTTGCTCATCTTCAGTTGTCCGGTTTTCACCCAGGAGTAAAGAGCGCTACCCATTGGATCGGCGAGTACGATCTGTACGTCGGGATTTTGCTCTTTGAGGTAACGACTCACACCGGCGAGGGTCCCGCCAGTCCCGGTGGAAGTCACAAAGACATCAACGGAGCCCTCCGTTTGATGCCATATTTCCGGCGCGGTGGATTCGTAGTGGGCGAGTCGGTTGGCGACATTGTCGAACTGATTTGTCCACACCGCGTTTGCGAGCGTTTCGGCGAAGCGACCCGCTTGTTTCTGGTAGTTCATGTCGTTTTTGTATGGCACGGTAGGTACGACACGCACCTCGGCGCCGAGTGTACGGAGGAGTTCTATCTTTTCTGGTGATTGGTTGTCGGGCATATAAATCACGGTGCTGTAACCACGGGCGTTGCAAACGTGAACGAGCCCGATGCCCGTGTTGCCAGCGGTGCCCTCGACCACGATACCGTGAGGTTTCAGTGCACCGCTCTTCTCGTGTTCCCGCACCATCCACAAAGCGGCTCGATCCTTGACGGAACCACCAGGATTTAGAAATTCGGCTTTGCCCAGGATCTCGCAGCCCGTGGCTTCGCTCAAGCCAGCCAACCGGATGAGGGGTGTATTGCCTACGCTTGCGGCAAAACCGTTTCTTGTATCCATAAACTCGTCCCGTACGAGGAATGGGAATTCTAACGGCGTTGTCGTTGCATCGGAAAGCTATCTTGAGTAATGATCCGTCATGATCATAGGGTACATGAACCGAAAATGGAGTTTAGGGGATGGTTGAAGAGCAGTTGTTGACGAGTCCGGAAGATGTCGGCCTGGATCCGGAAAAAATAGCCACGCTGCTGACGAGGGTGCAACGCGAAGTGAATGAGAGCCTCCTGCCCGCCGTACAGGTAGCGCTGGCGAGACACGGTAAGCTCGCGGTGTTCGAATCATACGGTGGCGCGGATGATGATTCGCTTTTCAGCATTTTTTCGGCGACGAAAGCCATCACTTCCGCTGCCGCCTGGCTGCTCATTCAGGATGGTCGGTTGGATACCTCGGAGAAGGTCGCCGACATCATTCCGGAATTTGCGAGCAACGGGAAACAGGTGGTCACCGTCGAGCAACTTTTTACCCACACGGCAGGCTTTCCATCTGCGCCTTTTGCCCCTCTGGACTGGAACGATCCCAACCGGCGCGCAGCAAGGTTCGATCAGTGGGTGCTGAACTGGCCGCCTGGTTCGCGATTCGAGTATCACCCGACGTCTTCGATGTGGGTGATTGCGGATATTATCGAGCGCCGGGCCGGTATCAGTTTTCAACAGTTTGTACGAGAAAAGATAGCAAAGCCGTTGGGGCTGCTGGATCTATTTGTTGGTTTACCGGAAAGCGAAAACGATCGTGTCGTGGCGAATGAGCATGTGGGGGATGGGTTGACGGATGAGGAATACACTCGCTTAGGCATTCCCAAGCCACCGGTGACGGAGGTCACCGAAGAAGCGATATTGAGCTTCAACGACCCGCAGATTCGCGCCGTGGGTGTTCCGGGCGGAGGCGGGGTCATGGGGGCGGGAGAGCTCGCCATGTTCTATCAGGGCTTGCTTCACGGTGGAACGGGCGATAACCGGATTTGGGAGCCCGACACGATGTCCAGTGTTCGGCGCGTTCGAACTGGCGAGCTTACCGATGCGATGTTCGGCAAGTTGGTCAATCGGGGTCTGGGCATCATCATCGCTGGTGATGAGGAGCGCGGCTATCGAGGTTTCGGCAAAACCAATTCTGCAGATACTTTCGGCCACAACGGCGCGGGTGGACAGCTTGCCTGGGCAGATCCGGCCACTGGAATATCCTTAGGCTATTGCACCAGCGGTCACGACAGAAACACGTTGCGTCAAGGTCGCCGCGGGGTCGCGATATCGAGTTATGCGGCCGTGTGCCTCGCCTGAACATAGAGCAGTCTCAATTGTTCAAGCAGGACGTCCGCAAACAGTTATTGGTTTTTCTGATCGCTCACCTGGTTGCAATCACGGCCGCCGCCGAGTGGCATTCGGATACGCAGTCCATCATGGGGACGCGGGTTCATGCCGAAATCTGGGAAGAAGATGCGGCTCTCGCGCGGCGGGTTCTAGCCCAGATCATGGCAGAAATGCGGCGTATCGATGCAGCGTTCTCCACCTTTCGCGAGACGAGTGAGCTGTCTCGTCTGAACAGGGAAGCGGGTTTTGGCTGGATGCCCGTGTCGGATGAGTTGTTCGAACTTCTCCAGAAAAGCCGGGAGGTGTCCGACCTCACCAAGGGGGCGTTCGATATCACTTATGCCTCTGTTGGCCGCTACTACGATTATCGCGCAGGCGAGCGACCGGACGATGAAACGATTCGTGGCGCTTTGGCCGCCATCGACTATCGCTACGTGGAGCTCGACGAACGAACCCGCACGGTCAGATTTACCCACCCGGAAGTTTATGTAGATCTTGGTGGCATTGCGAAGGGGCACGCGGTGGACCGGTGCGCGGCAATACTCGCACGTGAGGGAATCGAACAAGGCACGATTTCTGCCGGAGGCGACAGCCGCATTGTCGGCGACCGGCGCGGCAAACCCTGGACGGTCGGTATCCGGGATCCGCGCCGCGAGGACACCATGTTGGTGGTGCTGCCGTTGGTCGATACCGCGGTCTCGACATCCGGCGATTACGAGCGTTTTTTTGAACAAGACGGTGTTCGATACCACCACATACTCGATCCTGCTACCGGTGATTCGGCCAGGGCGACCCGCAGCGTGACTATTCTGGGGGATGATGCCACCTTCACGGATGCACTCTCCACGAGCGTATTCGTTTTGGGCCCCAGCGAGGGGTTAAAGCTCATCGACAGCCTCCCAGGCGTGGATGCCATCATTATCGATGCCGAGGGTGTCATGCACTATTCAGCGGAGCTGAAAGAGCTCGCTCATTGATTCGGTTCTCATTCCTCAACGTGTAGAAATCTACCTTTTATCGATTTGTGACCTGCACCACTTTCTCGTCATCCTTCCTCATCTAACGTTGCATATTCGACCCGGCGCATGACGCGCCGTGAGATGGATACGCAGAAAGGACATGGTCTGCCTCGACTCGAGATTCGGTCATACCGGAATTCGCTGTCGATTCTCCAGGGGTGACTCTGGGTTTCGTGCAGTCGGCGGGTTCCGGTTGTTTTCTGCCTATACCGAAAGTGACAACGACGCGATGGATCGCTCGTTTCCAACCGCCTGCAAGGATGGTGGTGGTTATTGCCGCAAGGACCGCGCAAACGGTGGATGCCGGTAGTTCGAAAGATTTTGCTGAAGGGAATTCAGAACCGAATGGATTTCGGTATGGGTGGAAAGTAACTGACGAGTGCCTGTAGGGCTTGTTCAATATCTACCAGATCTTTCGACGGCATTACTGTTCGTTAAAAAGGCTGTTCATTCAGCGGGCTGTTCTTCAGGAGATAGGCAATGTCGAAGCTGGGTTGGTCGCTGGTCACACTTTTCACGATGTTTGTCGTAAGTCAGGTACAGGCGGTAGGCATCAGCGATGAGGCGCCGGATTTCACTCTGAGAAGTCTCAAGGGTGAAAATCTGCGACTCGAAGAATATCGCGGTCAAGTTGTGCTGATCAATTTCTGGGCGAGCTGGTGTGGTCCCTGCCGGCAGGAAATGCCGCTTCTCGATCGTTTGCATCATCGGTATGAGGACACCGGATTCACCGTGCTTGGGGTGAATGTCGAAGGCGATCCGAAACCCGCTCAGGAAATCGTAGACAAGACCAAGGTCACCTTTCCGGTGTTGATAGATCGAGACCAGAAGGTGAGTGAACTCTATGATCTCGAAGCTATGCCGAGCACCATCGTGGTCGATCGAGATGGTGTCATTCGGTATATCCATCTGGGATACAAGCCTGGTGATGAATCCAAATACGTCGAAGTGGTGAAGAAGCTGATTCGTGAATAGCTTTCACGATCGCTAACAAGAGAGTAGAAGTATGCAACGGATAGCAGTCATCATCGGTCTGGCGGTACTGTTCGCTGTGTCCATGCCCGTATTCGCCGAACCTCTCGACGACGAAATGGAAGGCGTCAAAAAGGCACTACTCGAGTTGAAACGAGACCTCGTGATTCTCGAAGAAGATCTGTTGTTTCCCGCAAGCACACAGGTTGCGGTTTTTCTCTCGATGGACGTCGGTGAGTTTTTTCAACTCGATTCTGTGAGCTTGAAGCTCAATGGAAAGGAAGTGACCCACCACCTGTACACTGATAAGCAGATCGACGCACTGTATCGCGGCGGTGTGCAGAGGCTGTTCATCGGTAACGTAAAGCAAGGTAGCAACCGCATCACCGCGTTTTTTACCGGGCGGGGACCCAGCGGCCGTGATTATCGGCGTGCAACTACTGTGGAGTTCGAAAAGTCATTCGAGCCCGCCTTCATAGAGTTGGCTATAACCGACTCTACGGCCAAGTACCAACCCGAATTCCGCACGGCAGTCTCCAACTGATCGCGGTTCAGGCCTTGTTGAAATGAAAGCCTTTTTCTGCGAGCTCATCTTGAGTTGCGTGCTCGCGGTGCCGGCGGTAAAACCCATTGATGAGCTGACTTACGGAACGGTTCTTTACGCCTATTACCAACAGGATTATCAACAGGCACTGCTCGACACGCTCGTTGCCGAAGAGCAGGGCCGCCGCGGTGAAAACACCGTTCGCTTCGATCTCGCAAAAGGCAGTTTTGCCTTCATCGATGGCATGTACGGGTATGCGCGCAACATCTTCGATGGTATTGAACCGGGAGAACTGACTGAGCTGGATCGAATGCGTTTGGCGTTTCATCTCGCCCGCGAATACCACCGCAGACAGGATTGGCCCCAGATGGCCGCCGCCCTCGAACAGATCGATCTAGGCCGAACCTGGTCGGGTAAAGAAAAGTTTCACCCCGAAGTTGAGTACATGCGCGCCGAAGTTGCGATCGAAAAAGGTGATTTTTCGACCGCCCGGCGAACCCTCGAGAAGCTCGAGCCGGAAGATCCGCTGCGTGCCTACACCCTGTTCAACCTGGGCGTTGCTTATAAGCAGGCTGGTGACCTGCGCAGTGCCCGCAACGTCTTCAGCGAACTTGCGCAGATGAAATCGTACGGTGACGAAGCGTTTGATCTCAGCCAACGATCCAAACTGGCGCTTGCTTTCATTGCCCGGCAACAGAACGACACAGCCGATGCGCAGCGAGTGTTAGGTGCATTGCCTGGAGAGGGTCGCTACCGCGAGGTTGCGCTTGCTGCCTATGGCGGGTTAGCGATGGATAACGAAGATTACGAGACGGCGGCTCGGATCTGGCTCACCTTACAGAATCAGGACTATTGGACGTCGAGCACGGCGGCCGCTCGACTGGGGTTTCCGGTAAGCCTTGAGAATCTGGCATCGCCGCGAAGAGCACTGGTGCAGTACCGCGCCGCGGAACGGAGTTTCGAAGCGCGCCTCGCGACGCTCGACCAGCTGGACCGGCGAGCACAGGACTCCACCTGGGTACGCGGCCTCCTGAAAGTATTCTCGGCACCTGTTGAGGATCGGGATCGGATGAGCGCCTTGATGGAGCGTTGGCACGATCAGCTTGGTCACACGGGCTGGTTGGAGTGGCTCGCAGCCGAAGACGTTCACAAGGTGCTTCTTCAATGGCGGGAACTACTCGGATCGAAAAGGTGGCTGGACCTGCTGCCGGCACGATTGGCAGCGTTTGCAGAACTCTCGAGGGAGCAACGTCGGCGTGGCGCCGAGGCGCGTGTTTTGTTGCAGAACCGTGAAGTGTTGAGCAACCGGGAGCGGCTCGCTGCGGAGATCCGAAATCTGCGCGAACGGCTGGTCGCACTCGAAGCCGAACCTCCAGAGCGGTCGGCCGATTGGATGCTGCAGCTGGCAAACGCGCCAGAGAGGAAAGTGATCGGTGAACTCATGGCGATGGGTCGCCTCGTTGCAGGCCTGGGCCGTCAGGAAAAGATCCGTTGGAACGCGCGCATCAATCGACTGCAAGGGGTGATCTTCTGGCGGTTGGTGGTTGAGCGTAGTACTCGAATCCGTGGTCTGGTAAGAAAACTCAATGGCGCCGAGAGCCTGCTTGTGAATGTCGATGAACGAATCGTTCGCGTGGAAAAAGCGGAAAGCCGATTTGCCGCCGGTGTAGAAACAGATTTCATCGCGTTCTCAAAGCGTGCCAGGGACATCACGCGCATGGTCGATACGGCGTTGCGCGATCGTGAGGAGCAGCTTGCGGCAGAGATTCACAAAGGGATGAATCGGGAGAAACGCGAGGTTGAGCATTACCTCCTCATTACTCGCATTGCGATCGCTCGTGCCACGGATCAACTGGCGCAGGTGGTAACGGTGGCGACCAACTCGAGCGGAGACGGCACTTGAGCGCGGTGAGAAAAACATTTTCGGTATCGATGATTCTGACACTGTCTGTTGGCTTGTCATTAAGCTTGTCGGGTTGCAGCTGGTTCGATATTTTTGGCGACGATTTGCCGAAGTCGGAAAAGAACACGATTGCCCGGGTCATTCTCGATCTGCCGGAAATTGAGCTCCCGAGTGCAACCGTGGCAAAACCCACCCGCGAAGAAGTCATGCTCGCTTACGAGCGTGTTTACGGCCTGCTTCCCGACCTCGGTGAAAACCATGCGGTAGGTAAACGGTTGGCTGATCTGAAGATGAGTGTGGGTGAGGAAAACGATCTTGAAGGCCGTGAAGATCCCTACGGCAATGCGGTGGCACTATACGAGTCGTTACTTTTGAACAGCGAAGGCGAGGGTAGAGATGAGATCATCTATCAGCTCGCGCGGGCTTACGACATAGTCGGGAAAACGGATCAGGCGATCCGCTATCTCGACCGCCTCATCGACGAACATCCCCAAAGCCGCTATGTCACCGAGGGTCGGTTCCGCCGGGCAGAGATCGAGTTCTCACGCGAACATTACCCGGAAGCGGCTCGCGACTACGCTTACGTGGTAGCGCTGGGAGACACGACCCCTTATTGGCGTAACGCCAACTACATGCATGGCTGGTCGCAGTTCAAACGCTCACATCTCGAGGTCGGTTTACCGAGCTTTTTTGCCGTCGTCTCGAGCCTGCTGTCCGATCAGGCAGCCCATGAATTACCGGCGGCAGAGACGGAACTGTTGAAGGATAGCTTCAGGGTAATCACGTTGGCGCTCGGCTACCTCGACGGGCCGGAAACACTTGCGGCCCTGATGAGCGAGCTCGAAAAACCTCCCTGGCAGTACCTCGCTTATCGAACGCTGGCAGACGACTACCTCGAGCGTGAGCGTTACCTCGACAGCGTGGCAACCTGGCAGATGTTCATTGATCACAATGGCCTGGACCCCCGCGCGCCCGAAGCACACGTCGGCATGATCGAAACGTTGGTGAAGGCCGATTTCCCCACCGAGATACGGCCGAAGAAAGTGCAGTTTATCGAGCGCTACGGGATCTACAGCGAGTTCTGGGTCGTGCACGAACCGTCGGTGCGGGATTCTTATTTGCCGACGTTGAAAACCTATCTGGTCGAACTCTCGCAGATCGCCCACGGCGAGGCTCAGAAGAGCAGGAAACGGATCGACTATCTGCAAGCGGCGGATCGCTACGAGGAATTGCTGGCGACCTTTCCGGGGGATCTCGCGACGCCTGAGTACGTATTTCTGCTGGCCGAGGTTTATACCGAAGCCAGTGAGCACGCACGAGCCGTTGCGGCTTATCAGCGTGTGGTACGCGAGTTCGGCGACGACAAGAACGCCTCGGAAGCCGGGTACGCGGCGATTCTTGGACTCACCAACCTGGTCAAGACCGCACCTTACGATGAACTCGAGCTATGGCGGCGACTGAAAATCGACGCACAGATCGAATTTGCCTTGCTTTTCGGTGACGACGGACGCGCGCCTTCCGCCCAGACTGCTGCGGCCAACAGCCTATTCAAGCTGGCTGAATATCAGCCTGCAATCGACCTGGCACAGAACTTGGTCGTTTTGTGGCCAGACGTAGACAGTGCTCTCAGAAAAACCGCTTTGCTGATACTCGGCCATGGAGGGTTCGAGCTTCTGAACTTCGTCGCCGCGGAAGCGGCGTATCACGAGTTGATGGTTTTCGATCTCACCACGGACGAGCTTGGCAAGGTTCGAGAACGGTTACTTGCTTCCGTATACAAACAAGGCGAAGCAAGTGAAGCGTCAGGTTCCGTAGACGAGGCGGTCGCTCATTATCTGAGGTTGCAGGATCTCGATCCGAACGCTGAGCTTGCAATTCTTGGGCACTACGATGCGGTAGCAGCAATTGAACAAACGGGCCGCGTTGCCGAAGCGGCTGAGCTTTTAACGAATTTTCGCGAACGCTTTCCCGGTCACGAACTCGGTCGCGATACCACGAAACGCCTTGCTGACATGTATGAACGAACTGAAAACTGGCCACTCGCGGCTCTCGAGTATCTTAAGCTCTCGGAGCATGCCGATGAAAGCGAAGTGCGACGCCAGTCTCTATACCGGGCCGCAGAGCTTTATCTGGACCTCGATGATACGACCAATGCAATCCAATATTTCCGCGACTACGCCCACACCTACATGACACCGATGGATTTGCGCATGGAGGCCATGGATCACATGGACCTGCTTTATCAGAAAACAGACGAGTCCGATAAGCGGCGCTTCTGGCTGAAAAAGAAAATTGCGCTGCACAAATCAATGGGACGCGAAGCGAATCAGCGTGCCACCTATCTCGCGGCTTCTGCGCAGTACGTATTTGCCAGTGATGAACGCCGGCGGTTCGACCTCGTGCATCTAACCCGTCCATTGAAGAAGAGCTTGAGGCGTAAACAGTCTGCGCTCAAGCGAACCTTGAAAGCGTTCGAGAGAGTGGCCGAGTACAAAGTGGTGGAATACTCGACCGCAGCTACGTTTCACATCGCCGATCTCTATTCGGCGCTCTCGATCGAAATCATGAAATCAGATCGGCCGAAGGATCTCAACGAACTGGAGCTCGAGCAGTACGAAATATTACTCGAGGAGCAAGCCTTCCCGTTCGAGGAACAAGCGATCGAATTGCACGAAATCAACATGCGTCGCAGCTGGGATGGAACCTACGACAACTGGGTGAGAAAAAGTTTTACCGAGTTGCGACGCCTGATGCCTGCCCGTTTCGACAAACAGGAGATACAGCTAGCTTATGTTGACATTATTCACTGATGGTCTCCGTCGGCACGGCCGATATGCGTGCGTACTTTTGTTTCTCCCATTGGCATTGATGCAGGGGTGCGCGACGACAGGGGATCCGGACGCGATCCCAACCACCGAGGCTGAGATTCAGGACAAGTCGGAAACGATTTCTTCCTGGTTGCCCGAATCTTACCAGGCGTCTCACCAGATGGATTATCCGGCTCCCAAGGTAGCTCGTCGAAACCTCATCGCCTTTGCAGAAGCGCTGGAAGCTATTCGCAGTGGACGCTTTGAAGCCGCGGAAGTATTGCTCCAGGAGATTACCACGGAGCAGCCGGAACTTGCCGGTCCCTGGGTGAATCTTGGCCGGGTGTATGTATCTCTCGAACGTTTCGACGATGCACGGCTGGCTTTCAAGAACGCCATCAAGGCAAATCCGCGCAGTTGCCACGCATACAACCAGCTGGGCGTATTGTCGCGCCAGGTTGGTGATTTTCAGGGCGCGGAAGAACTTTATCAGGCTTGTTTGAAGCAGATGCCTGAATTCAAGGATGCCTATCTGAATCTCGGCATTCTTTATGAACTCTACCTCGGAAAGTTGCCGGAAGCGTTGGCCGCCTATCGGCAGTATCAATCACTGTCACTTGAACCCAATCGCAAGGTTTTAGGCTGGGTCATGGATCTGGAGCGGAGGCTGGGTGTTTAGATGATCAGACGGATAGCCAAAGCCATGTGGTTGTTCCTGCTTGCAGGCATATCTAATTCAGCTTCTGTCTCCGTTTTTGCGGCGGAGACGACGGAAGGTCCCCAGGTGGCCCAGGCGGAAGAGATCCAGGAGGCCCTCGTGAAAGCACCGGCGACCAACCGGGCGAGAATGCCTGTCGGAGTCATACAACTTGATGAAACCGTGATCTTCGGCAACCAAGAGTTACCCAAAGTTCTGTATATCTTGCCATGGCGGCAGCCCAGCGGACTGCCACACATAGAATTGAAGACGGAATTCACCCAAATGGATTTATTCCGGCGTCTCTACCCACCGGCATACCGGCGGGAGCTCGAGTATTTTGAAACGTTGGATGGAATAAACTCGGAGGAGTAACAAGTAATGGATACATACGCGACAGTCGTAGGGTTCTTCCAGGATGGAGGTCCCTTCATGTACCCCATAGCCATGGTGCTCGCCGTAGGCGTCGCCATAGCCTGCGAGCGTTGGTTCTACCTCGCTGGTCAGACCCGGAGCAATCGACGTGATTTCGACAAAATTCTGCCTCTACTGAAGCAGAAACGTCAGCGCGAGCTTGAAGGGGTCACCAAACAATCCAGTTCGGCGGTGGCGCGGATCATCTCCGACGGCATCAATCGCCGCGTGACCTCCCGGCGTCGTTCGGACATCGAATATGCGATGGAAGAGGGCCTGCTCGAGATTCTGCCGAACATCGAGCGGCGTACGCCCTACCTTGCGACGTTCGCTAACATCGCAACGTTGTTGGGATTGTTGGGCACCATTATTGGTCTGATTGCGGCGTTTACCGCCGTTGCCAATGCGGACCCTGCGGAAAAAGCATCCTTGCTTTCCCAGAGCATCTCCATTGCCATGAACACCACCGCGTTTGGATTGATGGCTGCGATTCCGCTGCTACTCGTTCACTCGGTGTTGCAAAGTAAAACCAGTGCCATTGTCGAGAGCCTGGAAATTGCGGTAGTGAAATTCCTGAACCTGATGGAGGGCGACGATCGCCCTGTGGCACAGGCACCCGCCGCTCAGAAAGCGCAACCTGGCAAAGACTGACAACTTACCGCCCGCTCGGCAGTCGTCAACACCTCAGGAATAAGCCATGGATCGCATTAAACATCGCAAACACAAAAATCGGGAAGCCGCAGATCTCGACGTCACGTCGTTCATGAATCTGATGATCGTGTTGGTACCTGTGCTTTTGTTGTCGATGGTATTTACCCATACCACGGTCATCGAATTGAATTTCCCTTCGGGAGACAACGCTGCTGATGTATTCGATCCAGAATCCGTACACTTGGAAGTTGTGGTGAATTCCGACGGGTTCGTTGTCGCGGACGGACGTGGTGGAGCCATCAAAACTTTGCCGAAGGTAAATGGCGACTACGATTTTGCCACCTTGTCACTGGTGATGCAGGAGCTAAAGCGACGGATGCCTGAAAAGCAGGACATCAGCGTGCTGCTCATGGAAGATACCAACTATCAGACGCTCGTTTCGGTGATGGACAGAGTGCGCTCGTACCCAACCGTAATGAATCTGGAAGTAGTTCAGGCCGAACTGTTTCCGGTGATCTCATTGGGTGACACTCCCCGGACTACCTCGAAAGTCGTGGCACAGGTGACCAGGGAAGCAGGACACAGCACGTGAGCAAACTCCGTCACCAGCAGCGTCGCGGTCATCAAAAGAAGTCACGCAAATCAGCGGGCCTCAACCTGGTGTCCCTGATGGACATCTTCACCATTCTCGTCTTTTTCCTGATGGTGAACTCCTCCGAGGTCGAGGTGCTGCAGACAAGCCCGAAGATCAAGTTGCCGGATTCAACGTCCGAACAACGGCCCGAGAATCGATTGGTCATCTCGGTGGATGCGGATGACCTGGTTGTACAGGGCCGGCCGGTGGCGAAAGTTGCCGATGCGCGGGCTCAAAATGTCAGCATCATCCCCGGGTTGAACAGGGAGCTCGAATACCTGGCAAGTAGAAAGGGCGAAATACCCGAAGGCGGGTTCGAGATCACCATCATGGGCGATCACGAACTGCCCTACTGGTTGTTGAAAAAAATCATGCTTACCTGTCAGCAGGCGGATTTTGCGCGCATCTCGCTTGCCGTGAACAAGTTGGACGGAGCAACACTTGAAGAGCTGGGTGTAGGCGGCGATGCGCCGAGCGGCGAAGCGCCGAGAGGTGGGGAATCGAGTAAAGCGGCGTCATGAATATCGTGATGTATCAATACGATTACTCGTTGCCCTGGGAGGCCGGCCGCGATGATGTAAAGCGTCTGAAAAAGTGGCTCTTTGGCTGTTTGCTTATCGTATTTGTCTTCGGCATCGTCATGCCGTGGTTACCCGTTCCGGAAATTGAACGGGAACAACTCGAGGCGCTGCCACCCAACCTCGCACGAATCATGTTGGAAAAACCTGAACCGGTGGTGGTGGTGCCACCGGCAAAACAGGAGGTGATTGAAGAAGAACCAGAAAAACCCGCGCCTGCTGAACCCGTGCCCGCGGAAGTTACGCCGGAGCCGGAACCCCAAGTTGCTGACGCCAAGGAGCAG
>JACZXA010000081.1 GCA_022571865.1 Pseudomonadota bacterium
GAGCCGCCGGGGAAAACCCTGGTTACGATGGGCTCTGCCGTGATCTTGCCCCGGATGAAGTAACCGGGCGAATCAATGCCGGTGAAGCGCACGTCATTCGAATGAACGTTCCCGCTGAAGGAACCTGCACGTTTTCCGATGAGCTACGCGGTGAGATCGAGATACCCTATGCTCAAATAGACATGCAGGTACTCGTCAAGTCGGATGGATACCCCACCTACCATCTTGCCGTTGTAGTGGACGATCATCTGATGGAGATCACCCACATCCTGCGTGGTGAGGAGTGGATCAACTCGGTACCCAAACACAAATTGCTGTTCGACTATTTTGGCTGGGATATGCCTGTGATGGTGCATCTACCGCTATTGCGTAACCCGGACCAGAGCAAACTGTCGAAACGCAAAAACCCTACGAGCATCAACTATTACCGCAACGCCGGTTATTTACCCGAAGCGTTGTTGAACTATCTCGGCACGATGGGTTGGTCGATGCCCGATGACCGGGAAATATTCAACAAAGATGACATGGCCGAAGTTTTCGACTTCAGCAGGATTTCGCTTGGTGGTCCCATATTCGATATTGAA
Organism: Pseudomonadota bacterium; assembly: GCA_022571865.1. Lineage (GTDB taxonomy): Bacteria > Pseudomonadota > Gammaproteobacteria > Pseudomonadales > Azotimanducaceae > SMWK01. The sequence goes on from JACZXA010000081.1 coordinate 585, forward strand.
AAACTCAGTTGGTTGAACGGTCAATACTTGAGAGCGCTTGATCCGGAATCGTTCATGGATCGAATTCAAACCTGGGCGATGAATCGAGACAACCTGCAACGCCTCGTGCCGCTCATTCAAGAACGGACGGAACGATTGGCAGACATTCTGCCGCAGGTGGATTACCTGCTTGGCGATCGGCGTGAGTTGACGGCTGGAGATTTTGAAAACAAGAAAATAGATGCAGAGCAGGTCGTGCAGATCATCGACCATCTCTCCCGCAGCTTTGATGAACTGCGAACCTGGGAGGCGGATGTGCTGTATCAAAGCTGTGAGAGCCTCGCCGAACATCTCGGTTTGAAATTTCGGGACCTGCTGGCGCCGGTATTTATCGCGATCTCGGGGCGTACGGTTTCCCTGCCGTTGTTCGATTCCATGGTATTCCTCGGCTCCGATATTACCCGTGTGCGCCTGCGTGAAGCCCTTGCTGTTCTGGGGGTGTCCGGAAAGCAGCGCAAACGGCTGGAGAAAACCTATCGTGGATACGAGACCTGGCTGACAGCCCGAATGGAGGACGCTTCCTGAAGGTTCGAAATAAGGCTGACGCGCGTTGACAGCGCTCAACCCCATCCCTAACATCTCGCGCCTTCCTTCCGGAAATGCATCTGTGGGGCCATAGCTCAGTTGGGAGAGCGCTACAATGGCATTGTAGAGGTCGTCGGTTCGATCCCGTCTGGCTCCACCAATAAAATCAAAGACTTACGTTGTTTCAGAAGTTCTTAAAAGCTTCGTAAGTGTAGCCTAAGTGAAATCAGTCCTTTTTGAGTAATCGCGGCTTGAACCTGTCAATGCAGGCTCAGGCCGCTGACCACAACAGCCTAGAAGGAGACTGATATGGCTAAAGACAATTCTAGCGCACCAGCCGCAATTCAAAACCTTTAAAAAGACCTTCAAGCGCCTCTCGGCAGAGCAGCAGGAAGTCATAGCCGATCTCGTTTGGGACATTGATCAGGGAAACGTCAACCCGGTGAATGTCGCCAACCGGGAGGTGGCGCGGATCGCGTTAGCTCGGTTCGAAGGATGGGCGAGTCAACTTCCAGACCATGAGTGTGTGCTGGAGCTTAGTGGTTACGAATTCGCTGTAGCCCTCGAAATGACTCCGGAGACACCTGGAGCTGAGTACATCGTCACCAAAACCTGGACCCTCAAAAGGGCTGCGGTATCAACTTGCTAAAGAGCGGTTCTTTGAGACCATTACCTGCAACCCTGAGGGCGATAGTCCTACTACTTGAAGGCCCTAATAAAAAATATAGATATTTATATATTCGGCGGCTTGTAAGGGTGAGGAGAACCCGGTTTAGGCCGGGTTTTTCTTTTCTACAGCCCGGAGAATGCCACATTTTCTTAACAAGTTTTTACAACCCAAAAACATTTCATCGCTAGCATCGGGAATACGTTCACGAGATGAGGGAACGAGTGATCCGGGCGACTGACGATCGTGATGCTCATTGGTTCAGAAGCGATCGCTTCTTTACCTGCGACGGACTATGGTTCTTCGCAACCCGCGAGAGTGCCAATTTCGGGCCGTTTGCACGCTACCCGGATGCGATGCAAACACTCCGTCGCTATCTCGAAACTCAGCACGTCGTGAGCAGCGTACGTAGGTATGCACCAGAACTTGAACCCGACGACATGTTCGATCCCAAATCCGTAGCCGCGTTGGCCAAAGACATTCACAACTCGAAGCAACCCTGAGCGGCAAGGGTAGTGCTTGGACCCGAGGTGACTTGCGCTGAAGCGCTCCTATACGTTCATACAGCGGTGTCTAGACATACAGTAGTAGCCCTGAGGGGTGGGTAAGGCGTAAGCGGGGCTGAGTGGGCTGTGAGAGGCGCGACAATTCGGACTTTGATCAACCTGCGGTACTACTTTGCTGGGCCACTTGGTGTCCGTATTGCAAAGCGTACGCAACAATCGGCCACAAGCAGCCCCACGGACCACTTCGCGCGGTTCGTGCTACCCGACATAGTTGGCTAAGATTTCCTCATGCTTTAGCGGGTGCACACCCAACGGATTAGGACCCAACGCCGCCACGTACTGCGGTTAGAGGACAGGCGTATCGCCAGGACCCTGGTGAGCGCGGTGATCGCGATAGAGAAACATGATTGTGGAGACGAGCCCTACACAAGCAATCACGAACAAGAGCCACATGAAGTGCGTCCACCCCCCCGGCTGATCCGCGAGACGCCCTGCGTAAGGCATGAAGACAGCCTCCGCAGCGTAGCCCGTGGCGTCGATAAACCCAACGAGGACCCCCGAGCGCACGCCACCAAACTCAACGGAGAACACGCTCATGGGCAAGTAGTAAGCTGGGGCGACACAGACCCCGACGAGGAGGATCAGCGACAGGGCCACGCTGAAGCGGAGGGTCGAGTCGTAGGGGGCCTCGGTGATCCAGATCAGCCCTGCGATACACAGACACCCGACTACCAGGCTCGCTCCCACGAAATACGTGCGCTGCTTGCGAGTCAGGCGGTCGTAAATGAGGCCTACCAGCAATACGGCGATCAGGCAGCCGAATGGAAACACCGTGCTCGCAGTCGCAGCCTTACCGGCTGAAACATCGAAGCTCTGCGCCAGGTAAAGCCCCGTGAAACTGACCAGCGCCATGAGCAGGGTGGTGCACATGAGGCTCGCGCAGATGAGCCAGAACCGGTCGGCTCTGGCGAAGAAGCGCAGGGTGGCGAGAAGGTCTAGCGGCTTGGGCTCGTCAGCTTTGGACGGCGCTGACGCGGGCCGCTTGGGGAACCCCCACCACAAGCCAAGCACCGCCAACAAGCCCAAGCACCCCGCCGCGATCGGCACCCAGCGCCAGCCGCCTGGATATTCCGCAACGAGCGTGTCCGGACTGACTTCGCCGAGGGCGTAGATGAGGAGCAGCCCGAGTACCAGCGAGGAGATCACGACACCGGCCCGCGAGGCGGTCGAAAGGATCCCCCAGGTGCGCCCGTAGCTGGCCGGTGGGATCCATTGGCCGATCAGCTTGGTGAGGGCCGGCCAACCGCCGGCTCGCAGCAGCTGGAGACAAAAAATGAAGAGCGCGAAGGCGAAGAAGCTCGCCAAGTAGCCCATGGCCAGGGTCAACAATTCCACCAAACCAAGCGCGCGGTCGCCAAAACGATCATGGCACCTCCGCTCGACTCAAGGTCTACGGCGCCATGTCTTTTATCGTTCCGGCGCCCGCTCATCCACCACGACACCGCTTTCCGGTGACGGAATCGGTATCCATAGAGAAAAAGTGTGCAATTTTCAACCGCCACAAATGTGCAATTTTCAGCCGCCATTGACACTCCAAACGTGATTCGGATGTTCGGCCCGCAATACCCTCTGCGTCGATCGGCCTAAAACCTTCTTTTTCCTACGTTTTTGGACAACTTGTAAGCCTTCCCGGCGACGAATCAACCGAACTCGTTCGCGTCCAACCGGAAACAGTTCCCGATCCATCAAATCGTAAATCTTCCGATAGCCCCAGGGCGGATATTGATGGGAGAGCCGTATCACCTCCGCATAGGTTCTATCCGCAGCCAGACCAGCACCCTCATGCCGGTAGCTCGATCGATGGATCGATACCACCTGGCAGGCGCGGCGTTCGCTGACCACGTGCTCATTTCTTAGATACGTCACCGCTCGTCGTCGTTCGGGAAGGCTCACCATTTTTTTTGGTTGATGTCCTTGAGCATTCGGTTATCCAACGTCAGCTCCGCTACGATGTGCTTCAGCTCCGAATTCTCTCGCTCGAGTTCCTTCAGACGTTTCACCTCAGAAACGTCCATCCCCCCGTACTTGGTTTTCCAGCGGTAAAACGACTGTTCAGAAACGTTGTGTTTGCGACACACGTCCCGAACCATCATTCCAGCCTCGGCTTCTGCCAATACCCGGACGATCTGTTCTTCTGTAAATCTTTTCTTCAAGGGCTCCTCCTTCGAGAAACCCTAACCTACCATGTGGTCCAATTATGAAGGGGCGAGCCAAGACTTGTTCGGCGTATGGATCAAGAACTGGGAGGATTTGGGATCTTTTGAAATTGTCGAAATGGGAGATAAGCCAAACGGTGACGTTTTGAGCGTCATTTGAAGTACAACACTGACTTAGTCGCATAGAACATCTTAGCCGGTGCTTTGAATCGCATACGGTATATTTTCTCTCTCGTCCACCCGTAGGTTTTTGGTTCACCACATCTTAACCTCTCGCTCTTCGAGTAGCACCCGCACTCGTGGTAGCAGGCTGGTTTGCTCAATCCGAATATCCCGAACCATGGCAACCAGCACGTCGTTCAGTAACGAATAGTCAGTAGCAACCAGTGCCTCAAGGCTGTACATCCGGACTGCCTGTACAGATTCCGGGTCCTCAGCGAGAGTCACGAGGGCTGTCGTGATAGCATTTTTTATTTGCTCCGCTGGTCGCTGAGGCAACAGGGTTGCAGCAGCTCTGGTGGCAGCGAGAACAACTGTTTCGCTACGGGACGACAAGGCGGCCGGTAGGAGTTCGATCACCCCCTCATCACCCATATCAGCCCTGGCCTGAAGTGCGGAAGGTGCAAGCGGATGGGCCGGATCGTCGGTCAGCGCGGTAAGCTCCTCTTGAAAAGCCTTGTGACCAAGGAGGCCAAGAGCCCTAACCGCCGCTCGCTTCCAGCCAAGGTCGTTACTATTTCGGTATATGTCGAGCATCTGGTTCACGCTACCAGACTTGTCGATCGCAGCGACTGCCTTCATTGCGGCTTCAACGTAACGGGGATCAGACATGTGCTCAACAGCGTATGGGTAACCATCGTCGAAACCATGGCGTCCGAGGAACGTCGCGAGTTGAAGCTTGTTGGCGAGATCGGTCTCGTTGGCCAAGTGCGGTCTCAAAGCTCTGGCGGCCGTTTTCGTATCGATCCTCAGAAGCAAGTCGGCAGCCAGTCGTCGTAGTCGAGGGTGTCTGGGATCAAGCATGTCCGCCAAGATAGGCACCAGCTGAGGCGACGGAGTATGTTCGCAGGCCCGAACGAAAGCCTCCTGTTCAGCTGTATTGAGTCCGATCTGGAGAATCGATCTTTTCAGGGGCCAGGAATCCGAGAGCTTCGGGAAAATCAAGTCAAAGGCTTCGATTTCGGCCACCGCATCCAAACCGAATGTTTTCTTACGGCCCATACGTTTGAGCAATCGATCCGATCCATCCGAAGCCGCAACGCGGGCCCAGGACCGAGCTGCCGACCGCTGGAGATCGTCCGGTGCGTCGAGAGGCAACTCATCCAGCAAGCGGCCTAGGGCGTACCCAGGAGCTGACCCCTCATCTTCATGGAGCTGGCCAATTACGCTGAGGCGAGCTGACAGTTCCGCGAAAGTGTCGTACGGTTTATCCAGCGCTACAAGGTGCATCGCTTCCTCATTTTCGCGCACTGCAGCAACTGCCGAACCGAGGGCTCGCAACGTCGCCAATCGAACCGGAAGCGGCAAATCAGTCTGTTGCTGTGATACAACAAGAGCGGCGACGGCGTCTCTGTGGACAATTTGGTTTGTTAAGTAATCACTTTCCAGGAGGTTACCTAAGACGTGTGCCGCGGCTTCGCGAACGATGGGCGTCCCGGTCAAAAGCTGGTGATTCGCAGCCTGAAACGCTGGAAGATGCTGAGCTGCGATAAAGGAGCGACGGTTAAGAGCTGCAAGCAGTGTGACGGCTCCCCGGTCTTTGGCATCGAGCAATTCATTTGCAAGATCGGACACGATTTCGAACCGGTCGCTCATTTCCTGTTGGGCTAGTAGCACTTCCACCGCACGTAACAGGGGGTCTATCCGGCCGCTGAGTCTTGGAAACGTTATATCGGCCGTCTGACCCGGGAGAATGTTGACATAACCGACTCTCGACCGACCAAGCAGCAACAGTCGCTGTTGACCTTGCTTAATGTCTTTCGGATCAAAATTGTTGTAGTACGACCTTAGATCTGCACTCGTCATCAGGAGTTGCGGGCGCGAATAAACACCTTTCAAAACGTCGACGGGAGTAAATGAGTACTGATAGAGCATCTCCGACCCTTTACCGCCATAAACCAGACGAATCTGGCTGACATCGTCGACACGCACGGCCATCACGAGAGCAGCCTTGCGTAACGACGGCTCGAGGTCGAGTTCAGATGTCCAGGTGGTCTTCGCATGAGTGGTTTCGGCGAAAAGTCCAACGACCAACAGGACAAACGCTAAAGGACGCCGCCTTGACTGGCATTTTTCATACAAAGCTTTGTTACGCATACTTCCAACCTCCTGTCACCGCCGGTGATTCCCAAGACAGTTTGACCCGAGTAGCACTCACGCGCATCTAACACTCAAGCCAAGCGCGGGTCTACTACTGCGTACTGAGAATCTCGTTTTTGAAGAACGATTAGCTGTTTTTTTTCGGTTTTAGCCGATTTGTGTCTGATAGAGAGCATGGATTTAGAGGCTGCTTTTTATTGCGGTGCGGGATATATCTCCAAAGACGTACCCATCAAAGAACTGACGGTACTGACAAGTTACGTAACTAGCTCGGCCGTTTGTGCTCGCTAAAGGCTCTGTTCTGGGTGGCTGATTTTTTGTGCGGTGCGGGATATTTGTGGTCTGTTCACCTCGAAGTCGTCGCTAACTCTAAAAGAACGAAAACTTCTAACAAGTTCATCGGTACCGTACAAAAGGTATAACTGTATAGCGGCGCGTTGTCGATTCGAACTCCAGACACTTATCAGTGGCAGGAGTTGACCTAATCATCGATAACAGACGGCAGGATGTACTGCGTCATCATCTCATCGACCTGGCTATGCATATATCGTTGGCCATACGCGCTGGCGGTTATGACAATAACCAGATCCTGATCGTCGAACACGAAAATCTTGTTGCCACCATTGCCGGTGCAATACGACGTGGGCCAGCTCTCGCCATTAACCTCGTATTTTTTATACCACCACAGAAACCCATAGCGATTGTCCGGAATTGTTGTTTCAAGGATTGGACGCAATGACTGGTCCACCCATTTGGTCGGAATAACAATTTCGTCCCCCCACCGCCCATGCGTACGATAGATTTCGCCGTACCTGGCGAAATCCAGCGGCGTTAGCTGCGTTCCGCCGGCGGTATTGGCAACACGTTGAGGCGTATGCTGCCACTCGTAGTTTGTAATCCCCATCTTTCCAAACAGCTTGTTGTGCGCATACACTTCTAAGCCGCCGGGAACCGCCTTATTCAGAATATCCCCAAGTATCACAATACCTGCCGTAAAGTAACGCCACTCCTCGCCAGGCATACGATCCGCCGCCATCGGCAGGTTGAGCGTCCACTCCACCCAGTCAGGCTTAGGATACATATTCTCTTCGTTACCAGGTGAGTCTGATTCAAAATCGTATCCGTCAAACCCCGATGTCATCGTTATCAAGTGTCGTAGCGTGACACTCGCTTTTTTGTGCGAGTAATTGCCGTATAGACCCAAATCGTAGAAATCACTCAGTGGCTGATCGATACTCTTTATGTGGCCTTCGTCAATAGCAATGCCTAGAATAGTTGCAGTGAAAGTCTTACTGACGGAACGAGGATTGTGCGTGCTTTCACGGTCCGCACCGTTGTAGTAACGCTCAACCAGGAGTTCCCCGTTCTTGATGACAATGACGCTGTTGATTTTCTTGTACACATCGGACTTGATTGCCTGGCCGAGTGCGTCGATTTTCAGTTCGTCGTAATGCGATTCAGAAACGGGCCACCCGGAAACCGGAACCGCTGCAGACGTAGCGGTGCAGGGTGCCGTCAGAACTAATATTGCCACTAAGAAATAGTACGTACCATTAATACAGTGGGCCCTGGTCATTGGTTTTCTTCCTGCGGCCGACACTCGCTTCCTTTTCTGTATTCAAATAACAGCTCCAAAACTCGTTTGTTCAATCATTCTGCTCGATAAACAGGGCATTCGCATCTCTGCCTGCCGCGGTAAGTTCATGAGCCAGGAGCCAAATCGAAAGCGCAGTTCGGTTCGTAAGCCAAAGTGTAGATTCCAGAGAGAGTCTCCGAGTTGGCGTTGGGGCGGAACCTGCCGGCTATGGACGACGCCATAAGCCGGCCACCTCGGTCCAAGAGCGCGCTACTGGTGAAAACGCTCTCTCGCGGGGTGCTGGTTGCCCCATATCTGAGATCGGTTGCCAGCAGGCGAAAGCCGGTGCTCGTTGGCGTCAGGTCGTAATGCAGCCACCCCATTGCGAACCACTCAAATATGTCACCTTCCCGGGATTCCGTGAACGGTTTTGTCAGAGCGGAATCTGCGCGGGGCGCTCGTGACCAGGTGATTTCACATGGGTCCCACATGGAGACGAATCCGACACGATCTTCCTGGGTCGTGCGCGCGACCACACGGCGGTAATGAACCTGCAGGATCGTCGGAAACGCTGATATTTGTGCATCGTGTACGCCTTCCCGCGCCAACTGATCTACGGCGAACTCTTCTGCCTGGACGTTCAGCAGCCATCCGTAACCCAGGTAGGCAGAGGTGATTGTCAAGGTGAACAAGGCTATCGCGCGCGCTCTGCTTCGATGCAACCACCCTGCGATCAGGAGGCCTCCTAGAAGCGTCAGCGTGTAAACGGGGTCGATGATGGGCATCGCGTTTATCGCGAAACGGGCATTGGAAAACGGGAGCAGAAGTTGTGTGCCGTAAGGTGTCAGGAGGTCGAGAAGCGGGTGCGACCAGATTGCGGCCACAATCGCCGCTGTCCAGGCGCGCAATCGGTTTCGCTCCGGATTTCCAGGCGAAGATCGAGCTTCAAAGCGCCAGATGAGCCAGGCGATTGGGGGTCCGATGACTGGCGCAAAAAACAGAGAGTGGGTAATGCCGCGGTGGGCAACGAGCTGATCGAAATAATCCCCGCTGAACGACCAGATTACGTCGATATCCGGCATGGCCCCAACCAGAGCTCCGATACCGGCTGCGCGGTAGCCAAGTTTGTGTTGCGCAACGCCCTGGGCAACCACCGCGCCGAGGGCTGCTTGAGATATTGGATCCATGAACGTACTGGGATTGACTTCGACTGCGGCACATCATACACACACTGTGCCGATAAATTGGATGGGGGGTGCCATGCTGGAAGGGGGATGCTTTTGTGGGAAGATCCGTTATCAGATTGACGCTGAAGAACCACTGGCGGTGAGTTGTCACTGTTCGATGTGCCGCAGGACCAGCGGTGCCCCATTTGTTGTGTGGCTGGTGGTTCCCAAGGCTGATTTTCATTACCTGTCCGGGGAGCCGGAAGTGCTCGAATCGTCGGATCTGGGTAAGAGATATTTCTGCTCCGGATGCGGTACACCGGTGGCTTGTCGGGTCGAGACCCACCCGGACATCATCGACGTCACGGCGGGCAGTCTCGATCATCCGGAGAAGGTCTGTCCAACCCAGGAGATTCATACCGATACCAGGCTGCCCTGGCTCCAGTAACCCGGTCGAATCCATGGGCAATTCACATTGCACTCGGAGGGGTCATATGGGAACACGAACCAACTGGGCAACCAGCATTGCTGCTGTTGCCGTTTTACTACTGGGTATGCCTGCTTTTGGTGCTGTGTCCCCCCAAATCCAATCAACAATCCACTTCGCAAAACGACTCATTTCGGGTACACGGCCACTTTACCGAAAAGCACTTTTGAAATTGCTATCCTCGTCCCTTGCTGGATATACAAAAAGGGATTGAGTTCTTTACGATAATTAACCTGACCTTGCTGAAACGCGGTAAAAAAATATGGAGATTGATAGAACTGAAGCGATGCTCAGCGCCCCTATCCTGCCGTTGTTATTAAAAATGGCTTCACCTCAGGCACTGGGATTTTTTGTACAAAGCAGTGTTTCCATTGCTGAAATCTGGTTTATAGGTCAGCTGGGTACGACCGGTCTTGCTGGCATGGCCCTCGTGTTCCCGCTGCTGATGCTCATCCAGATGTTATCCACCGCTGCTATTGGGGGTGCGGTGACTGGAGCAACTGCAAGAGCGCTCGGATCTGGGGATACGCAACGCGCCCAGGCTATTTTGTGGCACGTTGTTTACCTTGCAATTAGTCTGGCCCTGCTTCTGGTCATTATTCACTTCATAGCAGGTGAGGCAGTACTAAGACTGCTGGGCGGTGAGGACGATGTGCTTCAGCAGGCACTGGATTACACGTCGATCCTCTTTCCCGGTTGTATTGTCATGTGGCTATTCAACATGATGCTCTGTGTGGAGCGAGGCACCGGGAACGTGCGATTGCCTGCGATGCTGATGATCCTCGGTGCAATCATCCAGGTGCCGCTGTCGGGAGCGCTAATACTGGGATGGGGTCTTTTTCCCCAACTAGGTATCAAAGGGGCGGCGATTTCAATATTGATAGTCAACACAATCAACGTTGGAATCCTTATCATTCTGCACGTTTTCGGCAGATTGACCGTTCAATTTGATCGCCGTTTTCGCTCCTTCAAAGGTGAACTCATCGCCGATATTCTTTCAGCAGGAGCACTTGCCGCCGTATCTCCCTTCTTTACTGTTTTATCCATTCTGATCATGACCGGTCTGGTTGGCCGCTTTGGTACAGAAGCACTTGCCGGGTACGGTATCGCGGCAAGGGTCGAATTCCTGGTTCTTCCCCTCGTGTTTGGTCTTGGCGTCTCAATGAATACACTGGTAGGACTCAACATAGGTCGAGGCAATATTGACCGGGCGGAACGAATAGGCTGGATTGGTGGCATTGTCGCCGGTGTACTATGCGGTTCTGCCGGTATCCTGTTGGCTCTCTTCCCTGAATTCTGGCCAACGATCTTCTCGAAGGAACCAAAAACAATTGCAGTTGCGAGCGACTATTTTAGAATTACGGCACCATTTTTCGGCTTTTTAGGTATGGGGTTGTCACTGTATCTTGCCTCTCAAGGGGCAAAGGCTGTAGGTTGGCCCGTATTTGCCACCATGTTGAGATTTGTCATCACCATCGGCGGCGGTTGGATGATAGTGACCAGATTCAACGGCGATCTCAAATCGCTGTTTATGTGTGTTTCTGCAGCTGTGGTGGTCTATGCCGGGACTACGTGCGGCGCTATCTATATGGGCGCATGGCGAAAAACGGAAAAAAAGCCTGCTACGTGAGAGATTTCTGAATGTTGTGACACTGGTTACCTATGGGGTGACTGGTCTCAATAGTGAAAGTACTCATAGTCCTGAAGAATCACGACAAACCGGTTTGATGAAGCGTTCACAAAACGAGGGTTTAACATTACCAATCGCGAGCTGAAGGTAATGCCAGAAATTCTCTCTGAACGCACATTCGAATTTGTTGTGACCGATCAACCTGTCGATTGCCTGCCATCGATAAGGTCAACCTACCCATAACGTCTGAGATTCAATTCGACGCCTTGTGACGGCCGTTGAGCTGGACCTCCGGATCATCAAAAACAAGGGTGCGAGATTACCCTCCAACTCCATACGACCTTGACGCCGTGCTGGTTACGATTCCGCTGTGTCCCCGCAAATCCAATCAACAATCCACTTCGTGCCGCAAAACGACGCAATTCCGGTACACGGCCACTTTACCGAAAAGTACTTTTGAAATTACTATCCTCACCGGCACTCCATTAATTGAGGATAATTTCATGAAAGCGAAATATTTGAACTCACTTGCGGCTGGTTTAGCCCTATGTATTCTGCCTCTCACCGCATTACAAGCGGATGACTATGATGACTTGATTAAGGCAGCGGTAGATAACCCGGCAAGACTCGAGACTAATAGCAGCCGCGATATACTGCGTAAACCTGCCGAAGTTATCAAATTTATGGGCGTAAAACCTGGGATGACGGTTTTAGACGTAATCGCTCTCGGTGGATATTATACGGAAATACTTGCTGGAGTCGTTGGCACGGAAGGAAGAGTTATCTCACATGTCTTCGCGGACTCAGGGATGGACCCTGACTATGCCTTTGCGGCACATATCAGAAATTCCCGGCATCTGGATAATGTGGTGCCCATTTATGCCGATTTTAAAGACCTTGAATTGAAAGAAAACTCTTTGGATCAAATCTTCTTGATTCAAAATTTTCATGATCTTTATTTTGAAAGATTTGATGTTGATGTGGATGCCAAGTTGGCGATGTTTCGAATGGCGTTAAAGCCCGGTGGGACTCTAGCCGTCATCGATCATGTGGCGGTAGATGACGCGCCGAGTTCGTCGGGGAATACCATACATCGCATTTCTCCCGTGCTTACGAAGAGAGTGTTGGAAGAGGCAGGCTTCATTCTGGAAGCCGAGAGTGATGTTCTTTTGAATGATACAGATGATCCAAGCGTAATGGTATTTGCTCCAGCGGTGCGGGGAAAAACCAGTCGATTTATTCATCGTTATTCAAATCCATAGCGGAAACACGGAAAAAGTAGGAGTTAAAAAAAGGGGGGCGACCTCCGCCCCTCTATAAACGCACGATAGTTCCCTAGTTGGCCGTTTGTGTCTGCTTAAGAGCGTGATTTAGGGGGCCGCTTTTTGTTGCATTGCGGGATAAGATAGAACCTGTTCTTAGGAAGCGGGCTAAGCGAGGGAAAAGGGAAGAAGAAACATCCTATAGAGCGCCGTATTCGTTGGTTCGCACAATAATCATTGTGAGAGCTACTGCGCGGGGGAGGGAACTAGGGTCTGCTTTTCGGGAATATGAGTGTTGCTTTACGATTTCTTCCTGAAAGCTGGCACTCAGATTTGGTTTTTTTATTTCCGCTCAGTGCCCATGGCAGCCCTTCAAACTAGCTACGAATGGAATTACCTGGCAACTTCCATTGATCCACTGATAGCTCTTTGTCTATCTGAGAAAGCTCCCAAACATGGCCTTCTGGGTCTTTGGCTCGATAAATTCTGCCGCCCCAAAACATATCCTGAGGTGGCATGATAATTTCGGCGCCCGCCGCTTTCGCTGTCTCGAAGTGGTTGTCAATGTCTGGGACGTAGACCTTTAGTGATTGGCTGGAAAACCCACTTTCAGCTGGGGTAGTCAAACCGTGATCGCCTGTAGTGAGGTGAATGAGGCCATCATTCCCAACTTCCATCCACGTCAATGTCCAACCATCACCGACCAATCGAGAGCCTTCACGCTCCATAAAGCCGTACGCACTCTCAAGCCATTTGGCAGCGGCAGGTACATCTTTGTAAACGACTGAAGGAACAACTATAGGCGATTTCCACAGGTCACTCATTTGCTAGTCCATTGGTGCTGAGGCGGTTCAGGCTACCAGAGTGCTGTCTTACCAGTATTGTAAAAAACGGAACTAAGGCACTGCTATGTGATGGGGGTACCCGCTCAGTTGCACCTGCCTAGAAAGCACACTTGGAGTAACTCCAAGCACGTAGTGACACTCGTGCACTAGATGTGATTGATCTGAGAAGCCCCCCAATAATGCAAGCGTAGCCCAGTCAATGGTGCTGCTTTGGTGGCGGATATTCTCGATTAACCAACCAAATCGTCGTGATCGAACGTACTTTTTTGGGGAGGTTCCTAACCCTTGGGCAAACACGCTTTGAAGCCTGCGTGCAGTGATGCCAAGGCTTGCTGCCAGGTGCTTGATTTGTATCTGGTGATTGGCATCTATAGAACTGATACCAGCTAGTAGCGTAGTTGAAATGCTGTGTTCTAAATCCAGAAGATCGTTTAGTTGGGCGCACAATATTTCAAGGCGCTTTTCTGGCGTGTTTGCCTGTCGAAGCGTGTCGAGGTGCTCTTCACTCCAAGATACGGAAGTCGCACTAAGCTCATGGATTGAACTGCTTAAATCTTGCAGTTCGTCGCCAAACAAGGCGAACGCACCTCCGAGCACAAACTCGAAGCCGCAAATAATCTCACCGACAACTGGAGCAACCACGTGAGCTTCAGAAAGAGGACCGATGACGAACGCCCCATCAACATGTGCTGTTGGGGTTGCCCCAGTCTTGTCGTAGATGGTAGAGGTTCGATGCGAGAGATTGATCAATACCGAAGTCGAACTTGACGGGAGAGCCCACTCTTTACCGCGAACATCCGAACCGTTTTCGACAATCCAAACCGAGTTAATGAACAAACTCAGCGGGAAATCGGGTTTGAGAGAAAAGTAGCTCATGGTTCATATTATCCAGAGCTTGTAGCATCGTATATGGCCGCAGTTGGCCGTTCAATCACGAAAAGTAGCTTGATCCAGGCGTCCGCTTTTTGTTGCGGTGCGGGATAAATCGTTGCCCTTCAGGTGCTTCCTGAAGGTGGAGAAAGCTGACGGACGATCAGAGAGCTGGCTCCGAACGGCAGAGTGTAATGGGAGTTTTGAGGCCACCTAGCCCGGATACGGCTTTGATTCGTTGTTGAGCCGTCGAATTCGGCTCCGGCTACTCTCATCATTTTCATCCAACACCCAGAAATTGCTGACACCAGAAAAGAAGGCCAGAGGTTCACCACCACCCTGTTTCAACTTATTGTATTTCTCAAGCGCATCCTGAGCCTTCGGGTTACCCTGGCCTGTCATTCTGATTAGCTGCGATATGTTAAGCCTATACCATTGTTCCAATGCGCTTGGCATTTCTCATTGCTCCACGTTCAGAAGTGCAGACCGTTGTAGATCATTCCCTTTGCACGCAAACCGCTCTGCAAGTTTGCAAGTTGAGTATACTTCCGCTCGAAGGAAGGGGAAGACGTTGTCCATCAAGTGTGTCGGTTTTTTGCGGCTCGGGGAACGGAGGATTCATGCCAACTCATCTATTCAATAACAGTAGCGACCATGCCTATTCCGAGGGCGGTTTTTGGCTTGATGAGGATACGAACATAATCTGCGAATGGTATTGCGATGTACGCCTGAACATTGAAAGATTGATCATCGAAGGCATAGGAACCGTAGATCTGAGCGAATATGACGACTATTCAGATCTAGAAATGAAAGAACTGTTACCTCAGCTGGCTTTGCAAGCTACACATTCTACTAAGGATTCTCCGTGATTGAAGGATCACACCAAACTTTTTACTACGTTCTCGAAAACGGCGTAGTCAATGTCTATATTGCCAAAGGTGTGGGTCGGGTGTTGAAGACCTACAATTTCGATGAAGCCACTGGCGATGAACTTCATAGGTTGGCACGTGGACGCATCGACCTCGACATAGACGAAATCCATGGGCGAGACCGAGAGTTAAACCGCTAGACTCTTCTTGCAAAATCACACCTGCCGGTGTCAAGTTTTGATGCTCGCTTTGGTACCCAGACGTGCTAATAAACTTTCGAGGGTTTAGCTAAGAATAGTTCCGGTTGTGGCCGTTTTTGTCTTCTTAGGAGCGTGATTTGGGGGTCCGCTTATTGTTGCAGTGCGGAATATTGCTGTCCCTAATACTGCCTTTCGAGCCCGATCCGTTACCCTCACATCTACGATGACGGCCATCACAGATTCGGAACCTGCTAACAGATAAGGTCGTGGTTGAATTCTGGAGGACATCGGCATGAAATCTCTGTTTCTCATCCGGCAACTATCAACGTGTCTGCTGTGTTCATTCCTCATGAGTGGCTGTGTTACCCATGTTGGCTGGGAACACCCCCTTGAGTATAACGCGCACCCTCAATCTCAAAACTCGGTGCATGTCCCGCCCGGCCACCTACCGCCGCCCGGTCAATGCCGTATTTGGTTCCCAGATCGTCCCCCAGGACACCAACCTCCGCCAGGAGAATGTCACGAGCTACGACACAAGGTTCCCACCAGTGGCGTGCTGGTTCAGGGCTGAATTTTGGCCGACCAGAACCGGTTTTGCGGCTAACCAGATGGCGGAGGCTTCTATGTATGAGCCCAAAGCACGAATCGAACGGACTGCTCGATGAGCGTAGCTCTGAAGCGATGTGCTGGGATTCTGGTTCTAGCCACCGGCGTAATGGGCATGATCGGATGCGTCACTCACCGCGCCCTTGTCCCGATTGAGGAGAGCGTTGCTACAACTCAGCAATCGGCGCCAGTCGATCACGGCAGGGCAACGGGTGATCGCATTGCCGATACCGCTTTGTCGATGGTAGGCACACCCTATCGTTTTGGTGGTAGCAACCCGCATGGATTTGATTGTAGCGGTCTCGTGTATTTCGCCTACGATCAAAACGGCATACAGGTACCGCGTACCTCAAGAGAACAACGCCGACGGGCTAAGCCTGTTAACCGACGATCCCTTAAAAGGGGCGATCTTGTGTTTTTCGACACGAGCTGGAAATCTGGCCACGTCGGAATCTACGTTGGCGACTCGCGGTTCGTGCACGCACCCTCGTCCGGAAAGCGGGTGTCCGTCGTGCGCTTGGACGTGGGTTATTTCGCATCTCGGCTAGAACACGCCGCACGACTGCACGATTGAGCCACAGTAGAGGTTGACGGTTTCTAGCTGGCGAGGATTGGAAGCAAGAGATAGATGTCGCCGTTGATTTGAGAAAAACCTAGCAGCATTGGAGTGATGAGCGGGGCCGGTCAGGCACGTTCAGAATCCGCTCGTGAATGACTGCTTTCTCGAAGATGTCGTTCTGGTGGATTCTGCATAGCAAGCATTCACCACAAGGAGTTAAAATGGCCGCTGACGAAGAGGACGGTGGCAACCATGGGCTACATAAGCCTTGTGAAGGTCGGCGGTGTATGTGCCATCCTGGCAGTGGTAAGCGGTATTATGGCGCGCATCTTCTTTGGTTCGGGAGACCTTGTGACTGGTCACTGGTTCGATGTGCTATACGGTTTGCTCGGCATACCCGCTGCCTTGGGTTTCTATCAGGCCCTGCGTAGGGCGGGAGCCGTGCTGCGGATTGCGGTGGCGGCTTTCGTCACCGGTGTCATCTTTTCTCTTTTCCATGAGTTCGTCCGATTAGGTATCAGCTACGAACTGGTGCCCGACACTCTTGGCCCAGCAGGCTGGCTCGCCGCGGGCGTAGGGGGCGGGCTTATCGTCGGCGTCGGAGTACTCCTCTTCAGTTTCGTCATTCTACGAACGTCGGTGGTACCCAAGTGGATCGGGTGGCTGGGCATGATAGTTGTGGTGGCGCATGTGGCGTTGGGGGCGGTTCTCTCGGGTGTGTTTGAGAGCATCAGACCTCCCTGGTTGATAGCCTTGGGAACCCAAATGGGGTGGGTGTTAGCCATGGGAGTGGTCCTGCTGCGGCTGAAGGAGCCCGTGGCAGCAGATTCTTTGGCGTAAGCTCCTCACAAATACGGCTGCTCATGGCCGTTTGTTGCGTTAATTTAGCCTGCTTTACGGGTCCGCTCTTTGTTGCAGTGCGGGATATGTCTATGCCTTCAGGCTACATGGAACTACCACCAACTCATCAGCCTTGATTCCTAAGCTTTGCTACATGTTCCAAGTCACAGATATACTCTGGGCGAATTTACTTAGAGAGAATAGACATGAATCAGACAGGGTTGCCGGAAGTAACCCGTACCTATCAGAACCACACATTGGACAGCACCCGCTGGAGCATTTATGACCCTCGCGACGATGACATCATCATTTCCACGTCCTACAAGGCTGGAACCACATGGACGCAGATGATTGTCGCACTGCTTATTTTCCAGGACACTCACTTCCCGAAGCCCGTTATGGAAATGGCGCCGTGGATAGGCTTTCGACCGCTGCCACTTGAGGAAGTAAAGGCTACTCTGGATGGCCAATCCCACCGCCGTTTCATTAAGAGCCATCTGGCGCTCGATGGCATACCTTACTTTAAGCAGGTCAAATACATCTGCGTCGGGCGTGGCCCGCTAGATGTCTTTATGTCCCTTCTCAATCACTGGGGTGCTTTTACGGAACAAGCTTACGCCATGCTGAATGACACGCCGGGTCGGGTTGGCGATCCGATGCCGAGATACGATGGCGACATCCCGAAGATTTGGGACGAGTGGATCAACAGGGGCTGGTTTGAATGGGAGCCAGAGGGATATCCCTACTGGTCACACATGCACCACGCACGGACGTGGTGGGAATTCCGCAATCTGCCTAACATCCTGCACGTACATTACAGCGACATGAAAGCGGATCTGGAAGGCCAAATGAAGCGCATCGCTACTTACCTGGATATTGACGTTGCCCCGGAAAAGTGGCCGATGTTGGTAGAAGCCGCCACGTTTGATTCTATGAAACAAAACGCGGACGAAATCATGGGCGAACAACTCAGTTTGCTATTTGAAGGCGGAGGGAAGCGATTTATCAACCAGGGCACCAACGAACGCTGGCGCGGCGTTCTCACTGCCGATGACATAAAGCGTTATGAAGAAGTCCGCGACAAGGAAATGGAACCCGCCCTCGCTCGCTGGCTTGACTCCGGTGCGTTGATTGCAGGTGACCCGAAGGACTCATAACCAGGTCTGAACGCTGATTGGTCCGCACTTGGGCGTTTTTCGAGCCCGAGAACTCCAGATTTGAGTGACCGCCATTTGTTTCGTTTTGCGGGATATATCCATACCCTTTGCCTAGATGGAGCCTTCCTCTAACGTGGCCCGCCATTCCGGCCTGGGGAGCGCCGAAAAGTGCCCCAGCAGACTTTCGCGGTTGGCCCATCTCTAGTGTAGCCTCCCCTCATCAACCGTTGGAGGGAAATCATGACGTTGACGGATACCGCCCAGTTGATGGGCAACTTCGGGGAGTTCTTTGGAGCTATTGCCGTCCTCGCAACACTCGTTTACCTGGTTGTGCAGATCAAACAAGCGGGTCGGGCAACGATATTTAGCTCCGAACAGCGCCGATCGGAGGCGACCCAGAATCTCCTATTGATGCCAGTTCGTGACAGTGGTCTTCGAGACGCGATGCGCAAAGTAGGCGGATTCAATCGACATTATGAGCGTGCGGCAGCGAGCCTT
>JACZXA010000274.1 GCA_022571865.1 Pseudomonadota bacterium
CCCGTCCCGATGGGACGGGACCCGCACCCTACAGTCCGCGCATCCTGCCTGCGAGGCCCGGCGTTTTACTACTCTGGCAGTTTGCTTCGCAAACTGCTTAGCAATTCGCTTGCGAATTGCCCTCGACCCGACCTCGCTACGCTTGTTCATGAATAATCCAGGCTAGATGCCCTCCACCAGTAGGAGATTGGTGCTTGCGGCCTGATGGCGGATTGATTTGACGGGTGCATAGTCAGGATCGTCGAGAAATGCACGAGCAGACTGGCTGCAAGGGAAGCGTAGAACGACCAGTCTTTCTGGTTGCCAGTTTCCCTCCAGAGTGATCGGGTTGCCACCTCGAATTAGATAATCACCACCATGTTTCTCAACCAGTGGCGGTACCCGTTTGACGTATTCGAGGTATTGCTCCTGATTGTGAATGTGGATGTCTACTATGAGGTATGCGCTCATTTTGTTGATTCCGGTTCGCCGTAGAGGGATCAGGATGTCGGTTGGGGAATCGACGTCGGTCGATCCAGCAAGAACAGTGTGACCTCTTCATAGGTATCTACGCCGACGTTGACTGCCCGGTGCATACGGTCGGTCGGTGCGTCCCATCCGGCCTCGCCCGGTGATGGCGTAAGGTGATCTTCTGCGCCATCGCGATACTCTATCTTGAGTTCGCTACCCCTGATGATGACCGACAAACGGTGGTATGGATCGATATGCCACGCCGAGCTTTCTCCTGGCTCGAGAATTTGTCTGCGCGCCAGTTTGGTTCCCTGCTGGTCTATTTTTTCGTCGGTCATGATTGCTTTGGTCCAGTCAGTTGTCGGTCACCGCACCTTCACTCGCCGTACTGACGAGCTTGGCATATTTGGCCAGTACCCCCTTGGTTGCGTAGGGGGCGGGTTGTCGCCATCTTGCGCGGCGCTCGGTCAGTTGTTCATCACTCAACTCAACGGTGACTTCGCGCTTGACCGAGTCCACCGTGATCGCGTCACCGTCTTCGAGGAGTGCGATCGGGCCGCCATCGAACGCTTCGGGCGTGACGTGTCCGACCACAAAACCATGGGATCCCCCGGAGAAACGACCGTCAGTAATCAGAGCCACGTCTTGCGCCAGGCCAAGGCCGTTGATCGCGCTGGTGATACTCAACATCTCGCGCATACCCGGTCCGCCGCGGGGTCCTTCGTAACGGACGATCAGGACGTCTCCTTTGCTGACACGACCATCCAGTATCGCGCGCATGGCCGCTTCCTCTCCTTGGAAACATTTGGCGTGACCCGCGAAGGAAAGACCCTCGTGCCCGGTGATTTTGGCAACCGCACCCTCGGGTGCGAGGTTTCCATAAAGCACGACCAGGTGAGAGTCCTTTTTTATCGGGTTGCTCAAAGGGCGAATGACCTGCGGCTCCGCTGGGTAGGGGTCGACCGATGCGAGGTTCTCGGCGACCGTGCGCCCGGTAACGGTCAGGCAGTCACCGTGCAGGAGACCTTCATCGAGGAGAATTTTCATCAATGGCTGGATACCACCAACATCGATGAGATCGCTCATCGAATATTGCCCTGAGGGACGCATGTCGGCGAGCACCGGCACACGCAGCCCAACATGGGTGAAATCGTCGAGTTCCAGCGGCACATCTGCCGCGTTTGCGATCGCCAGCAGGTGTAAAACGGCGTTGGTCGAACCTTCCAGTGCGATGACGACGGTAATCGCATTCTCAAACGCTTCGCGACAAAGGATGTCACTGGGTTTGATGCCGCGCTCAATCAGGTTGAATACCGCGGCTCCTGCGTTGTAACTGTCTTTGCGTTTGGCATCCGACACCGCATTCAGGGCCGAGCTGTTGGCGAGGGACAGGCCCAGAGCCTCAATTGCCGAAGCCATCGTGTTGGCCGTGTACATGCCGGCACAGGAACCCGGGCCGGGAATGGCCGTGGATTCGATCTCTTTCAACTCGATGTCTGAAAGCGTGCCGGCGGCGTGGGCGCCTACTGCCTCGAATACGGAGACAACGTCGCGGTGCTCTTTGCCAGGGAGAATTGTGCCGCCGTAAACGAAGATGCTTGGCCGGTTCAGACGGGCCATTGCCATCGCGCACGCTGGCATGTTTTTGTCGCATCCACCGATTGCGACAAATCCGTCAAATCCCTGTGCGCCAACCACTGTCTCTATCGAGTCGGCAATCACCTCACGAGATACCAGCGAGTAGCGCATGCCTGGCGTTCCCATGGAGATACCGTCGGAAACGGTGATCGTGTTGAACACCACAGCCTTCGCGCCAGCCTCGTCCGCACCCATCGCCGCTGCATCGGCAAGTTCGTTGATGTGCATGTTGCATGGCGTCACCATGCTCCAGGTTGACGCAATGCCTATCTGCGGCTTGTTGAAATCTGCCTCCTTGAAGCCAACGGCGTACAACATCGCCCGGCTTGGCGCTTGCTCCGGGCCGTCGACGATGCGAGAAGAAAAAGGACGATTGTCGGTCATGTTGCCTTTCCTGACTCGAGGCTCCGTAACTGTTTGACCATCACTTTGGCGTTGCGTTGATAGTTATACAGGCTCTGCTTGGGCACCGGTAGCTGATCGATATCGGCGTCCGTGAAGCCGTTTTCGATGAACCAGTCATGAGTTTGAGTCGTCAGCACGAACAAGTTATCCATACCCGCCTTGATGGCGGCGGCTTCGGCCCCAGTCAGTAAACTGACACCGATTCCCGGGTTGTGCCTGGTCTTGCGGTAGGATTCGTGAACGGCGACACAGGCGAGTTCGGCGCTGGTACCGCACGGATAGATCGCACAGCAGCCGACCACGATGCCGTCGATCTCGGCAACCAGAAAACGTTCTATTTCCTGCTCCAATCGATCTCGTGAGCGGCGCACCAGCACACCGGCTTCTTCGAGCGGTCGAATCAGTTCCACGATTCCTGCCACGTCTGCCGTGCGAGCGGGCCGTACCATATCGGCACGTGCCTCGCTTATCTGGGTGCCGCGACCCTCGGCGGTAAATAGCTCGCCAAGAAGCGCGCCATCATCGGTGAAAGACACGCTGTGACATCGCTTTACCCCACCGCGTGAAGCCTTGAGTAATGCGTGAAGTCGGTTTGCCCGAGCGCTGCCAGGTGCGAGGTCATCCAACAGCGCATCGAGCTGGATGGGTGTCAGATTGGTGAGGGGGTTACCTGAGCTGTCGGTCACATAGGGTTGATCATCAAAAGCGATGAGCTTGTCAGCGTTCAAACCGAGAGCCACATCGGCCGCAAGATCATCCGAGGCGAGGTTGAACACCTGGCCCGAGGGGGAGTACCCGAGTGGTGAGATCAGTACCAGCGCGTTATTCGACAGCGCGGCTTCGATTCGCCCAGCATGGACCTTGCGCGCAACGCCGGTAAAAAGATGATCCACGCCGTCCAGGACACCGACGGGGCGTGCGGTGATGAAATTTCCCGAAGCCACGGCAATGTCCGTGTTATGCAGGGGACTGGCCGGAAGACCCGTGGAGAAAAGCGCTTCGAGTTTTGACTTGAGTTGCCCATAGATTCCGAGGATCGTCTCCATGGCATTTGCATCGGTCACTCGGCGTGAACCGTGAAATGTACTTTTTCGAAGCGCGGCGTCGATCTGTGGTCTGGCCCCATGTACCACCACCACTCGTACGCCCAGCACGTGTAACAACGCGAGGTCGTGCACGATGTTGGTCAGATTGCGGTGGGCTAACGCTTCGCCCCCCAGCAACACCACAAAGGTTTTGAGCCGATGTGCGCTGATATACGGGGTCGAATCTCGAAACCACCTGGCGTATTCGTTTGTGTCCTCAGATTCCACCGAATTGTCCTCGAGCCCTTACCGAGTCCCGATCGAATCCTCCGGCCAATCGTCGACCGAGTCTTCCACCGAGTCAAAAGGCCCGAATTCTACCTCACCCTCGCTTTTCCCCAAACCGCGCCAGCAGCGTCGAAAGTGAAGGCAACTTATCCCTGGAGAGTGTGATCTGCGTCAAACTCGCTCCGAGATGAGGTTGCAAATGGGTAAATGTTGGATTTTACTGAGGAAGTTTGGCTAAGCAGGGATTTACGTGGCCACGCCTCTGACTTCTGAGCACTCGGATCCAGCGCCTGGAGCGCCGGAGAATCCTCCGAGTCTCACAACGACAACGACAGCGGATGAGCCCCAGCAAAATCGCCAGGAGCTTCTGCTCGATCTGCCGGTAATTCTGGATGATCTGGTTAGTGAAGGTTTCATCAGCCAGCGCCAGGCGGAAGATATTCTCATTGCGCCGCGCACCAAAAAAGAACTCATGCAACATCCTATTGAGGTTGTTGCGAGTCGCGAGTACGAGAATCGTACCAACCCGGGGCACACGCTCGATCTGGAAACGATGACCCAGTGGTTGAGCGAGAAATCCGGCCAGCCCTATCTGCGTATCGAACCTTTGAAGATCCACGTCAACGCAGTTACGGAGGTTATGTCGTATGCCTTCGCGCAGCGACACGGCATTCTGGCAGTGGAAGTTACCGACGACGAGGTCGTACTCGCCAGCGCTCAGCCCCATATGTACCAATGGGAGGGTATGCTCACGCAGACGTTGCGGGGCAGAAAAATCCGGCGCGTCATCTGCAATCCCGCCGATCTGAGTCGCTACACGCTCGAGTGGTACACGATGGCCCGCTCTGTGGCAAAGGCGGAAAATGCGGGTTTTGAGGTATCGGGTATTGCCAACTTCGAGCAGATGCTCGAACTCGGTGCGCTCAAATCTCCAGAGGCCAATGACGCCCACGTAGTCAACATTGTGGATTGGTTGTTGCAGTACGCATACGAGCAACGGGCCAGCGACATCCACATCGAGCCACGACGTGATCAGGGTTTGATCCGATTCCGTATCGATGGCGTGTTACATCCTGTATACGAACTGCCACTGGCGGTAAACGCTGCCGTAACAAGCCGCCTCAAAATTCTCGGCCGAATGGATGTCGCGGAAAAACGGCGCCCCCAGGACGGAAGGATAAAGACTAAAAACGTCGATGGTGAAGAGATCGAGTTGCGGTTGTCCACGCTGCCCACCGCTTTTGGTGAGAAGATG
>JACZXA010000082.1 GCA_022571865.1 Pseudomonadota bacterium
GCAAACGGTGGCAGCGTAGAGGTTTCCGATGTCGCTTTTGGACGCGAATATAACGAGGCCCTGGTGCATCAGGTGGTCGTTGCCTATCTGGCCGGCGCCCGTCAGGGAACCCGCGCGGGAAAAAGCCGTTCGGAAGTCCGTGGTGGCGGACGCAAACCCTGGCGGCAGAAAGGTACAGGCCGCGCCCGCGCGGGGACCATTCGTAGTCCGCTCTGGCGAGGCGGCGGACAGACGTTTGCGATCAAACCTCAAGATCATTCGGTGAAGGTCAATCGCAAGATGTATCGCGGTGCCCTGCGTTGCATTCTGTCGGAGCTTGTTCGCCAGGAACGCTTAATCGCCTGTGCAGATTTTTCCGTCGCAGCCCCCAAAACCAAAGCCCTCCTCGAACAACTGAAATCACTGGAACTCGCCAACGTACTCATCGTCACCGAGTCGGTGGATGAGAACCTTTACCTGTCTGCGCGCAATCTGAAAAACGTCGATGTACGGGATGTCGAGGGGATTGATCCGGTGAGCCTGATCCGTCACGAGAAGGTGCTGGTGACTGTGGGTGCGCTCAAAAAGATGGAAGAGGCGCTGGTATGAACCCCGAACGGATCTACACCGTGCTGATCGAGCCGCATATCTCCGAGAAGGTTTCCCTGTTGGGGGATTCGAGCAATCAGTACGCGTTTAAAGTCGCCAAAAACGCCAGCAAGCGAGAGATAAAAGAAGCTGTGGAAGTGCTCTTCAACGTATCCGTGGAGAACGTCACCACATTGAACGTGAAAGGGAAGGTCAAACGTACTGTGCGAGGCACTTCCCGGGCCAAGAACTGGAAAAAGGCCTACGTACGGGTCGCTGCCGGTCAAGAAATCGACTTCATGGTAACGGATTAGGGTAATGGCTGTAGTCAAAGCAAAACCGACCTCTCCGGGACGCCGTTTTGTCGTCAAAGTGGTCAATCGCGAGTTGTACAAAGGTGCGCCGTTCAAGCCGCTGTTGTCTGCGCAAAGTAAGACGGGCGGTCGCAACAACGCAGGCCGCATCACCTGCCGACATCGGGGTGGTGGCCACAAGCAGCATTACCGGTTGATCGATTTCAGGCGCGACAAGGACAACGTACCCGCCACGGTCGAGCGTCTGGAGTACGATCCCAACCGTACGGCGAACATAGCGCTGTTGCTTTATCTGGATGGCGAGCGTCGTTACATCATCGCACCGCGTGGGGTGAGTGCAGGAGATGAACTCCGAAGCGGCAGCAGCGCACCCATCCGCCCGGGTAATGCGATGCAACTGCGCAACATTCCCGTCGGTAGCGTTATCCATTGCGTCGAATTGAAGCCCGGCAAGGGTGCACAGATGGTGCGAAGTGCGGGATCGTCCGCGCAGCTGGTTGCCCGGGAAGGCAACTACGCGACGATACGTTTGCGCTCAGGTGAGATGCGTCGGGTATTTGCGGACTGCCGGGCAACGTTGGGTGAGGTGGGAAATGGCGAACACAACCTGCGTTCTTTAGGGAAAGCGGGTGCCAAACGCTGGCGGGGTGTACGCCCAACAGTACGTGGCGTGGCCATGAATCCGGTCGATCATCCACATGGCGGTGGGGAAGGAAAAACATCCGGGGGGCGGCATCCCGTATCTCCATGGGGTGTGCCCACCAAAGGCTACAAGACCCGAAAAAACAAGCGTACGGACAAACTCATCGTTCGTCGTCGAGGTAGGAGATAAGCGATGCCAAGATCGCTCCACAAAGGACCCTTTGTCGACCTTCATCTCATGAAGAAGGTGGAGAAGGCTGTGGCGAATAACGACAAGCGCCCGATCAAAACCTGGTCGCGGCGTTCGATGATCATCCCGGATATGGTTGGCTTGACCATCGCCGTGCATAACGGCCGTCAACATATTCCCGTGTCCATCAATGAAGACATGGTGGGGCACAAGCTTGGCGAATTCTCCCCCACTCGTACCTTTCGCGGGCATGCCGCTGACAGGAAGGCGCGTCGTCGTTAGTCGGGCGTAGGAGACGAAAGATGCAAGTAAGTGCCACGACAAAACGACTGAGGATTTCGCCGCAGAAAGTTCGCTTGATCGTGGATCAGGTTCGCGGTAAGGCGGTAGGCGATGCTTTGGAAATCTTGAGTTTCAGCCCGCAAAAAGCTGCAGGTCTGGTTCGTAAGGTGATCGAGTCGGCGATTGCAAATGCTGAGAACAACGAGGGTGCGGACATCGACGAGTTGAAGATCTCGGAAGTTTTCGTCAATGCGGGCCTCACCATGAAGCGCATCAAGACACGCGCCAAAGGAAGGGCGGATCGAATATTGAAACGAACCAGTCACATTACTGTGACGGTTACTGACGAGTAGGTTACGAATGGGGCAGAAAGTACATCCCACTGGTATTCGACTGGGGATCGTCAAAGAACATACTTCGGTCTGGTATGCAGAAAAGAAAACCTATCCCGAATACCTGTTGAACGACCTGGCGGTACGTGAGTTTCTGCGCAAGCGGCTGTCTCAGGCATCGATCAGTCGGATCGACATCCAGCGGCCCGCGCAGAATGCTCGGATCAGCATACATACCGCTCGTCCTGGCATCGTCATTGGCAAGAAAGGCGAAGATGTCGAGCGTTTGCGTATGGAAGTGGCAGAGTTGATGGGTGTGCCCGTGCACATAAACATCGAGGAAATTCGCAAGCCCGAACTGGATGCCTTGTTGGTGGCCCAGAATGTTGCGCAGCAGATCGAGCGACGGGTGCAGTTCCGGCGGGCTATGCGACGAGTCATTCAGAACGCGATGCGCTTAGGCGCGCTCGGTATCAAGGTGCGCGTCGCGGGTCGTTTGGGCGGGGCCGAAATTGCACGCTCGGAGGTGTATCACGAAGGTCGTGTACCGTTGCATACCTTACGAGCGGATATCGACTATGCCGTCTATGAGGCGGGAACCACCTACGGCGTGATAGGTGTCAAGGTGTGGATCTTCAAAGGCGAGATCATCGGTACCGAAGACGAGGGTCGGTCCCCTGCAGGGGGCTAGGCGCTCGTGGCGCAAGCGAAAGCAATAGATTGATCAAGGGTTAATGAGTGTTACAGCCAAAAAGAACAAAGTTTCGTAAGCAGCAGAAGGGCCGCAATCGCGGGCTGGCGCAGCGCGGGAACCGTGTCAGCTTTGGCGAATACGGCCTGAAAGCTGTCGGTCGGGGCCGCATGACGGCTCGTCAGATCGAGGCGGCTCGACGTGCCATGACCCGGCGGATCAAGCGCGGTGGCAAGATCTGGATCCGAGTGTTTCCGGACAAGCCGATTACCAAGAAGCCATTGGAAGTGCGCCAAGGAAAAGGTAAGGGGGCTGTCGAGTATTGGGTGGCCCTCATCCAACCCGGTCGGGTGCTGTATGAAATCGAAGGGGTATCGGAAGCAGATGCACGCGATGCGTTTCATCTCGCTTCCGCGAAACTGCCGTTTCCAACGGTATTCGTAAAACGTACGGCAATGTAGGCAGTAGAGATATGAAGGCATCTGAACTGCGCGAAAAGAATATGGAGGAGCTCGAAGGAGAGCTCTTGAGGTTGCGCAAGGAACAATTTCATCACCGTATGCAGAAAGCGAGCGGCCAACTCGGACAAACGCATTTTCTCATAGACGCACGGCGCGATATTGCGCGAGTGAAAACGATCATGCAGGAGAAGCTAAATGGCTGAACAGTCAGCCGAGGTTAAACGCCGAGGTCGGTCCGTAACCGGCAGGGTGGTCAGTGACCGAATGGACAAGTCCATCACCGTGCTCATTGAGCGCCGTGTGCAGCATCCGGTGTACGGCAAGATCATTCGCCGATCGTCCAAAGTACATGCACATGACGAGAACAACGAGTGCAAAGTGGGTGACAAGGTAACTGTAGTGGAATGCCGGCCGTTGTCGAAAACTAAATCCTGGATGCTGCAGAGCATCGATGAGCGGTCGCGGGAAGTCTAATGAGTATACGTCTGAGGGTTGATGAATGATTCAATCAGAAACCATGTTGGAGGTTGCCGACAACAGCGGTGCCCGGCGGGTGCAATGTATCAAGGTGCTCGGTGGGTCTCATCGACGCTACGCGGGCATCGGCGACATCATCAAGGTCACGGTGAAAGAAGCTATTCCCCGGGGCCGGGTTCGCAAAGGGCAGGTGATGAACGCAGTGGTCGTTCGGACTAAAAAGGGTATACGTCGCCCGGATGGCTCCATCATCCGGTTTGATCAGAATGCCGCGGTCATGTTGACCCCGCAGAATGAACCCGTCGGGACACGCATCTTTGGCCCGGTAACGAGGGAACTGAGAACAGAAAACTTCATGCGCATTATCTCACTCGCGCCGGAAGTGCTTTAAGCAGGCTCAAGCGATGTTGAAGATAAAGAAAAACGATGAGGTGGTGGTCATAGCAGGACGTGACAAAGGTCGTCGTGGAGAAGTTCTGAGGGTGCTTGATAACGGCAAACTGCTTGTCGCGGGAATCAATCTGGTGAAAAAACACCAGCGACCCAATCCCAATATTGGCCAGCAGGGCGGGATTGTCGAGCAGGAGGCCCCAATGCAGGCGTCCAATGTTGCGATCTGGAACGATGAATCCGAAAAGGCCGACCGGGTTGGATTTCGCATTACCGACGGGAACAAAGAGCGTTTCTACAAGTCCACCAGCAAGGTGATCGAAGAGTAAGAAAGCGTATGACAGATTTGCATCAACAGTTTGTGAGCGAGATCCGGCCGCGGTTACAGGAAACGCTCAAATTCGAAAACGTCATGCAGGTTCCACGTTTGGAAAAAGTTTCGCTCAACATGGGCGTGGGCGATGCGGTGGGCGACCGTAAGATTATGGATTATGCGGTTGGGGATCTCACCTTGATCGCAGGTCAACAGCCCGTAGTGACCAATGCGCGTAAATCGGAAGCTGCTTTCAAAATTCGCGCTGGTTGGCCAGTTGGTTGCAGGGTGACGCTCCGTCGCGAGCGGATGTACGAGTTTATCGAGCGCTTGATCGGTATCGCCATTCCGCGGATTCGGGACTTTCGTGGTTTGAACCCGCGATCGTTCGACGGGCACGGAAACTTCTCCATGGGAATTACCGAACAGATCGTATTTCCCGAGATCGACTACGACAAGATCGATAAAATTCGAGGTTTGAACGTCACCATTACCACCTCGGCACAGACGGATGAGGAAGGCCTGGCATTGCTGCGAGCCTTCAACTTTCCGTTTAGAGACTGAAACTGGAAATTAAGAAATGGCAAAAACTTCGGTTATAGAACGGGAAAAGAAGCGGGCGCGTATGGTTAAGAAGTACGCAAAGAAAAGGGCTGCTTTGAAAGCCGTTATCGGTGATCGCAACGCAAGTGACGATGACCGTTGGGAGGCGCAGCTAAAGCTGCAGAAACTGCCTCGCGACGCAAGTCCCGTACGCATGCAACGCCGTTGTGGGTTGACTGGTCGGCCGCATGGGGTATATCGAAAATTTGGATTGGGCCGCAACAAGTTACGCGAAGCTGCGATGCGCGGGGACATACCTGGCCTTGTCAAGGCGAGTTGGTAGAGGTTTATCCATGACGATGCAAGATCCCATTGCTGATTTGCTTACCCGGATTCGTAACGCCCAGTTGGCGAGCCATCCGGATGTCGAGATGCCCGCTTCAAAGGTAAAGATGGCTATTTGCCAGGTGCTGAAGGACGAAGGATACATAGCTAGCTTTGGAGTCTCAGAAGAGGCCAAGCCGCAGTTGAACGTCCAGTTGCGTTATCACGAGGGGCGTCCTGTCATTGAGGAGATCCATCGGATCAGTCGTCCGGGATTGCGAGTTTACAAGGAGTCCCGTGAACTGCCGAAAGTTCGAGGTGGGCTGGGTGTTGCCGTTATCAGCACTAACAAGGGTCTCATGACAGATCGCTCCGCACGTTCGCAAGGCGTGGGTGGTGAAGTTCTGTTTACGGTGTTCTAGAGGGTTTTGGGATGTCACGAGTTGCTAGCAATCCGGTCACTTTGCCGTCCGGCGTCGAGATCAAGCTCGATGGTCAGCGTATCAGCGTGAAAGGAGCGAAAGGAACCCTGGAACTGGATATCCACCCCACCGTGGAGATCGTACAGGAAGAGGGATCTTATACCTTCGCTCCACGCACGAACGAAAAAGCGGCGCGGGCATTGGCGGGCACCATGCGGGCACTCGTAAACAACATGGTGTTGGGCGTATCCGAGGGGTTCGAGAAAAAGCTCCTGCTTCAAGGTGTGGGTTACCGGGCACAGGTGCAGGGCAAACAGCTGAGCATGCGGTTAGGATTTTCTCATCAGGTGGAATATCAATTGCCCGACGGGATAGAAGTTCAGACGCCGACCCAGACGGAGATCGTCGTTTCCGGGATCAGTAAACAGCTGGTGGGTCAGGTTTCCGCGGAAATACGCAGTTTCCGTCCCCCGGAGCCATATAAGGGTAAGGGCGTGCGCTACGCTGACGAGCGGGTGCGAATCAAAGAAGCTAAGAAGACTTAAGGCAAGACATGCACGAGAAAAATGTATCCAGACTACGACGGGCTCGCCGGGGCCGGATGAAGATGCGCGAACTCGGCGCGGTACGGTTGACGGTGACCCGTACACCACAGCACATTTATGCGCAGGTAATCGCGCCTGCCGGCAACGAAGTGCTGGCGTCGGCTTCCACGTTGGAGAAGTCATTGCGCGACGGCAGCACGGGTAACGTCGATGCTGCCACGAAGGTTGGCAGTTTGATCGCCGAACGGGCGAAAGAAGCCGGTGTAGTCAAAGTGGCGTTCGATCGTTCGGGGTACAAATATCATGGCCGGGTAAAGGCATTGGCGGATGCGGCGCGCGAAGGCGGATTGGAGTTTTAAAGATGGCGTATACCGAAGAGATACGTGAAGAAGGCCTGGTCGAAAAGCTGGTTCAAGTGAACCGGGTGGCCAAAGTGGTCAAGGGAGGCCGGATTTTCGGATTTACGGCTCTGTCTGTCGTGGGTGACGGTAACGGACGGGTAGGTTTTGGCCGGGGTAAAGCTCGCGAGGTGCCGTTGGCGATCCAGAAATCCATGCTGGCTGCACGGCAGAACATGGTTGATGTAGATCTCAACGGTTCAACGATCTGGTATCCGATAACCGTACGTCACGGTGCATCGAAGGTGTACATGCAACCGGCTTCCGAAGGCACGGGTATCATTGCCGGTGGCACCATGCGTGCGTTGCTCGAAGCGGCGGGTGTGCACAACGTGCTTGCCAAGTGTTATGGGTCCACTAACCCGGTAAACGTCATTCGAGCGACCTTCAAGGCACTCACGAATATTCGCTCCCCTGAGATGGTGGCTGAGAAACGCGGTAAGACGATCGAGGAAATTACCGCATGAGCAAGAAGGCAAAGAAGGCAATACGCGTCACCCTGGTGAAAAGCGCTGCCGGCCGGTTGAAGAAACACAAGGCCTGTGTTGCGGGTCTTGGGCTCAGACGTATTGGCCACTCGGTGGAAGTGGAAGATACGCCCTCCGTGCGGGGCATGATCAATCGTGTGAGCTACATGGTCAAAGTCGAAGGTGAGTAACATGCGGTTGAACACGATTGGCCCGAATGCGGGAAGCAAGAAGAACAAACGTCGCGTGGGTCGCGGCGCTGGTTCGGGCTGGGGTAAAACGGCAGGCCGCGGAACGAAAGGTCAGAAATCACGATCCGGAGGCAAAATTGCGCCGGGTTTCGAAGGTGGCCAGATGCCGCTGCAGATGCGAATTCCCAAGTTTGGTTTTCGCTCTCGCGTGGGTCTCATTACTGCGGAGGTCAATCTGAGTGAGATTGACAAAGTGGAAGGCGATGTTGTGGACATCGCTTCATTGCAAGCTGCGAACTTGATTTCCCGCAACATCAAGCGCGTGCGCGTGATGCTCTCAGGTGAGATCGATCGAGCGGTGACGGTAAAAGGTATCGGGGTAAGCAAAGGCGCTCGAGCGGCAATTGAATCCGCTGGAGGCAAGATAGAAGACTGATGGCTACCGGTACGGGACAACAACTGGCAGGCGTTCAAGCGGGGCTCAGCGAACTCCGTAACCGTTTGCTGTTCGTGTTTTTCGCGTTACTCGTGTATCGCATGGGTACGCATATACCCGTGCCTGGAATTAATCCAGAACGTCTCGCTGCACTATTCGACCAGCAGCAGGGCGGCATTCTGGATCTGTTCAACATGTTCTCGGGTGGGGCGCTTGAGCGTATGAGCATCCTTGCTCTGGGTGTCGTGCCTTACATTACGTCGAGCATCATCATGAACCTGATGACCATGATGTATCCGAGCCTGCAGCAACTACGCAAAGAGGGTGAATCCGGGCGGCGGAAGATCACTCAGTACACGCGTTATGGCTGTCTGTTGATTGCACTTGTTCAGGGAACTTCCCTGTCGGTGACGCTCGCCAATCAGGGCCTCGCGTTTGCGCCAAACTTCTCCTTTTTCTTTGTGGCAACAACCACGCTCGTGACCGGTGCCCTGTTCATGATGTGGTTGGGTGAGCAGATAACCGAACGCGGGGTTGGCAACGGTATTTCCCTGATTATTTTCTCGGGCATCGTTTCCGGATTCCCCTCGGCGATCGGGCAATCCTTCGAAGCCGCTCGCCAGGGAGATATCAACATCATTGCGCTTTTGTTCATCGGCGCATTTGCCATATTGATTGTCGCGTTTGTCGTATTCATCGAGCGCGGGCAACGGCGGATTACTGTGAACTATGCAAAACGTCAACAGGGCCGCCGCGTATATCAGGGTCAGGCCAGCCATTTACCGCTCAAGATCAACATGGCGGGCGTGATTCCAGCTATTTTTGCGTCCAGCCTGTTGCTGGCACCTGCATCGATGGCGCAGTGGTTCGGTAACAGCGAGGGCATGGATTGGCTTCAGAACGTTTCGCTGATCCTGTCGCCCGGCCAACCGCTCTACATCCTGATGTTTGCAGCGGGGATTATTTTCTTCAGCTTTTTTTATACCGCGATCATGTTTGATCCCAAAGATGTTGCAGACAACCTGAAACGGCAGGGGGCGTACGTGCCGGGTATTCGACCTGGACAACAGACAGCGCGATACATCGACGACGTCATTACGCGGTTGACGGTGTTTGGAGCCTTGTACGTCACGTTGGTGTGTCTGCTGCCTGAGTTCATGATCGTGTTTTTCAATGTCACTTTTCAGCTCGGCGGAACGGCGCTGCTGATCGTGGTGGTGGTTGCGATGGACTTCATGTCTCAAGTGCAGGCGCACTTGATGAGCAGTCAGTACGCCAAGCTGATGGAGAAGTCGAATCTCAAGAGTTATAGCCGTAAGGGCCCCAGGTAGGCCGGAAGGACGATAATAGAGGCGCGAGGTATAGATGAAAGTACGAGCATCGGTTAAGAGAATGTGCAGGAACTGCAAGATAGTTAAACGCAAAGGTGTGGTCCGCGTAATTTGCAAGTCCGAGCCGCGACATAAGCAGCGCCAGGGATAATCTGGCTTGAATAAACGGAGAGCGACCTAAATGGCACGTATTGCCGGTATCAACGTACCAGACAGCAAGCACGCGGGTATTTCACTGACGTATATCTACGGCGTCGGACCGACCACGGCGAAACGTCTTTGTGAATCGGCGGGTGTTAATCCCGATGTAAAAGTGCAGGACTTGGAAGAAGTTGATCTGGATGCACTGCGCGCGGAGATTTCCAAGTTACAGGTGGAGGGCGATCTGCGTCGGGAAGTCGCCATGAATATCAAGCGCCTCCAGGACTTGCGGTGTTATAGAGGTATCCGCCATCGGCGGGGATTGCCGGTGCACGGTCAGAGGACCCGAACAAACGCGCGCACGCGGAAAGGCCCGCGGCGCCCGATCAGGAAATAGGACACATATATGGCGGAAAAAAAGAAAGTCAAACGTGTGGTTGTGGATGGTGTTGCGCATGTTCACGCGTCTTTCAACAACACGATCATCACAATCAGCGATCGGCAGGGTAATGCGCTGTGTTGGGCGACGGCGGGTGGTTCGGGTTTCCGAGGCTCTCGAAAAAGCACTCCGTTTGCCGCTCAGGTTGCTGCAGAGACGGCGGCTAATACCGCGGTTGAACGCGGCATGAAGAGTGTCGATGTACTGATCAAAGGTCCGGGACCCGGGCGTGAATCCGCTGTGCGCGCCTTGAATGCATCAGGGTTGAGAATTAACAGCATCGCCGACGTAACGCCTATTCCGCATAACGGATGTCGGCCGCCGAAACGTCGTCGGGTGTAGGTGCGGGAGTATGTATAAATTGTCTTTTGGAGAACGTAGGGAATGGCCCGTTATTTAGGTCCGAAACTCAAACTGTCGCGCCGCGAAGGTACTGATCTGTTCTTGAAAAGTGGGGTACGTCCCATCGACTCGAAGTGCAAGATCGAGCAGGTTCCCGGTCAGCATGGCGCGCGTCGCACACGATTGACGGACTATGCAATACAGCTGCGTGAGAAACAGAAAGTCCGACGTTTGTATGGTGTACTCGAAAAACAGTTTCGCAATTATTACAAAAAGGCGGATCGCCAGAAGGGGGCAACGGGTGAGAACTTGTTACGCCTGTTGGAAGGACGCTTGGATAACGTGGTCTATCGTATGGGCTTTGGCTCAACTCGCGCCGAATCACGGCAGTTGGTGTCTCACAAAGCCATCATGGTGAACGGTCATGTGGTGAATATTGCCTCATACCAGGTGCAACCGGACGACATCGTCGCGGTCGTTGAAAGCGCGCGTGGACAGCTACGAATTCAATCAGCACTTCAACTGGCGGGTCAACGCTCGCCCGTGGAATGGGTGGACGTAGACCCGGATAAAAAGGAGGGAACCTTCAGGCGCACTCCCGATCGCGGTGAATTGCCTTCGGAAATTAATGAAAACCTTATCGTGGAGCTTTACTCCAAGTAATCCGAGCTCAAGGAGGCTTAAATCTATGGCACAGTCGGTTACGGAATTTCTAACACCTCGCCACCTCGAACTGGAGGTGTTGAGCCCAACCCGGGCGAAAGTCACGCTCGAACCGCTCGAGCGCGGTTTTGGTCACACGTTGGGCAACACGCTGCGGCGAATTCTGCTGTCGTCGATGCCGGGGGCTGCAATTACGGAAGTACAGATCGATGGCGTGCTGCACGAATACAGCACGCTCGAAGGCGTCCAGGAAGACGTCATCGACATCCTGCTTAATCTGAAAGGTATTGCAGTTGTTCTACATACCCAGGAAGAAGCGTTGATAACGCTCGACAAGTCTGGCTCAGGGCAGGTAACAGCGGGAGATTTCCAGCTTACTCAGGACGTTGAGATTGCCAACCCGGATCACGTTATCTGTTCGTTGAACGAACATGGCGCCATACGGATCGAAGCGCGGGTAACCTGTGGTCGTGGCTACGAGCCGGTGGACACCCAGGAAGAAGAAGAGGAAACGCGGCCCATTGGCGTGCTCCGACTGGATGCCACCTACAGCCCGATGCGCCGGGTTGCGTATAGCGTAGAGAGTACCCGCGTTGAACAACGGACTAACCTCGACAAACTGGTTCTGGATCTCGAGACGAACGGCACCATCGGCCCTGAAGAGGCGATTCGCCGTGCGGCAACCATTCTGCAACATCAGTTGGCGGTTTTCGTCGATGTCGAGAGCGAAGGTGAACCCGTAGCGGAAGAGAAGGAAGAAGAGATCGATCCGATCCTGATCCGTCCGGTCGACGACCTCGAGCTTACCGTGCGTTCTGCCAACTGTCTGAAAGCAGAGAACATCTACTATATTGGTGATCTGATTCAGCGCACCGAAGTGGAGCTGTTGAAGACACCAAATCTCGGCAAGAAGTCGTTAACTGAAATCAAAGACGTACTGGCCTCTCGGGGTTTGTCATTGGGGATGCGTCTGGAAAACTGGCCGCCGCCGAGTCTCAAAAGCAATGACAAGGTCGGCTTGGACAAGGTCGGCTTGGACAAGGTCGGCTTGGAAATCGGTCGCCTAGGGTAATAAGCACCGGTTGGGTATTGGTAACAAGGTAGTAAGGAACAATGCGTCATCGTAAAAGTGGACGACACTTCAATCGTACGAGCTCGCACCGCCAGGCGATGTTTCGCAACATGGCGGTGTCACTCATCGAGCATGAAGTGATAAAAACGACCTTGCCCAAGGCCAAGGAGTTGCGCCGTATCGCAGAACCTTTGATTACTCTGGCAAAAAAAGATTCGGTCGCCAACCGGCGCCTGGCGTTTTCGCGAACCCGCGATAAAGCGGCCGTCGGCAAGCTCTTTGTGGAGCTGGGGCCGCGTTATCTGGATCGCCCGGGAGGTTACACCCGTATCCTCAAGTGTGGATATCGCTCCGGTGATTCGGCACCGATGGCCTACATCGAGTTGGTTGATCGACCGATGCCGGACAAAGACGCGGAAGAGAACGACGCGGAAGAGAACGAATAGGGGGGTCAGAGTAAAGTGCCAGAGTAAACGGACGTTTACTCTGGCACTTTACCCTGACCCCAATCAAAGAACTTTTTTCAGAAAACGTCCGGTGTGGGAGCCTTTCTTCTTCGTCAGTTCCTCCGGTGTACCGACCGCAACAACCTGACCACCGCCCGAGCCCCCTTCCGGACCGAGATCGATTACCCAGTCTGCGGTTTTGATGACGTCCAGATTGTGTTCGATCACCACGATCGTATTGCCTTGATCGCGTAATCGATGTAACACGACCAGAAGCTGGGCGATATCGTGAAAGTGCAGGCCAGTGGTGGGTTCATCGAGGATATACAACGTCTTGCCGGTGTCCCGCTTGGATAACTCACGGGAGAGTTTCACCCGCTGGGCTTCTCCGCCGGAGAGGGTGGTCGCGCTCTGGCCGAGCTTGATATAGGAAAGTCCCACGTCCATGAGGGTTTGTAGCTTGCGTGCGAGCATGGGCACCGGAGCGAAGAATTCGTGTGCTTCCTCGACCGTCATATCCAGTACTTCGCTGATGTTCTTCTCTTTGTAACGTACGTCCAGGGTTTCCCGGTTGTAACGTTTGCTCTTGCAGATGTCACATGGCACGTAAATATCCGGTAAAAAGTGCATTTCAACCTTGATGACACCGTCTCCCTGGCAAGCCTCGCAACGCCCCCCCTTGACATTGAAGCTGAAACGACCTGGTTTATAACCGCGGGTGCGGGCTTCCTGGGTCTGCGCGAACAACTCGCGAATAGGCGTGAACAAGCCGGTGTAGGTGGCAGGGTTGGAACGCGGGGTCCGACCGATGGGGCTCTGGTCGATGTCGACCACCTTGTCGAGGAAGTTCAACCCCTCGATGCTGTCGTGAGGTGCGGCCGTGAGCGTACTCGCCTTGTTTAGCGCGGTCGCTGCAAGCGGATACAAGGTTTGATTGATTAGGGTTGATTTGCCAGATCCCGACACGCCCGTGACGCAGGTAAATAATCCACATGGAATATCTACAGAGATGTTCTGCAGATTGTTTCCCGTGGCGCCGACCAGCCGCACGACCTCCCTGCGGTTGACGCACGTGCGCCTATTCGGCACCGAAATTTTCAGCTTCCCTGACAGGTACTTTCCGGTGATGGAGTCACTGGAGGCGAGAATTTGTTCGAGATTCCCACACGCCACTATTTTGCCACCGTGAACACCGGCGCCAGGACCGATGTCGATGATGTAATCGGCGCTGCGTATCGCTTCTTCATCGTGTTCTACCACGAGTACCGAATTTCCGAGATCGCGCAGATGTTGCAATGTGCGTAACAATCGAGCGTTGTCACGTTGATGCAGACCGATGGAGGGCTCATCGAGGATGTACATCACCCCGACGAGTCCGGCGCCGATCTGGCTCGCGAGCCTGATGCGTTGCGCTTCTCCTCCGGAGAGCGTTTCGGCTCTGCGATCCAGCGTCAGGTAGTTGAGCCCGACATCGACCAGGAACTGCAGACGAGCGCGTATTTCCTTCAAGATCTTGTCGGCGATCTGGCCGCGTCGGCCTGTCAGTTTGAGCTTCTTGAAGTAATTCAGCGTGTCTTCGATAGCACCCGAAGTAATCTGCGGCAAATTGGTGCGCTTGATGAAAACGTGCCGGGATTCTTCCCGCAAGCGGGTGCCGCTGCACTCGGGGCAGCTGCGCACCCGCAGATACTTCTGCAAGTTGTCCCGCACCAGGCTCGAGTCGGTTTCGTGATAGCGGCGTTCCATGTTTGGGATGACGCCTTCGAAGCGATGCCGGCGGTGGATGACGTCCCCGCGGTCGTTGACGTAGCTGAAATCGATCCGTTCCCGGCCACTGCCATAGAGAATCGCCTGCTGGTGTTTCTTCTTCAGCTTTGCGAAAGATGCTTCCACATCGAATTTGTAGTGATTTGCCAGCGACGAAAGCATATGGAAGTAGTAGACGTTGCGCCGATCCCAGCCCCGGATGGCCCCTTCGGCCAACGTGAGCTCCGTGTCCTGAATGACGAGATCGGGATCGAAAAACTGTTTCACGCCCAGACCGTCGCACTCCTGGCAGGCTCCCGCGGGATTGTTGAACGAAAACATACGTGGCTCGAGTTCGCTGATGCTATAGCCGCACACGGGGCACGCAAATCGGGCGGAAAACACCATCTCTTCCTGGCTGACCTCGGCCTGGCTGTTTGCGCTTGCGGGGTCTGGCATATCGCGAACGGTAGCGATTCCGTCGCTGAGGTCGATGGCGGTTTCGAAGGATTCAGCCAGGCGCTGCTGTACATCGTCACGCACCCGTAAGCGGTCGACGACGACCTCGATGGTATGTTTTTTATTCTTGTCGAGGTCCGGCGGATGATCCAGATCCACCACCAGACCGTCGATGCGCGCACGGATGAAACCGTTGGACAGCAGCTCCTGGAATACATGAAGGTGCTCGCCCTTGCGCTCGACCACCACCGGGGCCAGCACCATGATGCGTTTACCTTGGGGTAGGGTCATCACCTGATCGACCATCTGGCTCACGGTTTGAGCATCCAGCGGTTTGTCGTGATGGGGACAGCGTGGTTCCCCTACGCGGGCAAACAGCAGCCGCAGATAGTCGTAGATCTCGGTAATCGTACCCACTGTGGAACGTGGGTTGTGGGAGGTCGATTTCTGTTCGATGGAGATGGCCGGGGACAGCCCCTCGATGTGGTCGACGTCGGGCTTTTCCATCAGGGACAGGAACTGGCGAGCGTATGCGGAGAGGGACTCCACATAACGGCGCTGCCCCTCGGCGTAGAGCGTATCGAACGCAAGGGACGACTTACCCGACCCCGACAGACCAGTGATGACCACCAGTTGGTCGCGGGGAATGTCGATATCGATGTTTT
Source organism: Pseudomonadota bacterium (assembly GCA_022571865.1). Lineage (GTDB taxonomy): Bacteria > Pseudomonadota > Gammaproteobacteria > Pseudomonadales > Azotimanducaceae > SMWK01. The sequence continues at coordinate 15,290 of JACZXA010000082.1, forward strand.
GCAGATTGTGAGTCCGCGCCCCTCGTACGACGATGGTGTCCAATAGATCTTTCCTGCAGGCCAACCCGACAACATAAACGGATAGATTCTTCGGAGCAAGCGGGAGGGTGACTTACATTACTGGAAGGCCGAACCGTAGGCTTCGTACCATTGATGAGATAGACTTGCGATTACGTTTTTGATAACCAACAGATGGAAGAGACACGAGTATGGCACGGGGGATCAACAAGGTAATTCTCATCGGCAATCTGGGCAGAGACCCGGAAACGCGGTACTCCCAGGGCGGCAATCCCGTCACTAATTTCAGTGTTGCCACCAGCGATACCTGGCGCGATAAACAAAGCGGCGAGCAGCGGGAGCGGACCGAATGGCACAACGTGGTGTGTTTTTCCCGGCTCGCCGAGATAGCCGGCGAGTATCTGCGCAAAGGCTCGAAGGTTTACATCGAAGGCAGCCTGCGAACCAGCAACTGGGAGAAGGACGGGCAGAAACACTATCGCACCGAGATTATGGCGCGAGAACTGCAGATGCTCGATAGTCGCGGTGGTGGCGAAGGCGGCCCACCCGACGGGTTCGAATCATCGGCCCCACCGACGTCACAGCCTCAGAACGCGCCCACGTTAACGGACGACGACTTCGACGACGACATACCGTTCTAAAGGCTCAGGCTAAAAGTCGGCACCGTTCGTTTCGTTTTGTGTTTACGAAATAGAGTCCAGGCCGCCGGCCACCATCGCCAGTAAAACAGCGCCCAGCACCAGTCGATACACGACAAACGGAAACATGCCGATCCGCTCCACGAGGCGGACAAAAACATGAATGCAGGTGTACGCGCTGACGAACGCGAGGATGCCCCCCACAGCGAGGTCCAGCCACTGAACCGCCGCGCGAGTGGCCATCAGGTCGAGTGTCGTCAGCAAGCCGGCGCCCGCGATGGTGGGGATTGCCAGCAGAAACGAAAAGTGCGCTGCTTGGCTGCGGGTCAAACCCAGCACGAGCGCGGCGGTGATGGTCACTCCGGAACGCGAGGTCCCGGGGACTATTGCCAGCGCTTGTACAGCACCGATGATCAAAGCGTGTGCCCACGAGATATCGGTGAACCGCGCGCGGCTTCGGTCCGCTCCCCACAACAGCAGGCCAAACGCGATGGTGGTCACGGCAATCACCAGAACCGAACGGAGTTCCGTCGCGACCCAGTCTCTGAGTACGAAACCGAAGACGACTACCGGTAATGTGGCCAGGCAGATCTTCAGCAGAAGGTCGAGGTGACCGTCATAGGTTCGGTTGCTCGCGTATAACCAGCCGCTTCTCGCAAACCGCACGAGTTCCGCCCGGTAATAGCCGATCACCGCCATCAGCGTGCCGAGATGCACCGCCACATCGAATGCGAGACCCTGGTCTGGCCATAGGTCGAGTTGAGCCGGGAGGATGAGATGAGCAGAACTCGAAACCGGGAGGAATTCCGTTATGCCCTGAATCAGGGCCAGTACGATGATCTGAAGCCAGTCCACGGCCGCGCAGTCTACCGGAAAAGTGTTCAGGGTAACTTCATTAAAGTGGGCTGACCCCTTTTCCGGCGTGCTAAAGTTCGCCGATGGCCGAACGTTTCGAAATCCCGTTGTTTCCATTGGGTGTGGTGCTGTTCGAAGGGGGTCAGCTACCACTGCAGATATTCGAAACACGTTATCTCGATATGGTGAGCGGCTGTCTGCGCAAAGAAATCCCGTTTGGCGTTGTGCTGATTCGCAGTGGCCGCGATGCCCGGTCGAGCCCCAACGATCGCCAGCCAGATATCTTTGAGGTGGGAAGCGAGGCGTCGATAGTCAACTTCAATCAGCTCGGTAACGGGCGCCTGGGGATTGTGGTGCGCGGCGGCCGCAAGTTCCGCATCCTGGAAAGCTGGGAGCAGCCGGACCACCTGCTGGTTGGAACGGTCGAGTATCTGCCTGGCGAACCACCGGTGGCCATCGGCAAGGAGCACCAGGCATTGGTGGATATTCTGAAGGAGCTCATGAAACACCCCATGATCGAGAAGCTCGAACTCGAGATCGATTTTTCTGATGCGCGCTCCGTTGGCAGGCGCCTCGCGGAGCTGCTGCCGATTGAGGTGGAAATCAAACAGAGTCTGCTGCAGCTCCAATGGCCGCGGGAACGTCTTTGTGAGATCACCCGGTTGGTCAACAAGCTGCGTGGTTGAATGCCTGGCCCGACATTTTGGCCCCATGGTTGCGAGCCCGGTAGCGTATAATTGGCACCCATGACCGACGTTCACAGTTACATGCTCAAAGTTGGACGCGAGGCCCGAGCAGCCTCACGGCTGATGGGCGCGACCAGCACTCAGACCAAATCCCGGGCACTCAAAGGAATCGCGGCTGCGATGGACGTCGCCCGGGGGAAATTGAAAGAAGCGAATGCCTGCGATATGGCTCGAGCTGCGGGAAACGGGTTAGATCAGCCACTCATCGACCGACTGCTGCTCGACGACAAAGGCATTGATGAGATGATTGCAGGAGTTCTTGCGGTGGACAAGCTGCCCGATCCGATCGGTGAGGTGAGCGATCTCTCCTATCGGCCCAGCGGTATTCAGGTGGGCAGAATGCGGGTACCACTGGGCGTCATCGGGATCATCTACGAGTCGCGACCGAATGTCACCGTGGATGCGGCGAGCCTGTGCCTCAAATCGGGCAACGCCTGTATCCTCCGCGGTGGATCCGAGGCGATCGAATCCAACAAAATAATCGCTGCCTGTATTACCGAAAGTGTTCTTGGCGCCGGTTTGCCCGAGGCATCTGTGCACCTGGTGAACACCACAGACCGTGCAGCGGTTGGCGAGTTGCTGCAGCTCGACACCTATGTGGATGTCATCGTCCCACGGGGAGGCAAGGGTCTGATCGAACGGGTGAGTCGTGAATCGAGGATTCCGGTCATCAAACACCTCGATGGCATCTGCCACGTCTACATTGACGAAGATGCAAACACGGATATGGCGGTCGCCATTGCGGTCAACTCAAAAACCGAAAAATATGCCGTATGTAACGCGATGGAGACTCTGCTTGTTGCCGAGGGCATTGCGCGGACGGTGCTGCCAATTTTGGCGGAGCGTTATGGCCAGGCGGGAGTCGAGCTGCGCGGTTGTGAGCGAACGCTCGCGATAATCCCGGACGCCGTGCCGGTCACTGAGGAAGATTGGGGCATGGAGTATCTTGGTCCGACTCTGGCTGTGCGCGTTGTGGCAGGCCTCGACGAGGCCATCGAGCACATCAATACGTACGGCTCTCAACATACCGATGCAATCGTTTCCAACAACTATGCACGAACCCGCCGCTTCGTCACCGAGGTGGATTCCGCATCCGTGCTGGTCAATGTATCCACCCAGTTCGCTGACGGGTTCGAGTATGGCCTGGGAGCGGAAATCGGCATCTCTACGGACAAGCTGCACGCGCGGGGTCCGGTCGGTCTCGAAGGGCTCACAAGTCAGAAATATGTGGTATTTGGCAACGGTGAGATACGCCACCGTTGATCTGTTTGTTTGGCGGCACTTTCGATCCTATCCACCGTGGCCACATCCAGGGTGGGAGGATGGTTTGCGAGATTCTGGAGCTTGCTGAGATTCACTTTGTCCTGTCGGGTCGACCGAGTCACCGGGTGTCACCCGAATCGAGTGTTGCAGAGCGCTGGGAGATGCTCGAGTTAGCCTGTGCGCACGACGATCGGTTGGTGCCGGATGATCGAGAGATTCGCCACGGTGAACCGTCCTATACAGTCGACACCCTGCGCGCGGCGCGCGAAGCGCATCCCGAGGAGCCACTGGCATGGGTGCTGGGTAGCGATGCCTATGCGGAATTTTCCAGTTGGCGGTCATGGCGTGAGATTCTCTATCTGGACCATCTGGTGGTGC
>JACZXA010000083.1 GCA_022571865.1 Pseudomonadota bacterium
TAAAAGAGCGTATCGGGCAGCCATTGGTGGTGGATGCGCCCCGCATCTACTGCCGACTGGGCATTCATGCCGTGATCCACGACGTTCAGAATCGTTTGCATCACCGTATTGATGGTGGTGCGACCGCCCGGACTGCCGGTTACCATCACCACTTTGCCGTCTTTCGCAACGATCGTCGGAGACATGCTGGACAGCATGCGTTTGCCCGGCTCGGCGAGATTCGCGCGAGTGCCGATCAGCCCGTTGGGATTCGTCAAACCCGGCCCGGCATTGAAATCGCCCATCTCGTTATTGAGCAGAAAACCCGCCCCCGGCACCACGATGCCGGAGCCGTAACCCCATTCCAGCGTGTAGGTCAGCGCAACCGCGTTACGTTCGACATCGACGACCGAAAAATGGGTCGTTTCCGCACTCTCGACAGGCCAGGTGAAGGTGTCGGGAGAAGACTTGGACGCCGCGTCCAGGCGAATGGTCCCGCGCAACTTGTCAGCGTACGCCTTGGAAATAAGTTGCGTGACGGGCAAACCTTCGTTGAACTCAGGGTCTCCGATATAGAGCGCTCGATCCGCATATGCCCGGCGCATCGCTTCGGTCATTCGGTGCAACGTGTTGGCAGAGCCAAATCCTTCCCCGCGGAGATCGTAACCTTCCAGAATGTTGAGCATCTCAACGAGGGCAATCCCGCCCGAACTCGGCGGCGGCATGGACATCACTTCATAACCCCGGTAGTTCCCGACGATGGGCGATCGCTTCATGGCTGCGTAACCAGACAAGTCCTCCATGGTGATGAGACCACCGTTGGCTTGCATTTCCGCGACGATGAGCTCTGCGGTACGGCCCTGGTAGAAACCGTCGGCTCCATGCTCGGCAATGCGCTCGAGTGAAGCCGCCAGATCCGTCTGTTTGAGTACATCCCCTGCCTCATAAGGCGCACCGTTTCTGGAAAATTGCGCGACCGACGCGGGATATTCGCGCATGCGCCGCATCCCACGTTGCAACGACCGGGAGAGTCCGTGACTAACCGTGAAGCCGTTTTCCGCGAGATCGATCGCGGGTTGCAACAGCCGTTTCCAGGGCAACCTGCCGGCGTCGCGCCAGGCGAGGTACAAGCCGCTGACCGTACCCGGAACACCAACCGCCAGGTGACTCATATGATGGCGTTGAAAGCTGTACTCCCCCTCAGCGAGCCACATCTCAGGATGTGATCCCGTTGGCGCAACTTCGCGGAAGTCGTATGCGACCGCCTCGCCACTCGCCGGTCGATAGAGGAGAAAACCACCCCCACCGATATTTCCAGCACTCGGATGAGTCACGGCCATTGCAAACGCGGTAGCGACGGCGGCATCCACCGCGCTGCCGCCTTCGGTGAGCACATCCACCCCGATCTGTGAGGCGATGGCGTTCTGGGACACCACCATGCCGTGCGTCGCCTGGCTGGGTGCATTAGCGGCAAACGCCGCGGCGCTTAGTCCTAAGAGCAGTACCAGAGCGCTGAACCTCGCGGCGAAGTTACTCAAATCGACCTCTATTGCGACTGTGTTTGAAGGGCGGCCATGTTCCAAGACCCTGACGAGGAACGCAAGTTGGTCGATGAATACGATTCCCGTCAGCGCAGGAAAAACGCTTCCGCGGAAGCGTCTTTTACCGAGTGAATATGTTTTGGGGTCAGGGTAAAAAACTTCCGTGAAGCATTGTTGACCAGAACCTCCATGTCCCGCGGAAAAGATCGCCGTTCCACGCCAAGATACTCAATGCCTTCGAGGTTGGTGTAGGCTGAGTGCCAGGGACACCGGCAACCGTTCGTGAAGAAGCACAAAACAGCCAAGAAGAAGTCATCGAAGAACAAACGGTCGAAGCGTAAGATTTCGAAGATAAGCAAACGACCCCGAACCATCGAGTGGGTGGGCGGTCGGTTTCTCGCACCTTTTTACATCGACGAAGATCCACCGTTTCACCCCTTAATAGAACTCTGGATCGAGCTTCCCAGTCAGCTCGTGGCATACGTTGAAGTTCACCAACACATCGAGGACCTGCCCGCGGTGACAGACGCCCTGAGGCAGACGCTGCGTAAGCCGGAATCGGGAATTAGACCTCATCGGCTGCGAGTGAACGATGCGCTGTGGGCTGCTGAAATCGGCAAGCTACTGCCAAATCACCAGGTGGTCCTCGGGCAGACAAGAGAACTCGATGCCGTGGTCGATGACCTGATTTCGTCGATGGCGCAGGGTGAGGAGCAAACGTCGTTTCTCGCGGACGGTACACTTTCGACCGATTCCATGGAGGCCTTGTTCAAAGCGGCTGCCGCCTTGTTCCGGATCGCACCTTGGCAATATGTCTTCGATGAGCAGCTCATCGAAGTGGACATTCCAGTACTCGACGTACACGGGGCATGTCTATCGATAATCGGCTCGTTGGGGGAGAGCCTTGGGTTTATCTTATTTGCCTCACTTTACGACTACGAACGCATGGTCGAGTTTTCTCATACGCTGGACGAGGGAACCGAATCAGTCGATATCGGCTGCAAGTTCATTTCGCTGAACTATGAACTCGGCGCGAACCTGCCCTCTGCCATGCGCCGGGAAGCCCACCGGCATCACTGGCCGGTGGCTGCCGCCTCGGCCTATCCGATAGTAGAGTATCGTGACGACAGCGGCTTCCCCAGGGACCCGACTGCTAGGGAACTCAGCATCATCACAGCCTGTTCCGAGGCGCTCGTATCGGCATTCAAAGACTACGAGAAGACCTCGACCGCCGAGTTTCAGTTCTTCTCGTTGTCCCACGTGTGCGCCAATGGCTTGGAAATACACCTCAAGGCACCGCCAACCAGCTTGATGACCTTCGCCGACCTTGCTTCGCATAGTGAGGAGATGGACCCGCATCGGCTGGACTATCTGCTCGGTGGACACATGCTCGAGTATGCCTACGTCTGTTGGGGACCTGGCTTTCTGAGGCGAATCGAGCGCATGATGCAAGAAGACGACGAGATTCAGATAGTGCTTCCTTTCGCGCTTTATCATCTGGCGGTGGAAGAGGGTAAAACCGTTGCCACGTGTTTCCTGGAAGCTCATCAAAACTCGCTCAACGACCGCCAGCGCCAATGGCTCACCGCTCAGCAAGCGGCCTGGTTTTCACTCTGGGAGGTGGTGGCTGTAGTCCCGGGCGAGAGCCTCCAGTTGCGCGATCTACTCTCCGATAAGGTTTGCGTGGTCCAGGACAAGCTGGCTTCTGAAAGCGCACGCGTCCGCTCCGTTTTGCTGGGTCGTGTCGTTCACGACAACGGCATGGATTTATTGGCTGGCTGTCATCCCAAGTCGTTGCCACCTCTCGCCGCGGCCGACGTAGTCGAGCGGATGCGAAAGTATCTACGCAAGCGAACCGACATCCCAAAAGAGCGCCTGCGAGAAGCCAACACTGCGCGATACCTCATCAAACGTTGGCAGAAAAAGGTCCAAGAGCAAATCGAAACCAGCACTCGATTACCTGAGCTCATCAATTTCGATGGAGATGCCATCGTCGAGACCATCGACAGGTATAAATTCGAACAACCGAGCCGCGCCGAGATCGAAGCCAGGTTGTTGGAGATGGATGGGATTAAATCGGAATCCCCCGGTGAGTATGTAATTATCAAAAACGCTCAGGAACGCGATACCGTTATCGGTTGGATACGGATTCATGACGACACTTTGCGAGTGGAAAGCAACTCCGTCGAGCGCGCAGACGCCCTGCGAGCTGAACTCGAACATCTCTGCGCCAATCTGATCGTGCACCGTGGACGGAGCCACGAAGCTGTCCACGCGGGGATGAACCAGATGCGATCACCCCCGCAAGCAGACAATGAGATTTCCAGCGAGCAACTGGAGCTGTTCGTGGCTGAACACAAGCAACAATACTACGAGCGCTGGCTGGACATTCCTATCCCGGCTCTGGACAACAAGAGTCCGCGCGAAGCCATCCTCACCATAGCTGGGAAGGAGAAGGTGAAAGTACTCATCGACGAGATCGAATATCGAGAGGCATCGCAGCCAGCTGGCGAGCGATTCGATACGTCCACTCTCAAACGAGCTTTGCGGCTTTAGAAATTTGGCTCGGGGAAAGTTCAGCGCGCGTTGCGGCGAAACAGAATTCACCTACTACCCTCAAAGTTCCAATTCGTGCAGACCGCCCGTTCGTTTTCGCGGCTGCTGGAAAATGAATGCCCGATATTTGCAATCGTTCGCGGCGTTCTGCAAAAGCGACTAACTCCCCGACCCCTTTTGAGATTCTGCCACGGCTGTCTCCGCCGTGACAAACCTCGCGCCGAGCTCCAACAATCGCTCAATCAGCCGTTGCAACATCTTCATGCGATGGCCACGGCCGATTACCGAGGGGTGGCAGGTATAAGTCAGCACGCCGGTTTCGAGATTTTCCTGCAGGTACAGAAAATCGTCGAGCCAATTCTCAAAAACGCCACCGGCACTTTTCAAGCCTCCCCCACGGACCCATTCGAAATGCGGGTAGTCGTCCAGCGACCAACTGATGGGCAACTCGATGAGCGATGTCTCCTCTCCAAACTCAACGCCATGCTCGGCATCGATAACGTCACCGCTGCGCGCTCGATACGGCACGTAGTCGTGCCCCATCATGCTGCTGTCGTAAACGAATCCCTGTTCGAGCAGGAGTTCCACCGAATTCGGGCTCAGATCCCACGCGGGTGACCGATAACCCCTGGCATTCTGGCCACTGATTCGATGAATGGCTTCGTTGCCGCGTGTGAGCTGACGGGCTTCTTCAGATCTCGACAAGCCACCCGGGGCAATGTGCTCGTAGCCGTGGTGCGCGATCTCGTGGCCAGCCCCATGGATGGCGCGACAGGCTTCCGGGTAGAGATCGATGGTGAGCCCTGGAATGAACCAGGTGGTCTGTATGTCGAAGCGTTCGAGCAACCTCAACAATCGTTGCGCACCGACCAATCCGAACTCTCCTCTCGAAATTGGCGTTGGACTGGTTTGTCCGTTGGCAAGCCAACTCGTGATGGTGTCGAAATCGAAGGTCAGCGCGACCTTATGCTGTCCCATTGTCACTGAAGTCTCGCTAGCTTGTTATGTTTTTCCCCGAACGTATGTTTAGCACTTTTGTTCAGAACCTATGTTCAGAACAGAGCCGCACGAAGTGCATAATAAAATACGATCGCCAATATTACTCCTGCCGGTAGCGTGACTATCCACGACATGAAAATCGTTCGAATGACGCTGAGATTCAGTGCGCCGATGCCACGGGCCAAACCCACACCGAGTACCGCTCCACCCAGGGTATGGGTCGTCGAGATCGGCAACCCCGTACCACTGGCGAGAACTACGACAGATGCCGCCGCGAGCCCAGCGGCGAATCCGCGGCTCGGCGTCAATTCCGTGATGCGACTGCCAACGGTTGCTACTTATTTTTATTCTTAGTCGTTACTCGGGCGATTCTTTCGCTACTTAGCAAGCTTCATCTCCAACCGATGGCCAACTCGTTGTGCGTGGTCCGCAAGGTCGCCGATCCAGTCGATCACGCGATAGAGAAACATAACGTCCACGGGAGACAATTGCGACTCTAAACCGTAAAGCTCTGCCCGTACCTTTATTTGAGCTTCATCGTTGTACCGCTCACTCTCATCCAGCGCGCGAATCATTCCTTCCACACGGTCGGCTTGCACGCCACGAAACCCCGTTGCCAGAAGCTCATCGAGTTCGCGCACAACCTCGCATGCCAGCTGGCATGCGGCAACCGAAGAGCGTGCATAGCTCATCACGGACCCAGCCATAGCGGCGGGAAACGACCTCTTCCGGCCGAGCATCAACCCGGCAATATCTTTTGCTTTATTGGCGATCTTGTCTTGCCGGGTCAGCAAAGCCAGCAGATCGGCACGAGCAACGGGCAGGAAAAAACCGCGCGGCAGGCGCATCCGGATGTTCCGTTTGTGTTCGTCGGCATCTTTCTCAAGCTCGACGATCTTCATTTGTACGCGTTCGACCTCCGCCCATGATCCTTCGCTCGCAAACGTCAGCAACCCTTCGATGTGCGCGGCGGCACGCTCGCACAGGCTCATATGCGCCTGGAGCGGATCGAAGGGTGATCTTCCAAAGATCCCCAGGAAATAATTAGGAGCGGCCATGCCATTCCTCGTTGATCAGCAGTTGCGGCGGCGGCGATAGCAGAAAAGCGGCTGGCAAAATATTAGCTCAGGCCATTGGTTCGTTTCGCTTAGTACCCTTCCTCCAGCAACGGGAATGCACTCAGCACATGCGCATGGCTTATCGGCTCGACTTTCTCCAGCAATTCCCCATTGAGATCCTTGATATCGCTGATACCCATCAACGCCATCGTGGTGAGCACCTCGTGTTCCAGGATTTCCAGCGCCCGCAACACCACGGGTTCACCACCAGCCGCCATAGCGAGGGCTTGCAAGCGGCCCATACCGACCGCCGTCGCTCCAAGGCACAAACCCTTCACGATGTCGGCACCACGCATGAAACCCCCATCGACCACCACGGGCACGCGGCCATCCACCGCTGCCACCACCTCCGGCAGCACATCGATACAAGCGCGAGTGTGATCGAGTTGGCGCCCGCCGTGATTGGAGACGTAAACCACATCCACACCGCTGGCAACACAGCGTTCGGCGTCTTCGGCCACTGCCACGCCTTTGATCATCAACGGGATATCGAACTTGCTCTTGATGTGTTCTACGGTTTTCCAGGTCATCGAGGACTGGTAGCCGAAATCCGCAACACTCACCTGACGCCCACTGCGCGGTATATATCTCTTCATGATGTCCCGCTCACGTCGGGAGTAGGTCTGGGTATCCGCGGTCAAACAGAATGCGGTGTAACCCGCTTCGATGCTCCGAGCGATGATGTCGTCCATCCAGGCTTCATCACCCAGGAGATAAAGCTGGAAGATTCGCGGACCGGGTACCTGCTGCGCCAGGGCTTCAAACTCAGGCGTGCACACCGAACTCAGAATCTGCAGCACCCCGAATTCTTTTGCGGCTTTCGCCACCGATGCGGCACCGCCCGATTCGAACACCTGAACAGAGCCTATCGGGGCGAGCAGCACGGGAAGCCGAAGCGGTACACCGAGAAATTCGGAGCGCGCGTTTACCGAGCTGACCTCGTTGAGAATTCGCGGCCGAAAAACCCAGGAGTCGACACCATGACGGTTGCGCCTGATCGACGACTCAGTGTCGGCGCCACCGATCAGATAGTCCCAGACGTTTTTGCTGAGGTTCTGCCTGGCGCGTTTGGCGATTTCGCTGAGTGTCAGGTAGTCCATTGTTGTCCCCAAAACCATCGAACAATGTTATCACGCAGCCGGTCATGGCAATCCCCGGCAGAGAACGCAGGAATGGGACATCGATATGGTTTCGTGCTTAGAATGATGAGCGGGTTTTGACGGAGCGATAGATGTCGACGATTGTCATTGTGGGGGCTGGGCACGCGGCGGGACAAGCGGCGGCCAGTTTGCGTCAGGAAGGATATGAGGGCGAAGTCGTCATTATCGGCGATGAGCCGCATATTCCATATCAACGCCCACCGTTGTCAAAACAATATCTTTCAGGGGAGCAGGGGATTGAGCGCGTCTACCTGAGACCAAAGAAGTTCTACGCAAGCAAAAACATCACGGTAAAAACCGGCGTACGGGTCGTGCAGATAGACACGGCGGCGCAAACGGTTACGACGGATGGTAGTGAGACGCTCGCCTATGAAAGGTTGTTGATCGCAACCGGCAGCCGGCCCCGACGGTTGAATATCCCCGGTAGCGATCTTCCCGGAATTCATTACCTTCGTACGATCTCAGACGTTGACGCGATTCGGGCAGAGATGGCCCCGGGTAAAAAGATGGTCATCGTTGGCGGCGGCTATATAGGACTTGAGGTGGCATCGGTCGGGATCGCCCGGGACCTCGAGGTGCACGTGCTCGAGATGGAAGAGCGCATCCTGCAACGGGTCACAACGCCCGAGATGTCGACCTTCTATCACGAGTTGCACACCTTTCGTGGCGTTCATCTGCACACCTCGACCGCGGTCAGCGGCTTTTCCGGCGACGGCAGGGTGCGGGCCGTTCTCGCTGGAAAGGAAAATGACGAGAAAGAATTTCCGGCCGATCTGGTACTGGTCGGTATTGGCATTGTTCCCAACATTGAGCTTGCGCACGATGCCGGCATCGAGTGTGACAACGGTATCATCGTTGACGACCACTGTCGCACCTCTGTCGCCAACGTTTTTGCCGCGGGTGATTGCACCAATCATCCAAATGCTCTGTTAGATCGACGCTTGCGTCTGGAGTCGGTGCCAAATGCAATGGAGCAGGCGAGAGTGGCTGCCACCAACATGTGCGGGGGAGAGAAAACCTACGCATCTGTCCCCTGGTTCTGGTCGGATCAGTACGACCTCAAGCTGCAGATGGTCGGGTTCTCTGCCGATGGCGACATACAGGTCATTCGCGGTGACAAAGCCGAAAACCATTTTGCTGTTTTTTATCTCAAAGACGGAATCCTCGTCGCCGCGGATGCGGTGAACAGCCCCAGGGAGTTCATGGTCTGCAAGCAACTCGTCGGCAAACCGGTCGATGCCGACAAGCTCGCTGATCCCGAAACCGACCTCAAGACGTTGCTTGGTTAGAAGACAGCGGGGGTCAACTTGCAACCTGACTCCAGCTAAAGACCGAGCACCTGCTTGGCAATAATGTTGTGCTGCACCTCGCTCGAGCCGCCAGCGATGGTGTAACCGCGGTGGTGGTAACAACCCGACGCCACAAACTCGGCGTAGTCCGGCCCCACGGCCGCGCGATTTCCGTCCGCCGCGGTCGTTGCATCCAACGGCAGCACCCAATGGCCTACTGCTTCGAACAGGAACTCATCCATTGCCTGTACCAGCTCACTGCCTTTGAGTTTCAACATCGAAGGTTCGGCGCCGATCTGCCCGCCCTCGTCGGCTTGGCTCAACAAACGCAGGCTCGTCATCTCGAGTGCAATGAGGCGTATCTCGAGCTCGTTGAGCTTCGCCGTCATCGTCTCATTCGGCTGATGCGCAAAATCCACCCCGCTGTCTGCTTCGCTCGCGATCACCTCACGAATGAGGCCGAACAGGCGTTTGTTCTCGGCAACTCTCGACACCATCAGCCGTTCGTCGCCAAGCAGGCTCTTGGCAACCGTCCACCCTCGATCCTGCTCCCCCAATCGATTGGCTAGGGGCACTCGCACATCGTCGAAAAACACCTGGTTCCACAATCGCTTGCCGTTAAACGCATACAACGGCTCAATGCTGATTCCGTTCGAGCCGAGGTCGATCAGCAGGAAACTGATGCCTCGCTGTTTTTGCACGTTGCCATCCGTGCGCACCAGGCAAAATATCCAATCTGCCACCTCCGCTCCGGACGTCCAGATTTTCTGCCCGTTGACAACATATTCATCGCCGCTCAATACCGCAGTCGTTCGAAGCGATGCCAGATCCGAACCAGCCTCCGGTTCGGAGTACCCCTGACACCACCACAATTCCGCGTTGAGGATCTGTGGCAGAAACTGTTTCTGCTGAGCCACGCTGCCGTATTTGATGATTGCCGGACCGACCATGTTGAACCCGAAACCCGAGAGCACCGGCGCGTGTGCCGCGCGACATTCGACATCGAACACGTGGCGCTGTATCAAGTTCCAGCCAGTGCCGCCGTGTTCCTCCGGCCAGTTCGGAGCCGCCCAACCCTGGCGGTTGAGAACTTGGGTCCAGCGGGCCACATCGTCTTTACCGACACCCCGGTTCAACCGCACTTTCTCGGCAATGTCTGCTGGCAATTCCGATGCTAGAAACGAAGCGACCTCATCTCGAAACCGGGCTTGTTGTGTGTTGAGTGCCAGTTGCATTTTATGCTCCAAAGACCACTCTATGCGGTCACCACCAGCGCACCGCGGCGGGTGACGATGAGTGTCTGTTCGAACTGAGCAACCAGGTCACCCTCAGGCACCGACAACGTCCAACCGTCATCCTGCTCTTCCACCCAGTTCGCCCCCGTGCTGAAAAACGGCTCGATGGTGAGCACCAACCCTTCATCGAGGCGACGTCTTTCGGACGGATTGTCCAGCGGAACATACGAAGGCTCCTCGTGAATCGAATTGCCAACCCCATGGCTGCCGAGATTCTGGACAATTTCATAGCCGAATTTGTCAGCCGTCTTCTGCACCGCTTTGCCGATGACGTTGAGGGAACGCCCGCTGCGTATTTTTCCGATGGCCGCCTTCACGGCCGCCTGCACGGCGTAACAGATCTGCACTTGCTGAGGTGTGCCTTTGCCGACAACAAACGATTCACCCATGTCGGCGACATAACCGTCGAGTTCGGCGGAGACGTCGATGTTCACCATGTCACCGTCCGCGAGCAGTCGCGGTCCGGGGATGCCGTGAGCGGCTTCGGTGTTGACGCTGATGCAGGTTGCACCCGGAAAATCGTAGTAGAGTTGCGGCGCGGAGCGGGCACCATGATTCTTCAGGTACTGCCCACCCAGCGCGTCGAGTTCCCCAGTACTCACCCCGGCGCGCGCTGCTTGCTTCATGCGCTCGAAGGCACCACGCACCACCTTGCCGGCAGCGAACAATTTCTTGATGTCTTCTTCGGAGTTAACCGTCACAACAAACTATCCTCGTCTCTTCCCACTCCGTCGCCCGGACTCTTTAGCTAGCCGCCGCAGGGCTACACGGTGCACGCCAGCACCCGCGAAATCTCACACAAGCTGCGACCACTTTCCTGCGACCAGGTATTGAAGGCAGTCTGGGCCTGCAGAAGCGCCTTTTTACTGGTGGGTTCTTTGTCGACGACCTTCAACTTCACCAGGGCTTTTACCACATCCTTCGAAAACATCGGCGTATCTTTACCCACGAAACGCAGGAAGTAACGGCCCGTTTGGCCGCCGAGGCGGTCGCCACGGCGTTTGAGATCGTCCCACAGACCCACAATATCCGTCGCTGGCCAGGTTGCCAGATAGGTGCCAAAACTGCCGTGACTGTCACGTACGTCCAGAATAAACGCCGCATTTCTAGGGACCGAGCGGATTTTCTTGGCATGCCGCACGATCTGCGCGTCCTGAGTGAGTCCCTCTTGTTCCTCGTCGGACATCATCGCACAGGTTGCCACATCGAATTGATGGAAAGCCGCCTCGAACCCGGGCCACTTGTTCTCGATGATTTTCCAGACGAAACCTGAGCGGAAAACGCACCTGGTCATCTCAGCCAGATAGGCGTCGTCTTTCACCCGCTTGAGCCCCGCTAAAGTTTTTGCTTTCGGCAATAAGAGGAGTAACTCTTCTTTTCCCCCCTTGCGCTTGGCGGCGCGCTGAAAAATACTGTCGAACGAATCCATGGCGAAGTCTCCCGCAAGAAATGACAAGACAACATCCTCGGAGCGAAGCAAAGAGTGTCATCGATAGCAATACCGACGATGGTGGGCGATAAGCGCGTGGGCTACAAGCGCCGACTGGTCAGGTAGTTATGGTCGAAGTAATCGACAAACCACAAACCCTCGATCCCAAACTGAAAGAGATCGTCGAAAAAGAAACGGATGACGAGGGCGGTTTCGTCCGCTGCGCCGACTGTTCGTATGTTATTGCTCGATCCTCGGATGGCATTGAGGTAAACGGCAGTCACGACCATCGATTCTCCAATCCCTATGGCATCCAGTTCTATCTGGGCTGTTATGGTAATGCGTTAGGGTGCACGATCTCCGGAGGGCGCACCCATGCCGACACCTGGTTTCCGGGTTTTCAGTGGCAATTGGCAACCTGCACGGAATGCGGCCAACACCTTGGGTGGTACTTCGACCAGGAAGGGGCTTTTTTTTACGGGCTGATACTGGGTCGAATCAAAATTGACTGAACTTCAAGCCGACAACTACAAAACGCTCACCTTCGATTGTTATGGCACGCTCATCGACTGGGAGAGCGGTATTCTCGGCTACCTGCAGACTCTGCTCAGAAGTTACGACGTGAACGTCGTCGATTCCTGGGTATTGGAATTTTTTGCTGCGGCCGAACCCGACGTTCAAGCCGGTGGCGGCAGTTATCGCAGCGTTCTGACCCAGGTGCTCGAACGTTTCGCGGACCGGCTGGCTTTTACCCCGAGCGACGATACCCTCGCAGGATTTGCCGACAGCATCGAACATTGGCATCCGTATCCCGATACCATTGCTGCCCTCAAGCGTCTCGCTGATCGGTTTCAACTCGCCATCGTTTCCAACGTGGACGATGATCTTTTTGCCTACAGTGCAAAACACCTTGAAGTGACTTTCGATGAAGTGATTACGGCGCAACAAGTCGGTACTTACAAACCGGACCACGCGATGTTCCACGAATTGCTGAAGCGGGTGGAAGCGCCGGTATTACACGTCGCTCAAAGCCGTTTCCACGACATTGTCCCGGCCACCGAACTCGGACTCGATACGGTGTGGATCGAAAGACCCGGCTCGAGCGCCGCGCGCACGATTGAAGCTCAACCAACGTGGACGTTTGCCACGCTCGGCGACTTTGCCGACGCCATCTGCTGAGGCTTCAGCAGACGCCATCTGCTGAGGCTTCAATCGACGATCGCCTGATAAACGAGCGATTTCAGCTGACCCCGAAAATTGAACGTGGCTGACGGCATGAACTGGGTCATGAAGATCACGATGAGTTCTTCTAGAGGATCGACCCAGAAGATGGTGCTCGCCGCCCCGCCCCAGGCATATTCGCCTGCCGAACCAACGGTCGCCGTGCGTTCCGGACCCAGATTGATGGAAAAGCCCAAGCCGAATCCATACCCTTCGTAGGTGGTTTCGGCAAAGGTACCCAGCGCCCAGCGGGTAAGGTCTTCATCGTTTGGCAGGTAGTTTCTGGTCATCATCTGAACCGTCTTACGGCCGAGCAATCGCACCCCATCCAACTCTCCGCCGTTCAACATCATCCTCATGAATCGCAGATAGTCGGCGGCCGTCGAAACGAGTCCTCCGCCACCGGAGAAAAACGTGCGAGGTCGTATGTAGATGCTGTCTTCGGGATCATCGACCAGCCGCAAGGTTTTATCCGGGTTGCGCTCGTAGTTAGCAGCAAAACGGGCGACGTTGGCATCCGCCACCGTAAAACCAGTGTCCACCATCTTGAGCGGCTCAAAAATATTCTGCTGCAGGTACTCGTCGAATCGCTGTCGGGAGATCACTTCCACGAGATACCCCAGTACGTCGGTTGCAACCGAGTAGTTCCAACGCGTACCCGGTGAAAACTCGAGCGGGATCTTAGCGAGGGTTTCTATCGTGTCGGCCAGCGACGTACCGGGCTCTACCCCGCCGATGCCCATCTTCCGGTAGGCGTGGTCGACGTTCGATCGACTCATGAACCCATAGGTGAGCCCTGACATATGGGTAAAAAGATCGCGAATGAACATGGGTCGCTCAACCGGAGTGGTCATGAAATTTGGTGCCACCCCGGCGGCGTAAACCTGGATATCGTGCCACTCGGGTATGAACCGGGTCACCGGGTCGTTCAACTGAAAAGTACCCTGTTCATACAACATCATCAGGGCAACGCTGGTGATCGGTTTGGACATCGAGTAGATACGGAAGATCGAGTCTTCAGCCATGCCCTTACCACGCTCGAGGTCCATGCTGCCGAGTGGTTCGCAATAGGCCAACTGACCTTTGCGATAGACGAGCGGCAAGGCGCCGGCAATTTTACCGGGTTTGATAAATCGCTCGTTGAGGTGGTCGCTGATTCGCGAAAGCCGCTCCGGGCTCATGCCAGCAGCGGTTGCATCGATCTGCATAACGGTATCTCGTGGTGGTTCATCCAACGGGAATCTTACCCGAATCCCTGTGGTAGCATCCGCAAATGGACGCGCCCGGCATTACCACCATTGAAATCAGCAAGGAATATCTGCATTTCAGCGCCGCGCACTTCACGTTGTTTTCTCGAACCGAGCGGGAAAACTTACACGGACACAACTTCTATGTAACCGCCGAGGTCGACAGCCTCGTAGGCGAAAACGGCCTCGCGTTCGATTACAACGAACTCAAATCGACGCTGAAAATACTCTGTGAAGAGCTCGATGAAAAAGTGCTGTTGCCGGAAAAGTCTCCCTATCTCGACATCTCGAACGAAGGTGACTATCTCGTCGCCAGGTTTGCTGACGAACGCATTCCCTTCCTGCCGAGAGACGTGCTGGTACTCGCCGTGCGCAACATCACGGTGGAGGAACTCGCACCCTGGTTTCTCCATCGAGTCCGACAACAGGACAACTTCACCGCACTCAACATTACCAAGCTGACCATTGGCGTATCCTCCGGGCCGGGCCAGTGGGCGCGCGCGGTTTGGGAGGCGTCATGAAATGTCTGCTCATCACCGGTGCAAGCTCAGGTATTGGACTCAGAACCGCACAACGCTTTGTCAGCGAAGGCTACACGGTAATCAACCTGTCACGACGACGATGCCCGCTGGACGCCGTCAGCCAGATCAACTGCGATCTATCGACGCCCGGCTTTCTCGATACCATCAGCGCGCAACTCACGCCTACCCTGCAATCGGCGGATCAACTCGTCCTCATCCACAACGCGTCGCGCCTCATGAACGACACCGCCGTGGAGACAACCAGCAACAGCTTTCGTGAGGTGTTGGAGGTAAACCTCGTTGCCCCAAACACTCTGAATTACTTCACCATCCCGTTCATGCAGGCAGGTTCTGCAATCCTCTACATCGGCTCCACCCTCTCGGAAAAAGCCGTTCCCGGCAGTTATTCTTATGTCATAACAAAACATGCAACGGTAGGCATGATGCGTGCAACCTGTCAGGACCTTGCGGGACGCGGCGTACACACTGCGTGCATCTGCCCGGGGTTCACCGACACCGAGATGCTGCGCCAGCACGTGCCGGAAAACGCAATGGACAGTGTTCGAGCAATGTCCGCATACAATCGCTTGATCGACCCGGACGAGATCGCGGAAACGCTTTTCTGGGCAGCCAACAACCCCGTTATCAACGGTTCCGTCATCCACGCCAACCTCGGCCAGGTGGAGAGTTGATGTCGGAAATCGCCGAAGAAGCGCAGGGAGGAAACGAAAGCGATTCCAGAGTGAGCCAAGCCGAACTACACGAACGCCGCGAACGCGTGTTCCTGGTATTGGCCGGTTTTTTTCTCTGCGCCATGACCCTCTTGAATGTGGTCGGCATCACCCGGTTCATTCAACTCGGCCCCCTGGCGTTGGCCGTCGGAGTGTTGCCCTACCCGCTCACCTTTCTGTGCACCGATCTGATCAGTGAACTCTACGGTCGCCGGCGAGCCAACTTCCTGGTATGGGTCGGCTTCGGTCTGAATTTTTTCATCTTAAGCATATTGTGGCTCGCCCAGATGATTCCCTCGGTGCCCCTGGACAGCCAGCCACCCTGGCAGGTCATTCAACTTGCCGAGGAGATTGCGTTGCCGAGCGGCAAGGTCGTGAGCGGAAGCATAGAACTCTTCCAACTCATCTACGCCTGCACATCGGGTGCGGTTTTCGCTTCGATGATGGCCTACATCGCTGCCCAGTTCTGCGACGTACAGATGTTTCACTACCTCAAACGCCTGACCAAGGGCAAACATCTGTGGATCCGCAACAACTTCTCCACCCTGACCAGCCAGATGGTCGATTCCGTCATGGTCATTTCCGTGACATTCGGTGCCGCGTTTTTCGCCGGCAACATGACGTTGGCCGCATTGTTTGTGCTGATCGGAAGCAGTTACGCGTTCAAGATGATCGTCGCCCTGGCCGACACCATTCCTTTCTACCTGTTGACCCACTACCTGAAAAACTGGCTCCAGATCGACAACGAATCGATGTTCGACTAAGCCATGTGCGATTCAAATCTGGTGGTGGTATTCAACTAACCCGGATATTGCACGAGGACGCAGAGTTTTGGGTGAGAGATCGTGGTCGTCATGGCGGCTCGTGACCGAAAGCGTAGCCGTAGCTACGGAATTGAGGCTTCGCATAGCGAACGCGCTGAACATCTGGCGTCTTGGCGGCCGCGAGATCCAGCCAAAAATTGCGGAGGCGCCTCGGTGACACTTCGAACACATTCGAAATATAGAAAATTTCCAATAATTTCAAAATGTTAACCATCATATGCGCCGTACTCGTGCAACATCCGGGCTAACTGGACGAGGTCGAGTTCCAACCAAATAGGAACCCCTACCGGCGATTGCTCAAGAACCGCTCATTCACGCAATTCTGCAACCGCCCACCACTCAGATAAGTGAGCGCAATCTCCCCGCCCTTGTACCTCATGTCATACACACTTTCAGGCGTAAAGAACGCCGAATGCGGGGTGATCAGCAACCGGTGGTCGATCCAGGATTCACTCGCCGCCCAGGCTTTGATGAGCGGATGTTCGGGATCTGCCGGTTCTTCCGGCAGTACGTCCAGGCCGACCGCCCGCAACCGATCATCGCGCAGCGCGTCGTGTAACGCATCGAGATCGATCACCGGACCCCGTGCCGTGTTGATCAGGATGAGACCCGGCTTGCTGCACGCCAGAACCTCGGCGTTGATCAACTTCTCGGTTTCCTCTGACAACGGCAGGTGCAGGCTCACCACATCGCTCTCGCCAAAAAGCTCTTCGAGGGAATGTACCCGGCGAACGCCAATGGCGAGATCGGCGCCGTTACCCAGGTATGGGTCGTAAAAAACGACGTCCATCCCGAACGCTTTGGCTCTGAGCGCCACCGCGGTACCGATTCGACCGAGGCCCACGATGCCGAATACACATGCCGACAAACGCTTGCCAAAAGGATTCAAAGCGGGACGCCACAAGCCGCGCGGATCTTTTTTCAGCTCCCGGGTATGGAACGTGATGCCTTTCATCAGCGAAAGCATCAAGGCCATGGCATGATCCGCGACCTCCTGAGTGCCGTAGTCGGGTACGTTACATAGCGGCACACCAAGTTCGCCCCACCCTTCGGCGTCCAGGTTGTCGAAACCTACCTTGGGGGTGACGAAGATGCGGCACTTCTTCATCTGGCTGCGATAAGGTTCCGGAACATCCAGCACGCAAATAACGGCATCACAGTTTGCCCATTGATCCCCGGTGACCTCGTCGAACGAATTGCAGAATTCGGCCTTGCCGGTATCACCCATGCTGGCAATTTCAATTTCGCGTCCTTCGGGCCAGCGCATGGCCGGATACAAAACTCTGAAACTCATTCCTATCCTCTATCTGTTAACAAGTCAGTGGAAACCAATCACACGCCGACAATCTCGGCGACTTTTTCGACGGATCTCTGCAGCGTTGTTTTGTCCACACCCGGAATGCGCAGCCGGGTTGCCACCAGATGGCTGACGCCAAGCCGCTCCTGATACTCGGCAAACTTATCGCGTACGTAGGCCTCGTCTCCAACGATGCTCCAATCGTCAATCGATGCGTCTTCCTCGAGGCGGCCGGATTTCTGTGCTTCCTGATGAATTCGTTCCCGCAGCGCATTCGACTCGGCAGAGTTTTTGGCAACGAAAACCGTCCGCATGATGGGAACGGTTTTTAGCTCTGCATGCCCGGCCTCGATCGCCGCGAGCGTATGGCGGGCATAGTTGGTTTCCAACGTCGCAAGGCTCTCCACCGGAGACGCAAGGTACGGCAGACCCAATCGTCCCGCCTGCGCAAGCGCCTTCGGACCAAAAGCGGCGACCCAGATCGGCGGGTGGGGTTTCTGGACCGGTAATGGATCGAGTGTTACTGGCTCATCGCCTTCGCGCAGCGAGACGGGTTCGCCCGACCACGCCTGCTGCATCGTCTGCAGGCACCACTCGAAGAGCTTGCGTTTTTCACTCGGCACAACGTTGAACGCTTTGAGCATCGTTGCCGCGTATCCTCTTCCCACGCCGAGCGTTACCCGGCCCTCGGAAAGCCGATCCAGCACCGCTACCTGTTCCGCAGCCTGCAAAGGGTTGCGTAACGGCAGCAGGTACGAGGTCGTTGCCAGCCGAATCCTTTCGGTCCCCGCGGCAACTGCCGCCAGCAGCATCAGCGGATCCGGAATAGCATTCAGATTAAAATGGTTTTCCGGAAGCCAGAATGAATCGTAACCAAGCGACTCTGCCATCCGCGCCTGTTCGGTCAGGCCGCGAGCGGTACGATCGGTGAAATCCCAGGGGGTTATGCCAAGCTTCATGGTTGGACCACAACCCCTTCGTGCAACCAACCCTCGATTTCTTCGCTGGAGAAGCCAAAATCCCTGAGTACCGCAACGCTGTGCTGGCCGATAACAGGCGCGCGTGTGGGGGTACGTTTTTGTTCCCCCTCGATGTGTATGGGGTTGCTGATCGTGCGAGTGTATGGTCCTTCCGTCTCGTCCGTTGCAATCAGCATCCCGTTTTCAACCAACTGCGGGTCATCCACGAGTTCAACGTTGCGCGCCGCGTAACCATAGGTGAGAGAACGCGCATCCATCCGTTCGCGAAACTCGACAAGATCCAGCCGGCCGATGGATTCGCCAATCTCACTTTCCAACGCGGCGTGGTTTTCCAGTCTCTCGACGGGGGTCAGATAACGCGGGTCCCCAAGCCACTGCTGGCATTCCATCGCTTCGGCAAACAACGGCCATTCGCGAGCGGGATTCAGCAGCGACAGCTGTATCCAACGGTCGTCACGGGTCCGGTAAATAGTCAGCAACGGCTGTCGCGGACGTTGCCCTTCGTGTTTGAGCGTGGACCAGTCATCGCCTCCCAGCATCGCCTGGAGAATCATGCCGTTGCTCCAAACCCCGTTTGCGGTCAGCGACGTGCTGACATAACCGCCCTCGCCCGTACGCTCGCGACGATACAGCGCCGCCATGATGGCACCGAACAGCGACATGGCTGTCGCATGATCGCCCATTCCAGGCGCCGAGATGATGGGTGGTTCACCGATCGCCCGGGTAAATTCCTGCAACCCCGACCGGCCCCACCAAGCGGTGGTGTCGAATGCCGGGCGCCCGGCTTCCGGTCCGGCTCGACCGTAACCACTCATATGCGCGTAAATCAGCCTGGGGTTATGGCGCTTCATGGTTTCATAGGTCACATTGAGCTTCTCTAACAATCCGTCCCGGAAGTTGGTGACGAATACATCGGCCTGGGAAACGAGACGAGTGACGATTTCATCGCCCTGGGG
>JACZXA010000084.1 GCA_022571865.1 Pseudomonadota bacterium
TCAGGCGGTATGGAAGTGCTCCCTCGGCGGCTTTGACGACGATGCCACCTGCCAGGGTTTTCGCGCCGCCAACGTGCTGCCGCCGGCCAATCAGCAACCTGGCTTGCCCAATGGAGACGGTTCTATCGCGGTAAACGCGGGAACCCGCGTCATCACCATTACCGTTCAGTGGACCGAAAACAACAATCAGGTTCGCTCCATCGTCATAGATAGTCAGGGATAGGGCCATGATGCAGTACAACGTCAACAAAGAGATGGTCAAGCCCCCTGTTGAGTTCCGGGCAAAGGCCCGGGGCTTCTCACTGGTCGAATTGATTCTAGCCCTGGGTCTCGGCGTATTAGTCACCGCCGGTATCGTGCAACTGTTTGTGGGTAACAACCAGACCTACACATTGCTCAATGGTCAATCCCGGCTGCAGGAAAGTGCTCGATACGCGCTCGACTTCATCGGCCGTTCGGCCCGAACCGCCGGTTATTTTGGTTGTGATCCGGAGGACGACAGGATCTATAACACCTTGAATGGAGGGAATCAGCTCTTCGAGTTCGACATCTCCACGCCGGTTCAGGCTTTCAACTACACGGGCAATGGAACGGCCACAGGCATCAACGATTGGACACCGACGTTGACGAACCTGCCGCGGCAAACGGGTGGTGGTTCGATCAACACGTTCGTCAACGGAACGGGTATCGATCTCACCGAGGTCATCCCCAATACCGATATTCTGGTGTTTCGACGGGTAGAAATCCCGGGGAACCGCATCGCGCAGCTGATTCAACCAGGTGACAACCCGGTGGTACTGGATGACCCGAACGTCACCTTCCAGGTGAATGATTTTGCCGTGATCAACAACTGCGAGCAGGCGGCGCTGTTTCGTGTGACCGGTGTCGTTTCGGCCGGCGGGGAAACAACCCTCACCCGAGGAACGGGTACGGGAGTTTTTGAAAATGCCATCGGAGCGGGACTGTCCGAAGAGGGAATTCCGTATGGCACCACGGTTAACGGGCAAGGCAGCAGTGTGGGTCGAATCATTACCGAAATCTATTTCATCGCCAACGGAGCCGGCATCAACAATCGGGGGGATACCCCACGTGCGTTGTGGCGTCGTTCGGGCGTCAATGCCCCGGTGGAACTCATAGAAGGGGTGCGTGATCTTCAAGTGCTGTTTGGTGTCGACACGACGCCGAATGACAATATCCGGGCACCCAACCGGTACCTGAATGTCCACGCGTTGAATCCCACCGACGTCGTACGGTCCATCCGGGTAACCATCACGGCAAGTACCGTCAATGCGGTAACCGACGATGGGAATGTGGCGACGCGTACGTTCAGCCAGACCGTGAGCATTCGCAATAGTTGAGGACAGCATGATCGAGTTACCTAGAAAGATTTCGACGCAAGCGGGTGTCGCGTTATTCATCAGCCTTGTCATGTTGCTCGTGTTGACCATCGCCGGGGTTTCCGCTGTTCAGACGACGAGCCTCGAAGAACGCATGGCACGGAACACTCACGATCGCCTGATAGCTTTTCAAGCTGCCGAGTCGGCACTGCGTGAAGCTGAAAGATTTCTTCTCAACAACGTGAACTCCACCGCCTTGTTCACCGACGGCGGAGCCAATGGCATGTGGACCACGGCCCCTTTCAACGCCGAAGAGCGCTGGAAGGGAAACATCTGGAACCCGGGCAGCGCGCAAAGTGTGCAGGTGAGTGCAGACATGATTGAAGTGGCCGAGCAACCTCGTTTCATCGTCGAGTGGCTCGCCACCGTGCAGCGTGAGGAGAACTCCCAACTGTTGGGTAGCTCCTATAACGCGTTGTTCGACCGTATTGAGGTTTTTCGCATCACTGCCCGCGGCGTCGGCGGATCTGTCAACGCACGGGTGATGTTGCAGAGCCATTTTGGATTGGTATTTTGACCTAGTAGTTGCGCAAGGTAGTTTCGCGCAGGAGATTTTAAAGATGTATCGCAGTAATCGTCATAACAAGGGAATGATAGCGGCGTTCGTGCTGCTTGTTTGTGGATTTGCTCCCGGCTCATGGGCAAACGCGCAGCTCGACAACCCGTTTGTAGATTTCACCGCCAACGTGGGGTTGCCTGCGCCATCCCCGGATACCGAAATCGACCTGCTCTCGGTTTTCTCGGATAGCCTTGGATCGGACCTCACTTTCACTGTGGTAAGCAACACTGATTCATCCGTAGTCTCTACGAACTTCGAAAGCAGCGGTGACACCTTGGTGTTGACGCCTGTTTCGGCTGGAACGGCCGCCATCGTCATTGGGGCTACGGGGGATACCGGTCCCCAGATCACTGACGCCATAACAGTCACTGTCGTAGACAACGCGGCGCCGGTGGCTAGTCCAACAACGCAGGCTCCGGTCTTTATCGAGGATGATCCTGTTCCAATAACTGCCGACCTGGACCCAGGAATATTCACCGACCCTGATGGAGACCCGCTGACGCTCTCGCCTGGTCCCGTTACCGGCGATCTGATCCTCACAGCAGGAGATCTGAGCAGCGGCACCGTTACGATGACGCCGATTCCCGATGCCAACGGTACGCAACAGTTCGTGTTCATCGCGACAGACACTTGGGGTGCTTCTACCACCTTTACCGTCAGCTTCACGCTTACCCCCGTGAATGATGCTCCGACGACGGGAGCCATCGCTGATACGAGTGTTCCTGAAGATACCGTCACCGTATCTGTCTCGATCGGTGGTGTGTTCGATGACGTGGACCTGGCTAACGAAGGCGATTCCCATACGGTCACCGCGGTCAGTGACAACCCGGCACTGGTGTTTTCCACAAATTCGTTGGCAAGCCTTGCCGGGAGTTTGACCTTTGACGTGACCCCGGATGCCAGCGGAACGGCGGGTATCACTGTGACAGCCACCGATTTTGCCGGTTTCTCGGTTCAAGCGAGCTTCACCGTTACCGTTACGCCGGTTGACGATCCACCGACGGCCGGGAGCATCCCGGATACCACCGTGCCTGAAGATACCGGCAGCGTCTCCGTATCGATCAATGGTGTATTCGACGACGCAGACCTTCCGTCTGACAGTCATACGGTTACCGCGGTTAGCGCCAATCCGGCGCTGATGACGTCAACCAATTCATTGGCGAGCCTCAACGGTGATTTGACTTTTGCTGTTGCCCCGAACGGAAACGGTGATGCGGGGATCACGGTGACGGCGACGGACTCGACAGGTCTTTCCATACAGACGAGTTTCACGATTACCGTCACCCCGTCAAACGATCCGCCGATCCTGGTCGGCAACATTCCGGATCAGGTTCACCCGGAAGACGGCGGCGTTCTGAGCGTGAGCTTTGCCGGTGTTTTTGATGACGTTGATCTCGCCAACGAGGGAGATACGCAAAACTTCAGCGTGCTTGCAATTGGCAACCCGACTCTGATCACCGCTGCATCCATCAGCGGAACCAGCGTGCTCCTGACGTTTGGCGCCGAGCAGAACGGCAGTAGTACCGTGGAAATACTGGTGCAGGACAGCGCCGGGGCAGGTGTCTCGGATAGTTTTGTGGTCGATGTTACGCCAGTTGACGACCCACCGTTCGTGCAAAACCCCATCGGGGTAATTGAGGTGCTCGAGGATTCGGTCGATACGGTAATCGACCTTTACGATGTGTTTGACGACCCGGATATCGCCACCAATGGCGATGTCCTCACGTTCGTAATCATCAGTAACGACAATCCAACTCTATTCGCGTTGATTTCGATAACCGGGGGTGCGGGTGCTGCGTCCCTGGTACTCGACTATGGCGACAATCAGTTTGGCACTGCCAACCTCGTTGTCGAGGCCACCGATTCGGCGGGTCTGACCGCCAGTGACGCGTTCACCGTAAATGTGACAGAGGTTGCCCCGGTTGCCGCCGACGAAAGCGTGAGCATGAATGAAGATGACCCGGCGCTGACTATCGATGTGTTGGCTAACGACGATCTGGGCGAGGAACCGACGCTGATCATTAACGTTGGCCGCACCTGGGTGGATCCCGTGTCCGGTTCGACCTATACCGAGGTCTCCGAATCCGGCCCGACTACGATCGTGGACGGAGCGGGTATTGAGGTTACCGAACCCAACGGGACCCTGGCGATTGTCGGCGGCATGATCACTTATACGCCGAAGGAGAACTATTTCGGTACCGATAGATTCTTTTACACGATTCAGGACCAAGACGGGGACACCTCCACGGCTGAGGTCACAGTGACGGTGATAGCGCAGGCTGATGCCCCGCGGTCCATCTCCGACCCGGAATATACCGTGCTGCAAGGCAGTTTCCTGAACATATTGGCGGCAGGCGGGCTGCTGACGTTTGCCTACGACGACGATGGTGACCCACTCGAGGTGCGTCTGGAGTCAGAACCTACCCACGCGGTCACGCCTAACGGTTTTGTCCTCGATGCGAGTGGGTCGTTCATGTACATTCCGGAGCCCACCTACGGTAACAACCCCGGCGAGGAAACGGATACCTTCGAGATCGTCTACTTCGACAATAACGATGGTCTGAGCTCGCCGGTCATTACGGTGACGATCAACATTGACCCGGAGGAAGCAGCGGTCGCGGTCGCGCCGCCCGGAGAAGTGGAATTTGGTTTCAACCTTGCCGATGTGCCATTGGAGGATGCCGTAGCAGCGGAAGCGAACGTGCTCATCATGATGGATGACTCAGGTTCGATGGACTGGTCTTTGATGACGCCCGAGAACGAAGGTCAGTTTTATATATCGAACTCAAACACGAAAAATAATGGGGTATCGAGTTATACGAACTACTACCGCTACGTCAATCAGTTTGCGACCAATCTCTACACCGGCAACCGCAACGTGCCGACGGAAGAAACCCTGGACGCGGATTCCGATTTTGACGGCAATGATTACGGGGTCTGGCGGGCACGCTCGTCGGCGTACAGCACGATCTACTACAACCCCGAGATCCGCTACTGGCCGTGGATCGGCCTGGACCGCAATGGTCTGGAATTTGCTGACGTTGATGAAACTGCGGCACCCCTGGATCCGTTCGATGTCAGTGTGCAGACCATTGACCTGACTGCGCCGCTGACCTACACCTCTCGTCGTGTACCGGCTATAACCCAGTATCGAAAAACGATTACCAACAGCAACATTTACCTCCCGTATTACTACACGACGTCTGCGACCGGCGTACCTGTCTGGAACGATCCGCACACCAAGGTTGAGATACGTAGCGGTGGAACTTATACCGGCGGAGCCGATCGGTCTGATTGTGCGGTCGCGGACGACGATCCGTTCACCTGTACTTATGGGCAGGAAATTCGGAATTTCGCCAACTGGTTCAGCTACTACCGAAGTCGTGAATACACGGCTAAAGCGGCGCTAGGCCGCTCGGTCTCGAGCGCATCGAACATCCGTATGGGTTACGCGGTTCTCAACGACGCCAACGAGCGCGTGCGCATTGACTCACTCAACGCCTCTTATCGGGTAGGTCATAAGAAAGATATGATGGATCAGGTTTATAAGATCCGATCCTTCGGTAGAACCCCATTGCGCTCAGCGCTTGATAAGGCTGGCCGCCACTTCGAGTGTGTCTCCGGTGATGCGTTTGGCAGCACGAGCGACAGTAGTCCGGGTGATCCTGCCTGTCCGGTATTGGCGTCCCCTGAAGGGCAATGTCAAAACAACTTCACGTTGCTGTTCTCGGACGGAACCTGGAACCAGACCTTCAGCGGTGTGGGTGCGGCGAACCAGGACAACGATACCGCAGGCCCGGATCCGAGCCCGTCGGCGTTTGACGGCGGTATGTTCGAAGACACCGTGACCGCGACCCTTGCAGATATCGCCATGTACTACTACGAGCGGGATCTGCATAGCCTGGAAAACGGTGTACCTACGACCCAGCGTGACCAGGATTGGGCGCCTGTGTCGGCGTTCGAGAATGATGGCGAAGTCATGCACCAGCACATGAAAACCTATACGATTGGATTCGGCCTCGATAGCAACATCCAATTCAGCGATCTGCCTCTGGACTACACCCAACCTTTTGCCTGGGGAAACCCGTTCAACCAGGGCTTGGAGAAGGTCGACGATATGTTGCATGCCGCCGTCAACGGGCGTGGTGAGTTCCTGCAGGCAAACAACCCCGTGCTCCTCTCCCAGGCGTTCGAGGTTGCCTTCGAAGAGTTCTCGGACGGATCGGTTTCGGTATCCGCTGTCGCGTTCAGCTCGACGGCGCTACGTGTAGAAACCGTGGAGTACCGTGGATTCTTCAACCTGAAGTTCCACTCGGGCGACCTGCGCGCGCTGTCGGTCGACGCCACCAACGGCACCGTGGATCATGCCAATCCGCTATGGCGGGCTTCGATACAGATGGACAATATCAGCCCGAGTAACCGTAACATCGTTACCTGGGACAACCTGACCCGTGACGGTATCGAGTTTGAATTTGCGGATCTGAATGCCGATCAGGCGGCAATGTTGGATTTCGATCAGGTCCAGTGGTTACGCGGATTACGTACCGAGGAAGAACCGAACGGCATTCTTCGCGCACGCGAGGATGTGGAAGGATTGCTGGGTGATATCGTTCACTCCGCGCCGCAGTTTGTTGGGCCGCCGAGAGCGTTTCGCCGAGATCAACTGCCATACCCTGTTGATTCGGGTGATCTTTACTCTGCGTTTGCGAACGATAAATCCGGTCGCCAGCGGATCGTCTATGTTGCGGCCAACGATGGCATGTTGCATGCGTTTGATGCAGGTGACGATGCTGACCATGTTGGCACGGGCAACGAGGTGTTCGCCTACGTTCCGAACAAGATTATCGATTCAAGCCAACGATTTGCCAACGATCTGGACCAGTTGACGTCTCTCGTGTATGCACACCGGTTTTTCGTCGACCTGACTCCGACCGTGGAAGACGTGTTCATGCGCTCCAGCAATTCGGTGGCAACCCCGTCGTGGAACACCGTCCTGATGGGCGGCCTGGGCGGCGGTGGTAAAGGCTACTTCCTCCTGAACGTCACCGATCCGGATGGCGACTTCTCGTCCCAGTTGAACGCGACCGATACCGTGTTGTGGGAATTTACGGACGAGGACGACACTTATCCTGTAGATGCCAGTGGGGATCCGCTGGTAGACGGCGGTGGCAACCCACTGGTCGACCTCCTCGGAGACCCCGTCAAGGACCTCGGTTATGCCTTCAGCCGACCGCAGTTGGTGATGACCAACGTGACGGGCAGTGGTGGCGAGAAAAAGTGGATGGCGATCTTCGGCAACGGCTATAACAGCTCTGCAGGTATCGCCAAACTCTTCATTCTTGATATCGATGCCGGCATGGACGGTTGGACGGCCAGCGACATCATCAAGCTCGATACCGGAGAGGGCGTGAAAGCGGTTCCCGATCCGTTGGCGGGCTTGCCTAACGCGTTGAGCACGCCGGCCGTCATCGACGAAGATTCAAACGGCACAGGGGATCTCGCTTTTGCTGGCGATCTTTTCGGCAACCTGTACCGGTTCGACATCTCAGACTCGAATCCGAACAACTGGAGCGTTACGAAAATCTTCCAGGCAACCTACGGCGAGACCTTGGCAACGCGTCAACCCATCACGACGAAGCCGTTCGTTTTCAAGCATCCGAACGGCTCGGGCTTCATCATCGTCTTCGGCACCGGTAGTTATGTCACCGATGAAGACGGGATAAGCACCGACATTCAGTCGGTCTACGGCATCTGGGACCGTGGTGAAGTAAACCCGGCGACCGCCCGCAGCGATGCCAAGAGTACGCGGCTGGTGGAACAGAGAATCATCAATATTGTTGATGAAACCAATTCTCTGTTTGAACGTCAGCGCATCGTGACGGCTAACGACGTATCCTACGTCCCCGATGACAACAGCGGTACTGCCGGTGTCTACGGTTGGTACATCGATCTGGACATGGTGCGGGCAACAACCACCCAGTCAGGCAATCCAAATACGGATACCAACGGTCAAGCGCCGCCTGACCCGCAATTCCCGGGCGAGAGGGCTATTCGTCGGTTTATCGCGCGCGGTGACACGCTCTTGATTACCACGATAATTCCGCGCGATGCCAACACTTGTTTCCGTGCGCCCCCGGGAGCCACCCAGCCGATCAATATGTTGACGGGTGGCAACCCGCTGCGGGCAATCCTCGACATCAACAACGATGGCTATGTGGATGACGCGGACATGATCACCTACAACGGTGAACAGTACGCGTCCGGTATCCTGTTCGACACAGATGATCTGGACGGTACGTTGGTTGACCCGTCCATGCTGGTTGGCTCGGGTAGCGACGACTTCCTGTTCTTGAGTGGTGGCGATGATCAGATTACCTTGCGCATCGCCGGTCCGCTTGCTAGCAAGACTGGCCGGTTGTCCTGGCGAGAGTTGAGCGAGGCCAACTAGGAGATATTCGATGAAGTTCAAGAAGATTTTGCAGATGGCGTTGGCGGTGGTGCTGGTATCGGCATACGCAAATATGGTTTCGGCGGCCGAGGCTCCTGTGGTGGAAGCTCAGGGGATCATTCACGAGGTTGAACTCGATGCCAACACCCTGGTGATCGATGGCGTGCGATTTCACGTTGCGATTGATGCCAACGTTGAGATTCAAGGCAGCTACGGTGCCTTCAGCATGTTACAGCCAGGCATGAAAGTGGTGTTTGAATATCACCGTCATTCGCCTTCGAATCTGGTCATTTTCGATATCGAGCAACTGCCGGATAACGCGCACATCGAAGAGACTTAAAGGCCCCGTCGCAACGATAGTTACGGGCATTGCAGAGGTCGCCCGCGGGCGTCCTCTGCCACGCCATCTGCGTCGCTGTCCGGCGCCAGCCTGGCCCGCCCCTGAGCATTCAGAATGACGCTCCTCGCGTAACGAGGGTCTCCGTCGGGTGGGCAGTAGAGAAAGTGACCGTTCTGCCAATCGGTAAGGCCGGTCGCCTCGAATCGAAGGAAGGTCCTGTTGCGAAACGAGCGCCAGTAAATTCTCTCCCCTGGTCGGAGCCGGGGTAACCTACCCACCAGGGTTTCGTTGTCATCCAGTGTGCCATTTAGGTTACGGTCGGTAAAAATCATGGCCCCGAGATGCCATTGATTACGTCCAAGGCAGACGCTGTTCCGGGAGGGGCACAGGGTCGTTGTGGTATTCAGCGAGATCGCGGCTTGCCGTGCGAGTTGAACCGCACCAATCATCTGGTTTACCCGGGAAGTCGAACGTTGGCTGGCGGCAAGATGAGTGAACGCAGGAATACACAAGCTGGTCAACACCGATACCAGCGTCAGCCCGACGAGCAACTCGACCAGAGAAAATCCACCATCTCGCACAGCGAGCTATCAGATCCGATGATTCGCGTAAGCGGTAGCGGAGTACTCGCACGAGCGTGTGCGAATTGATCTGCGGATTGGGCTCCAGAATTTTAAGGAGTTGGCTCTATTCGAGTTCCAGTTTCTTCAGTCGGTAACGCAGGGCCCGAAACGTGATGCCAAGCTGTTTGGCTGCAGCGGTTTTGTTCCAGCGAGTGGCGTCCAGCGCATCGGTGATGAGTTGTCGTTCGATGTCTTCGAGGTAGTCTTCCAGCGACTGACCCGGTGCCAGTGCGACGCCGGCGACGGGGGTGTGTGCGGAAGGGGTGCTGAGAATCTCTTTGTTGACACTATCGAGTGTGACCGCTTGACCGCCGCCGAGGTGCAGATCGGACGATTGTATGCGCTCGTCTTCGCATAGAGTGAATGCGCGTTCCAGGATATTCTCGAGTTCGCGAACGTTGCCGGGGAAATCGTAACGTTGCAGCGCGTGCATCGCTTCGTCGCTGATCTCCGGCACACTGGCTTCGTATTCGTTGCAGAGTTTCTGGAGGATTTGTTCGGTCAGTTCCGGAATGTCGTCGGCACGTTCGCGCAAGCTGGGCATGTTGAGTTCGATGACGTTCAACCGGTAGTACAGATCCTGGCGAAATCCGCCTTGGTGCACCTCGTTCGCCAGATCTTTGTGGGTTGCGGACAGAATTCGTACATTGATGGCGGCTTCCTTTGCTGCACCGACGGCGCGTACCGCCTTTTCCTGGATGGCGCGCAACAATTTCACCTGCATGGACAGCGGCAAATCGGCGACTTCGTCGAGAAACAACGTTCCTCCTTCCGCCGCCTGAAACAGCCCTTCGCTATCCGCTACCGCACCGGTGAAGCTGCCTTTGATGTGACCGAAAAATTCGCTTTCCATCAGTTCGCTGGGTATTGCCCCACAGTTTACCGGCACAAAGGGTTTATCGCTGCGGGGCCCCTGCTCGTGTATGAGTCGAGCTGCTACCTCTTTGCCCGAACCGGATTCGCCACTGATGTATATGGGCGCCTGGCTTCTCGCAAGTTTGGCAATTTGCTCGCGCAGTCGGATCATGGTGGGGGAGGTACCGGTCAGACCTGTGGTGGAGGTCGTTGGAGATTCCCCGAGCGGGGTAATCTTCAGCGCGGTTTCAACAAGGGCGCGCAGTTGATCCAGATCCACTGGTTTCTGAACGAAATCGAACGCACCGGCTTTCAAGGCGCTGATGGCCGTGTCCATGCTGCCATAGGCGGTAATGACGGCAACCGGCAGGCCGGGACGCTTCTCGGCGATCAGCTTTACCAACTCAATACCGTTACCATCAGGCAGATGCATGTCTGTCAGGCACAGGTCGAACTCTTCTTCCTCGAGGCGTTTACGAGCCGAGGCAAGATCGTGTGCGGCAGCCGTCTCGATATTCATGCGGCCGAGGGTAATCTCCAGCAACTCGCGGATGTCGGGTTCGTCGTCGACTATGAGCGCTCGCTTCCCGGTCATACGTTTTCCTATCCTGTGATCCGGTCGGGGTGAGTAAAGGTGATGCGAAAACAACTCCCGCCGCCATCGTGTGGGTAATAAGTCAGTCGAGCCTGATTTGCCTCACAAAGCTCGCGTGAGATATACAAACCCAGACCGGTCCCCGATTGTGTTGTAGTGAAAAAGGGTTCGAACAGATTGACAACCTGATCTTCCGGAACTCCCGGGCCGCGATCGATGACGTTGAGGAAGGGGCGATCGGTTCTCGGGTCGATGCCACCCTGAAGATGTATGTAAGGTTCGTCGTTGTGGGCTTCGCTGTATCTAATACCGTTGCCAACCAGGTTGGTCAGCACCTGCCCGAGCTGGCCCTTGTCGATGCGTACTTCAGTATCCTTGGGATCAACGTTCACTTCGATGATCACATCGGTCATGGATTCCTTGAAGCCCCGGGTGAACTCATCGAGATAATCCGCCAGGCTCAACCTCACGGGTTTCGGCCTGGTGCGCCGTGGCATTTCCAAAACGTTTTCTATGACGTTGTTCATCCGCTTGCAGTGCGAGTGAATGATATCGGTCAGTCGCGCATCACCTTTATCCAGGTTGGTCGATTCGCTCAGGAGCTGAGCTGCGTGGCTGATTGCTCCTAACGGGTTGCGTATTTCGTGGGCGATGCTTGCGGATAATCGGCCGAGTGCGGCTAGTTTGAGTTGCTGCGCCTGTTGTTGAATCTCCCCGGTGTCCTCGATGAAGATGGTGACGTCGCCGGTCGGACTGTCGCTGCGCACCGCCGAGAAGCTGACGCGTATCTGGGGAGTACCCGGTCCAATCTGAAAGGGTGGTGCCCGCAGATAGACGTCCTGCCTCCAGGCATTGAGGTGATTGGTCAGGGTTTCCGGAAGCATTTCGAGTTCGTGTTCCTGCACCTGACCAATCAATGCAAGAGCCGACTGATTTACCATACGCACCGCATTGTCATGATCCACCAGAACGATTCCCGTGCGCATGCGGTGAATGATCTGCCGATTGACCCGCTCGAGGTCTGACAACTCCGCGGCCTGGGTGAGGGCTCGAATATCTCTTTGCCGAATGCGACCCGACAGGTTCTGAATCACCAGGAAAAAGGCAAAATAGAGAATGCCCAGCACGCCGGCTTGAAAGTAGTCGTCATGTAGCTGCGGGGTAGACAGCGACAGGTAAAATTCTTCATACAGCACAGCGATGGTGGCAAGGGCCGGGAGCAGCCTGCTGACGCGACCGGTGACGATAATTGCTCCTGCCGCCACACCGACGAGAATAAGCACGCCCAAGCCGGAGCCGACCCCACCGCTTAGATACATCATCCAGGTGAGCGCGAGGATATCGAAAGCCACCAGTGCGATGCTGATGTACTGGACCGCGAAGAAGCGCCGGGGTAAGAACTGTACGATCACGGCACTGGCAAGATTGAGAAAGATGTAGCCAAACACCACCGTCGCGAAGAGCTCCGGCATCAAGGTACCGAGGCGGGTACCAATCAGTGTTTGCAGGAAGACGGATAGCAGGGCAAGGCCAACGAGCACCCGGTAGTAGTTATAGACCTTGAGCAACCCGTGGCTCAGCTCGAATCGCCGACCCTCGACCTCCTGAATGATGTCAGCATTTGAGGTGGTCATGAATTGCTCAACAGCGTCAATGCTCCAGAACAGGTTATTGGGGCACTAACCAATGAACCATGTGCCGCCTCAACCGATGAAAGGGAGCCAACTGAACCAGCTTTTTTTCTTTACTTCTACGGGCTGAGCTCTGGGTTCGGGGGGAACAAAACCTTCGGGATGCTGAATCTTGAGGGGCGGGGGAACTTCGGGTCGGTCGAGAAGACCCAGTGTCATTACGTTCATCCAACTTCGGTCGCGATTTCGTATGGCCCTGTCCAGCACCAGGTTGCCGTCCGCATCGAAGGCCGGATAGCTCGGATAATTGACCGCCAGAACCCTGAGCGTATCGTTTGCGGCGTCGGGCAACCCGAGTTTCCAGTTGGCTTCAACCATGATCGCCAGCGCATCCGGTACTGCCATTGATTTCGAGTAGTTCTCTACAACGTATCGGGCACGGTTGCTCGCTGCCAGATAGGCGCCACGGCGCATATAGTAGTCGGCCACGTGCAGTTCGCTGTCGGCCAACAGGTTGCGCAGGTAAATCATTCGTTGTTTTGCATCGGGCACATACTGACTATCCGGGTATCGCTCGAGGAGCTCGGCAAAATCGGCATACGCATCGCGTATAGAAGTAATGTCCCGCTTGGACTTGTCTGAGGAAAAAAGCCGGTCCATCAGCCCCTGGTTTTTGTTGTAGGCAGCGAGGCCTTTTAAATAATAGGCATAGTCGATGTGGGTGTGTTGGGGGTGTAGACGGACGAAACGGTCGGCCGCGGTACGGGCATCTTCGTGATCGAAAGACATGTAACGGGCAAAAATGAGCTCGAGTTGTGCTTGCTCGGCATAACGCCCGAATGGAAACCGTGCTTCGAGCTGCTCGAGACCCTGAATGGCCTGCTCGTAATTACCGATACGCAGACTGTGTTGGGTGTTGCGGTACAGAAGACTTTCGGTAGTTTTGATTTCTTCGTCTATTTCGTCGTCGCCAAAAAATGGCATCCACGAACAGCCGCCGAAAGAGAACGACAACGCGATGAGGCAGATCGCCGCGGTTATCTTCAGATAGGGGCCGTCCTCCCGTCCCACCAGCGAGGGGGTAATGAAAGCAGGAGCAATAAGCGCGGATGTCATAAAACGTAGCCCATAAAAGATTCGCTAATTTAGCCGTTTAGCGTACGGTTGCAACCGGACGCAGTCGAGCAGACTTCAGAACCCAAGTGCAGATCGTACCAAAAAACCGCTGCAAACCCTGCCCGACAGTAGAAGTGGCGGACCTTAGGGGTGGCATACCAATATTTCAAGTCGTATCTCATGACAGAAGCTAAGCAGAAAATCAGCCGACAGGCACGAGTGCCTGCAATTTATGCGGGTCAGCGAGTGGACAGGGCGGCGGCGGATCTGTTTGACGAGTTCTCCAGAGCCAATCTGAGCCGCTGGATTCGGTGCGGCGATCTCACTGTTGATGGCGACCAGGTCAAGCCAAAAAGCAAGCTGAAAGGCGGTGAGAACCTGGTACTCGAAGCGGAACTCTCCCCAGGCGAAGATTGGCAGGGGGCCGAACAGGTCCCCTTTCGGGTGATTTATGAAGACCCGGACCTGCTTGTTATCGACAAACCGGCAGGAATCGTGGTGCATCCGGGAGCAGGCAATCCGAGTGGTACGCTCATAAACGGTCTGCTGGGCTATCGGGAATCGCTGAACCTTCTGCCGCGAGCCGGTATCGTGCATCGGTTGGACAAAGACACCAGCGGGTTACTCCTGGTGGCCGGCAGCCTCAAAGCACACAACGCGCTTACCAAAGCGCTGCAGAACCACGATATTTCCCGTCGCTATTGTGCGATTACCGAAGGTGTGATGGTTTCCGGTCAGGACATAGATCAACCCATTGGTCGCGACCCCCGGCAAAGGCTGCGACAAAAGGTGCGCCCGGATGGCAAAGAAGCGTTGACCCGGGTGCGGGTTCGCGACCGCTTTCGCGCACACACTTTGATCCGGGCCGAGTTGGAAACGGGCCGTACCCATCAGATACGCGTTCATCTGAGTTACCTGGGACACCCCCTGGTCGGCGATGGACGGTATGGCGCACGATCGATCGTTCCGCCCGGTGCATCGATCGACTTCCTGGAGGTGTTACGTGGTTTTAATCGCCAGGCGTTGCATGCGGAACGTTTATGCCTCACCCATCCCACGACAAATCGAACCATGGAACTGCGCGCCGAGCCCCCTGAGGACTTTCGGACTCTGCTTCAGGCGCTGCGAACCGATCGAACCCTTCATGAAAACTGACTGGATTCGCCCCACATGGAAGCTTTCGCCCCGTATTCAGGTCGCGACGACCACCTGCACCGGGGGTTTGAGTGCTGGCCGATATGCTCACTTCAACCTCGCGGAACACGTGGGTGATGAGCCGGAGGCGGTCCGGGCCAACCGGGTCAGCTTGCTCGACACTATCGACTGCGAGCGCATTCAGTGGCTTGAGCAGGTTCACGGCAGCCACATCGTTCGAGCCTCCATGGCGAGTGCGAGGAAGGTTCCTGAAGCCGATGGCGCGTGGACAAACAGCCCCGGAATCGGATTGGCCGTGTTGACGGCCGATTGTCTGCCGGTGGTCGTCTGCGAGGAGTCTGGAACAATGGTGGGTATTGCGCACGCGGGATGGCGTGGGTTGGTGACCGGGGTTTTGCAGAACCTGGTGGAGCAGATGCCGACGGAAAGCAGCTGCCTTTCGGGCTGGATTGGTCCAGGCATTGGTGGGGCGGTTTACGAAGTTGGTGAAGATGTCGCTCAGGCGGTTGCAACTCTTGGACTTGCGGCCGATTTGCAGACACAGGTCATGCGTCCGAGTATTGCACCGGGTAAGTATCTGTTCGACATGGAGGCACTGGCTGTGTCGATATTGAAGGGATGTGGACTTGGCGGGGTTGCCGCGGTTTCAGACTGCTGCACCTATGGTGACAAACGGTTTTATTCCTACCGCCGCGATGGAACCACCGGTCGGATGGCTACGCTGGTGTGGTTGTTACCCTAACGGGGCCCATCAGGGCTGTCGGGACTAGCCAGGCGGGGGTACGAGCGGGAATTCGGTGGCGCTTACCAGGACGCGTTCAGGGGGGCTAAGGACGGCCTGAGAAGACGGCTGAGAAGAGTCTCAGAAGTCGCCTAAGAAGATGCGTTGCAATTTATCACGATGCCTTGCTGTGCTTCTTCGATGCGGCGTTGCCGTTCGTCTTCCCCCATGACTCGTTCAGCGCCGTTGGCGTCGCGGACCCGAATGCGTGAAGTCAGGGAGAGGTTTGAGAGGACCTCCCGAGACTGCTGGCAATTCGCTTTACGGATCTTGGTTACTTCTTGCTGGCGAATCAGTTCGGCGGCTCTCAGTTCCTCCAGCATGGCCCGCTGCTGGTCGGACAGAGAGGGCCGGTTGCGTTCGGTATTTTCGGTTACTATCCTTACCTCCCGCACGACGGTGGGTGCGCCGTCCCGGGTAATGATCTCTTGAGCTTCGACCCCCCGCGGAAGCTGTTGGGTGAAGTTCACGACCCCACCCTCATCGACCCAGCGATACACCACATCAGCGCCCATGAGCATGGGTATCCAGAGGGCGAGTAGTGCCAGTTTGCCTACCTTCGGGAGGGTGCTCATCAACGTTCTCATTGTGTTTGGGAATATTGGGAACCCATTGTAACTGTCCTTCCGTCGGGTGCCTATGATCGGTGCATGTCGGTTTTGGGACCTGCATCTCAGTTTCGTTGACATGCCGGGGGTGAACCACAAGAATACCCGGCTCTTTTGCTTTTTCTTTGCTTTTTGCGCACCAAACTGCCAGAAAATCAAACGGTTATGGGGAGGTTATGGCTTGAAACCGGAAGAATCGAACCTGTCTGAAACGTTGTCAGGCGGAGACATGCTGATTCGTGCGCTGCAGGATGCGGGGGTCACCTGCATATTTGGCTACCCGGGTGGCGCGGCCTTGCATATTTATGACGCCATATTCAGACAGCAGAAGGTGGAACATATTCTGGTGCGCCACGAACAAGCGGCTACTCACATGGCGGATGCATATGCGCGCTCAACAGGCAAGCCGGGTGTTGTGCTGGTGACTTCAGGCCCGGGTGCAACCAACGCCATTACGGGTATAGCCACAGCCTATATGGATTCCGTACCCATAGTCGTCATCTCTGGACAGGTGCCATCGGGGGTAATTGGTACTGACGCCTTCCAGGAAACCGATATGGTTGGGATATCCCGACCGGTGGTGAAACACAGCTTCCTGATTCGAGATTGCAGGGAAATTCCGGACGTCATCAGCAAGGCGTTCCACATCGCAACGACGGGTCGACCGGGTCCCGTGGTGGTGGATGTACCTAAAGATCTCACCGACCCTGATGTCACGGCACCCTATTCGTATTCCAAGAAAGTGTCGATGCGCTCATACAACCCTGCCGTTCGTGGTAACGGTAGGCAGATTCGCAAAGCGGTCGTTGCACTGCTCGATGCCCGCCGACCGATAATATACGCCGGAGGCGGGGTGGTGATCGGTAATGCAGCCGAGCAACTCACCCGTTTTGCGAAAGCGCTGGGTGCTCCGGTTACCAATACCCTGATGGGTCTCGGCGGTTTTCCGGGAGATGATCGGCAGTTCGTTGGTATGTTGGGTATGCATGGCACCTATGAGGCCAATATGGCAATGCATCACGCTGATGCCATTCTCGCCGTTGGTGCGAGGTTTGACGATCGGGTAACGAATAATCCGGCAAAGTTCTGCCCCAACGCCACGGTGATTCATATCGATGTAGACCCGGCATCGATCTCCAAGATCATCAAAGCAGACATTCCGATTGTGGGTCAGGCAGCGAGCGTCATGACCGATATGAGCAAGGCGCTGGAAGTCGAACTGCAAAAACGAGACGCACCCGACCCGGCAGTACTGAAGCAATGGTGGCAACAGATTCATGCCTGGCGCGAAGCACATGGTCTCGATCACGATCTGAAACCTGTCGCGGATAAACAGATACTTCCACAGCTCGCGGTGCAGACGTTATTTCGAGTTACCGGAGGTGACGCCTTTGTGACCAGCGATGTGGGTCAACATCAGATGTTCGCCGCCCAGTATTATCGGTTTGCCAAACCCAGGCGATGGATCAGCTCCGGTGGGCTTGGCACCATGGGTTTCGGTCTTCCGGCGGCGATGGGGGTCCAGTTCGCTCACCCCAACGCCGTGGTCGCCTGCGTCACGGGCGAAGGTAGTTTCATGATGAATATGCAGGAATTGTCCACTTGTCTGCAGTATGCCCTGCCAATAAAGATCGTCTGCCTGAACAACCAGGCGCTTGGTATGGTGAAACAGTGGCAGGACATGCAGTACGGTGGACGTCATTCACAGAGTACCTACAGCGACTCACTGCCGGATTTCAAGACGCTCGTTGAGGCGTTCGGCCACGTTGGATTCAAGGTTACCGAGGGCGCCGACCTCGAACCTGTGATGCGCGAGGCGTTCGGTCCGAAGTTTAAGAACAAGTTGGTTTTCATCGACGTCTGGGTGGACCCGGACGAGCACGTGTATCCCATGTCCATCAGGGGCGGGTCGTTGCGGGACATGTACCTCAACAAAATCACCACCAACCAGCAGGGAGACTACATGTAATGCGTCACATCATTGCCGTGTTACTGGAGAACGAAGCTGGTGCACTCTCACGAGTGGTGGGTTTGTTCGCGCAGCGAAACTACAACATCGAGAGTCTGACGGTGGCTCCGACGGAGGACGAGACGCTTTCCCGCCTGACGATAACCACCGAAGGTGACGACAGGAAGGTCGAACAGATCATGAAACACCTCTACAAGCTCATTGAGGTGGTGAAGGTCATAGATCTGAGTGAAACAGACCATGTGGAACGCGAACTGATGATGGTGAAAA
The DNA here is from genome assembly GCA_022571865.1 of Pseudomonadota bacterium. Classification (GTDB taxonomy): domain Bacteria; phylum Pseudomonadota; class Gammaproteobacteria; order Pseudomonadales; family Azotimanducaceae; genus SMWK01. The sequence continues at coordinate 18,348 of JACZXA010000084.1, forward strand.
TACGGGCAGAAGGCGCGGTGCGCGAAGAGATCAAGCGAACGGCCGACATCTTTCGAGGACAGATAATCGATGTGAGTGCCAATGCGTACACGGTGCAGCTGTCGGGGCCGAGCGGTAAAGGCGTTCGGGGGCAGAGTGGGACGACGCAATCGCCCGTCATAACTTCGCCCAAGGCGCCCAAGGCCACGGACCTGCTCATCGACCTCCATGACGAGACCCCGAACGATCTCGCCATCGTGGCCCTGGATACGGAACGCCTGCTTGGGCAAGTCGAAATCCTGGTGGACTTGTATCTCCCCGAAATCACCGGCGCGGCGGCGAGCGACGATCAGCGCCGGGGCTTCCTCGCCGCCTGGCGGGCGGTCCTGCCGCTCGCCGACGCGATCCCCCGGGGTTTGGTCCTCTATGACTATCACGCGCCCAACCTGATGTGGCTGCCCGACCGCCGGGGCCTTGCCCGGGTCGGCCTGCTCGACTTTCAGGACGCCATGATCGGGCCGCTCGCCTTCGATGTGGTGTCGCTGCTCGAGAACCCGCGCCAGGACACCGAGCCCGCCCTCGCCGAGGCCATGATCGCGCGCTATCTGAGCCGCCGCTCCGAGATCGATGGTGATGATTTCATGACGGCTTATGCGGTGCTCGGCGCCCAGCGCGTCACCCGCAACCTGGGCAACTTCATCCGCCTGTGGCGGCGCGAGGACAAGCCCGGCTATCTCGACCATATGCCGCGCCTGTGGCGGCTGCTGGAGAGCAGCCTCGC
>JACZXA010000085.1 GCA_022571865.1 Pseudomonadota bacterium
ACACTTGTTCGCTAAACTCTCTCATTACCTGTCCCTATTCAATGTGGCTCTGCCACGTTGTTGTACTCGACAATCACGGTAACCCACGATCGTTGAATATGGGACAGGTCAATACATGATGCCTAGAAGTCTTACCAGGAACACGCTCGGCTGACAGCCCAACGACCTTGCTCATCTGCCGAACCTCAATCTTCCTACAGGACTGACAGATTTCCGCTACGGTTTCACTGCTGCGCGCGTCATACGATCTTCTCCGTGATCAGTCGTCTTTTTCGTCCGCAGGCGGTTCGCGCGAAAACGCAGATGCCTTTCGGGCCGCCACTCGTCGTCACGCCGTTTGGATTCGGTGCCCTCTCGATTGGCGCCTTTGTGCTGGCCGCCCTCACTGTGACGTTTCTGGTGATCGGCGAGTACCGAGCAAGAGAAACTGTCCGTGGGGTAATTCGAACAACCGAGGCCAACGTTCGTGTTCATACCCGGACTGCCGGTGTCGTTGCGGAGATTCTCATAACGGAAGGCGAAACGGTGACAAGGCAGCAACCGCTGATTCGTCTGGACACCGCCCGGCTTACCGGTGCCGGAGAATCCACCGAGAGCGAAATTCTCGCGGCACTCGACCACGAAGCTTCAAGTGTTGAAGAACAGATACGGCAAAGCGCGCTACAGACGGTTGATCAACGAAGAGCGCTCGAACAGCGCATCAAGCTGGCGCAGGCACAACTGGAGAGGATCGAAAACCAACACCTCATCATGACCGAGCAGAAAACTCTCGCGCTGGCCAATTCCGATCGGTTTGCTCGTGCGCAACATCTCGGTCACGGACCAGTTGCTGCGCAGGAAACCGCCCGCGCAAACTATCTCAACGTCGAACTCCAACTGAGTCACCTCGCGAGCGAACGTTTGCGTGAGCACGGCGCCTTGCGTCGAGCGCAGCTGGAACTACGGCAACTCCCGCTCATCGAACGCCGTCATCGTGCGGAACGGGAAGTGACACTTCAGCAACTGCGTCAACGCGTAGCCGAAACCCTGGCGCGACAATCGACCACGATCGTTGCGCCGATCGCAGGCCGGGTAAGCGGTCTCAACCTTCGAGTCGGGCAGACACTCACCCCCGGCCAACCCGCTTTGACCCTGCTGCCCGAAGTGAACCAATATTACGCAGAACTCTACGTTCCCACTGCTGCGATTGGATTCGTGGAGCCAAACGCAAAAGTCCAGATTCGCTACGACGCGTTTCCCCATCAGAAGTTTGGCATGCACCGCGGCCGGGTGACGGAAATTGCGCGGACCGTAGCCAATTTCAACGAAGGCTCAAGCACTATTGCGCCGCGCGTTCCCACCTACCGATTACGAGTTGCACTTCCTCGCCAGGCAATTACGGCATACGGAAAATCGCGGCCACTGCGAGCGGGTATGACTCTACAGGCGGATGTACTACGTGACAAACGCCGCATCATTGAATGGATATTTGACCCGTTACTGAGCGCGACGACAAAAATCTGATTACTTCCGTTCTTGGTCTGCACTGGTCCCGCACCTGTGGTGTCGAACCTGTATTGCAAAGTGAGGCACAAGAATGCGGGCTCGCATGTCTATGCATGATCGCCCGGTACCATGGGCTGGATATCGACATCCACCACCTTCGACAACGTCATGAAAGCTCAATAAAGGGCGTTACCCTGGCGCAGTTGATGGATATCGCTCACGCGCTGAATCTCCTCAGCCGTCCTTTGCAGGTGGAGATGAGCGAACTGTACCGAGTTAAATTACCTTGCATCCTGCACTGGGAACTGGATCACTTTGTCATACTCGAGCGCGTATCCAGCAAGGGTCTGCAAATTGTAGATCCCGCCGTTGGCCGGCGTCGGATAACACGCCATCTTGCCGCACAATCGTTTACCGGTATTGCTCTGGAACTCTCCCCGACGACTCTTTTCGAAACGCGAAAAGCCTCCGAGCGGCTCAAACTCCTGGCGTTTTTTCGCGGTGGGCAGGGGCTGTTCCGCGGTTTGGTGCAGTTACTCCTGTTCTCCTTTGCCTTGCAGGTATTTGCACTGATCACGCCTTTCTACGCCCAGATCGTCATCGACGAGGTATTGCTCTCAGGGGATCGAGAACTGTTGGTACTGATTGGCGTCGTATTCGCCGTTCTTGTGTTCGTCGATACGCTCGTCTCGGCTGCCCGTGGTTGGGTTGTGCTCTATCTCAGTACCCAATTGCAATATTCCTGGTTTCGAGACCTCTTCCGTCACCTTCTCCAATTACCGCTCGCTTATTTCGAGAAGCGTCACATTGGAGATATTCAATCAAGATTCGGCTCGCTTCGAGCGGTGCAGGAACTCGTCAGCACCCAAGCGGTCGCGGCACTGATCGATGGCCTCATGGCAACGACCACGCTCACCGTCATGCTGCTGTACAACGAGGTCCTCGCCCTGATAGTGGCGGTTTCGCTTATCGTTTATGCCCTGTTGCGCGCGCTTTTTCTACCCCAACTACGGCTGAAATCCAACGAGATGCTCCTGGCGGAAGCTAACAAGGAAAGCTATTTCCTCGAATCGATACGCGGCATTCTCAGCATCAAAAGCTTCGCCAGGGAAAGTCACCGGGAATCAAAGCTCGGGGCCCAGCACGCGAAAGCCCTGAACGCGTCTGCCCAAACAAGAAAAATCGATATCTGGCTTACCGCGGGAAATCAGTTGCTGTTCGGCCTGCAGAATGTCGCGGTAATCTGGGTCGGTGCATTGGCTATTCTCGATGGCACTTTTACCGTCGGTATGCTGCTTGCGTTCCTCGCCTATAAAAACCAGTTCACCCAGCGTTCGAGTGCGCTGGTCGACCGGATAGCGCAGTTTCGTCTAGCGACAATCCACCTCGACCGTCTTGCCGATGTAGTACACACCGAGGCAGAGGTTCTACCAGATCAATTGAAGACTGATCCCGACGAGCCACTGCGAGGCGATATCGAGCTGCGCAATGTCTGGTTTCGCTACGCAGACACCGACCCATTTGTGCTGAAGCGAATAAACCTGCACATCAAGGCGGGCGAACATGTAGCGATCACGGCCCCTTCGGGTTACGGAAAAACCACACTGATCAAAATCATCATGGGGCTGTTGTCACCGTCGCGCGGCGAGGTACTGGTGGACGGAAAACCATTGCAGCAGCACGCAATCAGATCCTACCGATCACAAGTCTCGGCCGTCATGCAGGAAGATCAACTGTTCGCCGGGAGCCTGTTCGACAACATCACCTTCTTTGATCCGGAAGCGGACCACCAACTCGTTGTGGCCTGTTCCCAGATGGCAGCCATCAGCGCCGAGATTGCGCTCATGCCCATGCAGTATCACACCCTGGTTGGGGATATGGGTGCCGCGCTGTCCGGTGGTCAGAAACAGCGCGTATTGCTCGCCCGTGCCCTGTACCAGAAGCCCCGGGTGCTGATTCTGGATGAGGCGAGCAGCCACCTCGACGCAGCAACGGAGGCGCGGATCGTGACAGCCATCCGGACCTTGTCCATTACCCGGATCGTCGTCGCCCACCGCCGGGAAACTCTGAAACAAGCCGATCGACTCATCAGGCTGGATGCCGATTCCGCTTAAGAGACCCCGGTTGAGCGAGCTTGCTATAATCCTCCTCCCACTCTGTTCAATTACGAGGGTGGTCATAGCTCAACGCTTCGAGGGTCATCGATGTCCAAACCACCAAAACAGTATGCTGACTGGCGCGCCCTCGCCACGGATGAGCTGCGCGGTAAACGTCTGGACGACCTGAACTGGCTGAGCCCCGAAGGAATTCAGATAAAACCGTTGTATACCCAGGAGGATCTGGAAAACATCGCTCATCTCGATTCCCTGCCGGGGTTCGATCCTTTCGTGCGCGGACCCCGCGCGAGTATGTACACCAATCGACCCTGGACAATCCGCCAGTATGCGGGCTTTTCTACCGCCGAGGAATCGAACGCCTTCTATCGTGAGAATCTTGCCGGTGGCCAGAAAGGATTGTCCGTTGCTTTCGATCTCGCTACTCATCGGGGTTTTGATTCTGATCACCCACGCGTAGTAGGTGACGTTGGTATGGCCGGGGTCGCCATCGATTCGGTCGAGGACATGAAAATCCTCTTCGAGGGTATTCCGCTCGATGAGATGTCGGTATCCATGACCATGAACGGCGCCGTACTCCCGGTGATGGCCGGGTACATCGTCGCCGCCGAGGAACAGGGAGTCACGCCCGAAAAGCTATCGGGAACCATCCAGAACGACATTCTCAAAGAGTTCATGGTTCGCAACACCTATATCTATCCCCCGGAAAACAGTATGCGGATCGTCGCCGATATCATCGGCTACACGGCCGAGCATATGCCGCGTTTCAACTCCATCTCCATTTCCGGTTATCACATGCAGGAAGCGGGGGCAAATGCTGTCCAGGAGGTTGCGTTCACGCTCGCCGACGGGCTCGAGTACGTGCGTGCCGCGTTAGCAGCAGGACAGGAAATCGATGCCTTCGCCCCGCGACTTTCGTTTTTCTTCTGCATCGGCATGAATTTTTTCATGGAGATTGCCAAACTCAGAGCGGCAAGAATTCTCTGGAGCGGAATCATGAGCCAGTTCGAACCTAAGAATCCTGCTTCGTTGATGCTCCGTACTCACTGTCAGACCTCGGGGGTATCCCTGCAGGAACAGGATCCCTACAACAACGTCGTACGTACCACCATTGAAGCCCTCGCCGCTGTACTTGGCGGTACTCAAAGCCTGCACACCAATTCCTTCGACGAGGCGATCGCCCTGCCCACACCTTTTTCAGCCCGTATCGCACGCAACACCCAGATCCTGATCGCAGAGGAATCCCAGGTGACTCGCACGGTGGATCCGCTGGGTGGCAGCTACTACGTGGAAAGCCTGACCAATTCCATCGTGGTGGAGGCACGCAAGCTGATTGCGGAGGTGGAAGCGATCGGGGGGATGACCGAGGCGGTCAGAACAGGCATGCCCAAACAACGTATCGAGGAAGCTGCGGCGCGGCGCCAGGCGAGGATCGAACGGGGAGAAGATGTTCTCGTCGGTGTTAACAAATACATCACGGAGGAAACAACACCCGATTTTGAGGTTCTCGAGGTGGACAACAGTAAAGTGCGCGCCGCCCAGTTGAAACGCCTAGCTGAAATTCGCGCGAACCGCGACGAAACCAGCACCCAGGCGACTCTCGACGCGCTCACCGAGGCCGCCGCCAACGGTTCTGGCAATCTGCTGGCCTTGAGCGTAGAAGCGACGCGCAAACGCGCCACGGTAGGCGAGATTTCAGACGCGCTGGAAAAAGTCTGGTCCCGGCACAAGGCCGTTGGGGTGATGACCCCCGGGGTATATTCCAAAGCTTACGAGAACGATCCGGAATTTGCCCGTATTCGCGAAGAGATAAAAGTGTTCACCGAGTTCGAGGGTCGACAACCCGTAATACTGGTGGTAAAGATGGGTCAAGACGGCCACGACCGCGGTGCCAAGGTGATCGCAAACGCCTTCAACGACCTTGGCTTCGGCGTGCATCTGGGGCCGTTGTTTCAAACGCCAAGCGAGGTGGTGAGTCAGGTCAACGAACTGGATGTCCACGTGGTTGGTATCTCCACCCTGGCTGGCGGTCACAAAACACTCATCCCTGATATGATCCGGCAATTGCAAGCAAGCGGCGCCGAAGACGTAATCGTGGTTGTTGGCGGGGTGATACCCAAGCGAGATTATCAGTTTTTGTACGATGCAGGCGTGCATGCTATTTTTGGTCCGGGATCGAATATTCCCAATGCCGCCAGTGACATTCTGAAGCTGATCCCAGGCAAGAACAGATAGGTAAAGCTGGAGAATGATCGGCCGATTGAATCACGTTGCCATCGTCGTCCCGGACCTCGAGGCGGCTGCAACGTTGTACAGAAATACCCTCGGCGCGGTCGTTTCCGAACCTGTGCCGGTCCCGGAGCAGGGCGTTACCACGATATTTGTGGAACTACCTAACAGCAAAATCGAGTTGCTGCATCCGTTGGGAGACCACTCCCCGGTAGCGGCATTTCTCGAACGCAACCCACGAGGCGGCACACATCACATTTGTTATGAGGTGCGCGACATTCGTGCAGCCATTGAGCACCTGCGGGCCGAGGGTGTTGAAGTAATCGGAGACGGCAAACCGTCCATCGGCGCTCATGGTTTGCCCGTCGTTTTCCTCCATCCCAGAGACTTCTGTGGAACGTTGATCGAACTCGAAGAAGTGGCGAGCCAATAACGGTTAGCTCATTCGAATTCGATGATCGGTTGATCCACCATCAGGCTATCGCCCTCGACCACGAGAATCCTGGCAATCTTCGCGTCTTCCACGGCCCGGAGGCTATTTTCCATTTTCATCGCTTCGATGACCCCAAGCTCCGCACCGGCTTGCACCTCGTCGCCTTCGGCGACGTTCAATCGAATCAGTAGCCCGGGCATCGGCGACAGCAGGAAGCGTCCGGCATCCGGTTTGGCCTTTTTGAGCATCAGCCGGGACAGTTCAGCCGTCGTCGGTGTAACGACCAACAGTTCCCGTTCCGCTCCACGGTAAAACATTCGGTAACCCGGTCCGCTGACATCGAGTTGCACGCACACCCGACAACCGTTGAGTTCGGCGTTGATCATTGGCTGGCCAAACTGCCAATCGGTTTTGACGTGATAAACCGACTCTTCATGGGTTACCTGATATCCATCTCCAACAGAAACTACGGTGACCGGATAGTGCTGGTCCGCTGAAATTACCACCCAATCATCACTGATTTTCCGTTCGAAACGGCGAATCTGACCCGTCATATCCGCGACACGATCAACATGCATTCGATGGATCACCGAAGCCACGACTATCGGTGTCATGGGGTCGCTGTGTGGAACGTCACCGGGGTGAAAACCATCTGGATATTCGTCCTCGATAAAGCGGGTGGACAGTCGCCCTTCACGGAATCGAGGATGCATGACTACGGCGTTCAGAAAGCTGATGTTATGCGCGACGCCCCGGATGTAGTAGCTATCCAATGCCTGCGCCATCGAATCGATTGCATCGTCCCGAGTGTCCCCGTAACTGATCAGCTTTGCGATCATGGGATCGTAATACACCGACACCTCTCCACCTTCCTCGATCCCCGTGTCCACTCTTACCTGGGCGTTTTGTGCGGGCGCGTGATAGCGCACCAGACGACCGACCGATGGCATGAAATTGCGGAAAGGGTCCTCCGCATAGATCCGGCACTCCAGCGCCCAGCCTCTGATGACTATGTCTTCCTGGGTGAATGGCAACTTCTCCCCGGCCGCCACTCGAATCATCAACTCCACCAGATCCTGGCCTGTAACAAACTCGGTCACCGGGTGTTCGACCTGCAGGCGTGTGTTCATTTCGAGAAAGTAGAAATTCCTGTCGGCATCGACGATGAACTCCACCGTGCCGGCTGATGTGTAGTTTACCGCCCTGGCAAGCGCTACTGCCTGTTCACCCATCGCTTTACGGGTGTCGTCGTCCATGAATGGCGAAGGTGCTTCCTCGATCACCTTCTGGTGCCGGCGCTGTATGGAGCACTCGCGCTCGCCAAGGTAGACGATGTTCCCGTGTCGATCCGCAATCAGCTGTATTTCAATGTGTCGCGGTTCTTCGATGAACTTTTCGGCAAACATTCGATCATCGCCGAAACTCGAACGCGCCTCATTCGTCGCCCGCTCGAATCCGTTCCGGCATTCTTCGTCGTTCCTTACCACGCGCATCCCCTTGCCACCGCCTCCAGCGCTTGCTTTGAGCATCACGGGATAACCGATCTTCCTGGCGATTTTGACCGCATGTCTGGCATCTTTGATGACCTCCGTCGAGCCCGGAATAATATTGACGCCTGAGTCGCTTGCGAGTTGTTTCGCGGTGATCTTATCGCCCATGCTGGTGATGGCTTTGATACCGGGACCGATGAACACGATGCCCGCTTCATCGAGCGCTGTGGCAAACTCGGCATTCTCGGACAAAAATCCATAACCCGGATGCACGCCCTGAGCGCCTGATTTGTTGCAGGCCTCGACGATTCGATCGATTCGTAGGTAGCTGTCGGCAGAAGCAGAACCACCAATGTGGACCGCTTCGTCAGCCATGCGCACGTGCAACGAGGGCCGGTCAACGTCGGAATAGACCGCGACCGTTTTGATGCCCATCTTCCGGGCAGTGCGAATCACTCGACACGCGATCTCTCCCCGGTTCGCAATCAGAATTTTCTCGAACATATTGCTTCTAACTACCTACAGAGGAATATTGCCGTGCTTGCGCCACGGGTTTTCCAGTTTCTTGTCGCGCAACATGGCAAACGCCCGACACACCCGTTCTCTGGTCTCATGCGGCATCACGATATCGTCGATGTAACCGCGACTCGCAGCAATAAATGGATTCGCGAACTTCTTTTGGTACTCTTCGGTTCGAGTGGCGATTTTCTGCTCATCGCCCAGGTCTTTTCGAAAGATGATCTCAACCGCGCCTTTGGCACCCATGACCGCTACTTCAGCGGTCGGCCACGCGAAATTCAGGTCACCGCGAAGATGTTTGGACGCCATCACATCGTACGCGCCCCCGTATCCTTTGCGGGTGATCAAGGTCACTTTGGGCACCGTACACTCGGCATAGGCGTATAGCAGTTTGGCCCCTTGTTGAATGATGCCACCATATTCCTGAGTAATGCCCGGCATGAACCCGGTCGTGTCCACGAGCGTGAATATCGGAATATTGAACGCATCGCAAAAACGCACGAACCGCGCGCCTTTCCTGGAAGAGTTGATGTCGAGGCAGCCAGCAAGCACCGCGGGCTGGTTTGCCACAACGCCGACGGTAGAACCTTGAAGACGAATGAAGCCGATGACCAGGTTCTGCGCATAATCCGGTTGCAGTTCGAAGAAGTTTCCTTCGTCGGCAACCTTTAGGATGACTTCCTTGATGTCATAGGGCTGAACCGGGTCATCGGGAATAATGGTATCCAGAGAAGGCTCTTCTCTGGAACCGGGATCGTCGGTCGGCCAACGAGGCGATTTTTCGCGATTGTTGGCGGGCAGAAAATCGAAGAACTTCCTCGTCAGCAACAAGGCTTCGATGTCGTTTTCAAAGGCGAGATCGGCAACCCCGGATTTGGTGCTGTGAACGTTCGCCCCCCCAAGTTCCTCGGCCGTGACTGCTTCATGGGTGACCGTTTTGACGACATCGGGACCGGTGACAAACATGTAAGAACTGTCGCGCACCATGAAGATGAAATCGGTCATGGCCGGTGAGTACACGGCTCCCCCGGCACAGGGTCCCATGATGACAGAAATCTGAGGAATCACCCCCGATGCGAGCACGTTGCGCTGGAAGATCTCGGCGTAACCTCCCATCGAGGCGACACCCTCCTGGATGCGCGCTCCCCCCGAATCGTTCAAGCCGATGACCGGGGCACCCACTTTCATCGCCTGATCCATGATCTTGCAGATTTTCTCGGCGTTGGCTTCCGACAGCGAACCACCCATGACCGTAAAGTCCTGGCTGAAGACGAACAGCAACCGTCCGTTGATCGTTCCGTAACCGGTAACGACCCCGTCACCCGGTATTTTCTGGTCGGCCATGTCGAAATCGGTGCTCCGATGTTCGACGAACATGTCGAGTTCCTCGAAGCTGCCATCATCCAGAAGCACGGCCAGACGTTCACGCGCCGTGAGCTTACCTTTCAGATGCTGTTGCTTGATTCGATGTTCGCCGCCACCCAATCTGGCCGCTGCCTGCTTCGCGCGCAGTTGCTCGATGATGTCTTGCACGTGACTCCTCGCCGAGGTGGATCTTCGGTCAATGATGGTTATCGTTCTTATGGTATTGAATTATAAACGTTTTTTATTAACGACGTTTGTTATTGCTCGGACCTGGCTGAACGGTGAGAGCCGTCTGTCGATTCTAAGCGTGCAGCCTCACCGGTAGCTCCGAATAGCCCTTAACAAAACACGAGCGTATGCGCACCGGCTCGCCCACCACCTCCACGGTATGGAAACGTTGCACTATCTCCTCCCACACGATACGCAGTTGCATCTCGGCAAGGCGATTTCCCATGCATCGGTGAATACCAAACCCGAAGGAGAGGTGACGTCGCGCCAGGGGCCGATCAATGATGAACTCACTGGCCCGGTCGATGACGTCCTCGTCACGGTTGCCGGAGACGTACCACATCACCACTTTGTCACCCTTCTTGATCAGCTTACCGCCAAGCTCGGTATCTTCCAGCGCTCGCCGCCGCATATGCGCCAACGGTGTCTGCCAGCGAATGATTTCCGATACCATGCTCGGAATCAGCGAATGGTCGTCGCGCAGCTTCTGATATTGATCCGGGTACTCATTGAGCGCGAGAACTCCGCCACTGATGGAATTTCGGGTCGTGTCGTTCCCACCCACAATGAGCAGGATCAGGTTACCGAGATACTCCATCGGTTCCATGTTTCGAGTGGCCTCGCCATGGGCCAACATGGAAATGAGGTCGTTACCGGGCTCCGCGTTGACCCGTTGGTTCCAGAGCTCCGTGAAATAGGCCAGACATTCCAGCAACTCCTCACGCCGCTGCTCCTCGGACTCGATGATCCCCGACTCCTCATCCGCCGTCGCTACATCAGACCAGCGGGTCAGCTTGTGGCGATCCTCAAATGGGAAATCGAAGAGTGTCGCCAGCATCTGAGTCGTCAGTTCGATAGATACGCGATCCACCCAGTTGAACGTTTCCTCGAGTGGCAATGAATCGAGAATCTCCGCAACTCGTTCACGAATGGTCGACTCCAGCTTGACGAGATTCTGCGGTGCAACGACCGGGGTCACCGTCATACGTTGCAAATCGTGTTTGGGTGGATCCATGGCGATAAACATCGGCAGCTCGAAATCCTCGTCCTGGTCGTCGATGGCGATGCCACCTTCCGAGGAAAAAACCTTGTGGTTCTTCTCGACCTGCATGATGTCGTTGTACTTCGTGATCGACCAATAGGGCCCGTACTCACTCTGCGCACAATAGTGCACGGGATCTTCTTTGCGCAGTCGCTCGAAGTACTTGTCAAAAGTGTTGTTCTCAAAAAGCTCTCTTCGGGAGACATCGATCTCATCGAGGGGGATTGCGTACGGATCCGGATCTATCGACGCGGTTACATCGCTGTCTGCTTCGCTCATGGTTCAATTTCCCCTTGTTGGCGGCGATGGCGGATGGCGTCTCACTACATCTGAAACTCAGGGACACGGACAATGAGACCTTCCAACTCGTCACGCACGGGAATCTGACAGGACAGACGAGAGTTCTCATCGCGTTCGGGGTTCAGATCGAGCATCTCGCCTTCGCGCTCGCCAGCTCCGCCGACGATGGCCACCCAGGCATCGTCAACAACCACATGACAGGTTGCGCAGGAACACTCCCCTCCGCAGTCCGCATCGATCCCGGGCACCAGGTTGTCGATTGCAGCGTTCATCACGGATGCGCCATTTTCAGCATCGACTACATGCTCGGCGCCATCATGTTCAATGAACGTGATTTTTGGCATCAGTCCCTCTCCAGCCCAAAAAAAGGAAAGATTGCCCGATTGCCTGCACAATTGCCAACCGTACCAGCAAAACCGCCGAATCTCATGCCAGCACCGATTTAGTGGCGAGCGTGAGCGGGGTGCGATCTACGCTTAAAAAACCCGGCGGTACGCGGGTGTCATCGCCGAGCGATCCACCGGTGAGCAGTTGCGCGATCAACGAACCGATTGCGGGGGCGAGCTTGAAGCCGTGGCCGCTGAAGCCAATCGCAACGATAAATCCGGGTAACGCCGTCGCGCCGACCAGCGGATGAAAGTCCTCCTGGTTTACGGTGTACATCCCGCAATAGCCCCTGACTTTGCCGCGATAGGGCCAGGTGGGGAAACGATGATGCAGTGCGTGCAGTCTGGCAGTTTCGAAGTCCGTATCGGGTTTGCGTTGGAAGTTGTCGGGATTCTCGACGACCTCCCGTTCATCGTCGATGAGCGTCGATCCAAGAACAATCTGGGCACCTCTGTTTTGCGGGCGAAAGTAAATCCCACCCACCATGTCCAGGCACACGGGAACAGGCAGCTGCACGTCGTGCGGGCGATCGACGTACAGCACTTGTATGCGCGTTGGGGTCAGGGTCCACGGAAATGGCACATCGAGTTGCGCGAGTATCCGGTTACACCACGGTCCGGCCGCGTTGATGACCCATGGTGCCGGTAACTCAACCCCATCCGCGGTCGCGATTCCAGTCACCTTCTCATCGTCCGTCAGGACTTTCGCGACCGTGACACCAAACCTGACCGCTACCGACTCCCGCTGGCAGGCTTCGAGCAGATCTTCGACCGCCGCCACCGGATCGATATAACCGCCGTCAATTTCCAGAAGATGGCGCCCACCGCCTCGACAAAGATGGGCTTTCCCCGCGACGACGTCAGGGGCAATCACACAAGCGTTGAGACTCGGAAATCGCTGCCGAAGCGCCGTGTCATCGAGAACCGATGTTTCGACCTCGAGTTCGGCAAGGCGATGCTGCTCCTTATCCGCCCAGGCCGTGTCCTCTCCCAGCATCCACAGTACACCGGCGTGGCGAAACTCGGCGCGTGGCCGTGCGAGACGGGTAAAGCGAGACCATTCGCGATAGCTGGTAATACCGTCCCGAGCGAGTTGCACCATCTCATCAAACGAATACCGGTGTCGCAGAATCGACGACGATGCGCCGGTAGAACCCGCTGCAACGCGTTCATCTTTCTCCAGAACGACGATGTTGAGCCGGGAACGTCTCGCGAGCTGGTACGCAATCGAAAGCCCCATGATACCGGCACCGATAACGACGACATCCGCCGTTTCTTTCATACCCACTCAAGCTTCCGAATCGGGCTGCCTACAACTCTGCCGCTCGTTGATAAGCGGGCCGCTTAATCATCCGCTGCCAATAGGCGGCAATGTTCGGGGTGTGAACCTCTTCGATATCCAGCGAGTTGGCCAGATGTATCGCATAGGCGATACAGATGTCGGCGATAGTGAATCTACCCGCACAAAGGAATTCCCGGTCAGCGAGCGCATCTTCCACACACCGCATCCGGGCCAGAAACCACTTTCGGTAATCCTCGGCGACCTGGGGAATACGCCTTTCTTCCGGCTCCAGGCGCGTGTAACGCAACACCAGCGTCTGGGGAAAGGTGAGGGTCGCATCGCTTCTATGCAACCAATTGAGATAGGCACCATATTCCGGGTCGTCCGTATCGACCTTCAGCGGGGTGGGACCATAGGTATCCACCAGATACTGGCTGATACCGGCCGATTCGGTCATGTGCACGTCACCGTCGTTCATGCAGGGGACCGTGCCGAGTGGATTGATCTCGAGATATTCACGATGCAGGTAACGCGGGGGGAATGGCATGGTAATCAATTCGTAGTCCAGACCCATTTCTTCCAGCGTCCACAGCGGCCGCATGGAACGGGCACCATGACAGTGGTAAAGCTTAATATTCAACTAGTTACCTCACTTATCGAATAAATAACATTAATATTGAACTCTGGACTAAAACAACAGGCCTGCAAGGTGTTTGCGATGGTGCAGCGCATCCCCGAACTGGTACTGGCACCACAACGCCCGGCGCAGGAAGAGCTGTGCATCGCACTCATAGGTAAAGCCGAATGCCCCGTGAAACTGGATCGCTCGATCTCCCGCATAGGCAAATGCATCGCTGCCGTGTGCCTTGGCCATGCGCAAAGCGACTTCGGCGTGTTGGGTATCTCCGAGAACCGAAGCGGCGTGATAGAGATGCGAACGGGCACGCTCGAGGCCAATCAGGATATCCACGGTCGGATGTTTCAACGCCTGATAACCGCCGATTTTACGTCCAAACTGAGTTCGGGTATTGAGGTATGCCACCACGATATCCAGCACACCGGCGGTTCCTCCACAGGCCTCGGCGGTAATGAGCAACAACGCGGTATCGCGGATGGCAGTCAGCGCAGCGAGAGCTGCGTGTGATAAAATCAAGTCGGTATCGATCACTTCGATACCATCCAGGTCCAACCTGAAACTGCGCCGTGTTTCATCTATCACCACTTCACGCGTCAACGCGCCTTCCGGCAGTACGGCATTTTCCAACAACACGAGAGCCGGCGCCCCTTCAAAATCGATGGAAACTATGATCAATTCGGCCACACGGGCATCCACGGCAAATGTTTTGACGCCACTGAGAACGATTCGCTCACCCTCGCGGATACCGTTGCATTCAGGCCGAAGCAGCGACCAGTCCCCGGCTCGCTCGATCACCGCAACGCTGGCAATGGAACCCTCGGCCAAACGAGGCAGCCATCGACCACGCTGTTGTTCATTACCTCCCGCAAGTAGAGCCTGAACGGCCATCTGACAAGATTGAAACGGACTGTTGAAAAGACATCGGCCAATGGGTTCGGCGAGGGTCACGGCTTCGGCGAGCCCAAGCCCGCTTCCGCCATAGGACTCAGGCACAGCGAGGCCTAACCAACCGAGAGCGACCATCTCCCGCCACAGGCTTTGCTCGAATCCAATCTCGGTCGTGAGCTGTTCGCGAACGTAAGTTATGGGAGACTTGTCACGAAAGAACTCGGTTGCCGTGTCCAGCAACATGGCCTGCTCATCGCTGAAGTCAACCGCCAGACTGAGTTGAGGTTTGTTCATGCCTTCAGCCTTTTGGCAGGCCAAGCACCCGCTCGCCGACAATATTGGCTTGCACCTGGCTCGTCCCGCCACCGATGGTTGCCGAGAATGCGTTCAAGTACGAGCGCTGCCACTTGCCACCGGCCACCGCATCCCGATCGCCTACCCACAGCGCGCCATTGGCTCCCTGCAGGGAGATGGCAAACTGGCACAGCCGTCGGCGCAACTCCGTACCCCGCAATTTTCCGGACAACGCAATCGATCCTGGTCGCTCTGAACAAAGTGCCGTAACACGGCTGCGCGATTCGCATAAACGATCGCCTTGCTCTTCGATCAGAAACTTCACCAGTTCATCGCGTATATGAGGATCTTCGATAGCGGGCTGTCCATCGCGCATGGCGTGGCGAGCGAGTTCCACAACATCGGCAACGCCCACGACGACCATGCTCAAACCACCCGCCTGGCCACCCGCCGCACCGCGTTCGAAGGTGAGCGTGGACATCGCGATCTGCCAACCCTGGCCTTCCGTACCCATGAGACAACTTGCCGGGATGCGTGCGTCTTCGAAAAAAGTCTGGGTGAAACCATATTCACCCGTGAGCTTCTGGATCGGTTGCACCCGCACGCCGGGCACATCCATCGGAGCGAGAAAATAACTCAAGCCGGCGTATTTGTTCTCGGCTGCAAAGTCGGTGCGGGCGAGTAGGATCATGTGTTTCGCATAGCTGCCGAGGCTCGTCCAGATCTTGGAGCCATTTATCACGTACTCATCGCCATCTCGAACGGCTTTGGTCTGGGCATTGCCGAGGTCCGACCCGTTATCCGGCTCTGAGAAACCCTGGCACCAGATCTCCTCGGCACTCAAGATCTTCTGGATATAGCGTTGCTTCTCATCCTCGGTGCCAATGGCCAGAATCAGCGGCCCCGCCCAGTTCAGGCCGATCGTATTGGTCATGAACGGAACGTTGAGCCTGGCCATCTCGGCGGTGACGATGTCCTGATACACCTGCTCCCGACCGCCGCCGCCATATTCTTTCGGCCACGCCATGCCGAGATAACCCGCTTCATATACCTGCTGTTGCCAATCGCGCAGATAGTGAAACTGAGAATCACTACCCACTTCCATGAAAGACTCGGGTAATAGAAAGTCCGGTTCCGGGGGGCGATTCTCGGTCAGCCAGGCGACAACTTCGGCGCGAAACTCATCCAGCTCGTTCATGAAGAGTTCCTCACGTTGCGCCTTGGTTAAGTGCAACCGGCGCTTCGATGTATTTTGACCGCAGATACTCTCCCAACGATTTCGCCTGCCCGTCCAGGCGGTTATTGGACGAAACACCATCGCCGAGAATGCCATGGATGTAGAAATTCACCGCCTTCAGATTCGGCAAGTCATACCGGTCGATCTGGTATTCGGCGGTATCGGGTAACAGACGCTTGAGTTCACCTACCGTGAGGTAGTCGTGCAGAAACGCAAATGCTTCGTCGGTCTTCGCCCAGACGCCAAGGTTGGCACATCCACCTTTGTCTCCGGAACGGGTTCCAAACAGACGACCGAACGGAATACGAACTGTCTCACCCCGAGGGGCCGGAGCAATCTCGACGGGGGTCTGCTGATAATAGATCTCCTCCAGGCCCAGCTGGCTCGTTGGCACCACCTCCGTCACTTCACCTTTACAGTGAAGCCGTTCGATGATGTGTTTGCCGTCCACCAGCGCCGGCCAGTAAACGATAACGGGGCCACCCGCACCTACCAGGGAACGACCCGTGAAACCCGGGTAATTAGCGAGTGCAAGCTCAACCATCTTCGCCGAAAACATCCGGCCTACGAGCTTCGGATCTTTGGAACGAACGTTGATTCTCAACGAAGCAAAAGCCTCTTCATTGGTGTCGGGATCTATTTTGTCGCTGCGGATGAGCTGAATTTCCACCTCGTCGAACTGTTCCCGACCGCCGAGGCTGTGGAACAGCGCGTCCGTGAAAATCTCTGCCTTTGCTTCGATGTCCAGACCCGTCAAAAAAACCTCTGTGCCGTTGCTGAATCCACCCGCGGTATTGATGCACACTTTGTGTGTCGGTGGCGGGCTGGAACCTCGGCAACCGCTGACCCGTACTCGATCATCACCCACCTGCTCGATCTTGAGGGTGTCAAAGTGCGCGATCACATCCGGATTCAGGTACGCGGGTGTCGAGATTTCGTAAAGAAGCTGAGCGGTAACGGTGCCGACGGACACCAGGCCGCCGGTGCCCGGATGTTTTGTCACGGTAAAGCTGCCATCAGCGGAAATTTCCGCGATAGGAAAGCCGACGTCGCGAAAACTTCCTACCTCCTGAAAGAACGAATAGTTGCCGCCCGTCGCCTGTGCACCGCACTCGATGATGTGACCGGCCGCCAGAGCACCGGCCAGGGCATCGTAATTGTGCCGTTCCCAACCGAATTTCCAGGCAGCGGGGCCGATGACCACGGCGGCATCGGTCACCCTGGGACAGATCACCACATCGGCACCCTGATCCAGGGCTGCTTTGATCGCCCAGGCACCCAGATAGGCGTTGGCGGTGAGTGGCCGATTGCCGGAATCGGCAAGCGTCACACCGCGATCGATATTGACGAAGGCTTCTCCGGCTGCCTGCAACTCCCCAAGGCGCGGTATCAGGTCGTCCCCGTCGATATAGGCAACCGTCGCGGTAAGCCCCAACTCCGCGAGCATGGCTTCTATCTCATCCGCCATGCCTGCCGGATTGAGCCCACCCGCATTGCTCACGATCTTGATGCCCTTTTCCAGACACGGTTTGATCACTTCCCGAACCTGTTTCAGGAAGGTGCCAACGTAACCCGACTTCTCACCGCGCTGCTGCTTCTGGTTATATAGAATTGCCATCGTCAATTCGGCAAGGTAATCACCAGTGAGGACGTTGATCGGACCTCCTTCAACCATCTCTCTTGCTGCAGAGAGCCGATCACCATAAAAGCCGCTGCAATTGGCAACGCGGAGTATCTGTTTCTCGTGTGCCTGGGTAATCGACATTCCCCCCCTGTTCCTGTTAGCCCGGATATTGCACGAGTATGGCGCATATGATCGTTAACGTTTTGAAATTATTAGAAAATTTCTATATTTCGAATATGTTCGAAGCGTCACCGAAGCGCTTCCGCAGTTTTTGGCTGGATCTCGCGGCCGCCAGGACACCAGATGTTCAGCGCGTTCGCTATGCGAACGCGGACCTGTTTGCGCAAGCGCAAACAGGTCCTCAATTCCGTAGCTACGGCTACGCTTTCGGTCACGAGCCGTCATGACCACCACGATATCTCACCCAAAACTCTGCGTCCTCGTGGAATATCCGGGCTAACCAAAGGAGAATCAGTCCAGGAGCTTGTTGAAAAACGATTCTAACGAATTCTTTTTCCCACGTACTTAGTGCGCACGCAGTGCACGGGCCTATTGCGGAAAACGTCTTGTCCAAGGGCACCGTTAAGACTACGATCGTGGACACATTTGTAGGCCATATGTAATCGATGAAATTCGTAACGGTTCGCGACCTTCGCGGCAAAACATCCGAACTCTGGAAGGAACTCGAGCGTGAACGAGAACTGGTAGTGACCAGCAACGGGAAGCCAATTGCGATCTTAAGCGCTACGGATGAAGACTCATTTGAGTCGTGCTTATGGACGCTGCGACGAAGCCGGGCGAGCGATGCCCTCGCAAATTTACAGCGTGATGCTGCCGGGCGCGGATTCGAGAAACTAACACATAAGGACATCGAAGCCGAGATCAAGGCGTCGAGAAGAGAGAGAAACGCAGGTTGAGGATCGTACTCGACACCAACGTTCTGGTGTCTGGGATACTCTCGCCACACGGTCCCCCTGCTGCTGTGTTAAGGGCCCTGCTCACCGAACGTGTAAGGCTGTGCTTTGATGAACGAATCCTCTCGGAATATCGCGATGTGCTCACTCGTGAGAAGTTCTCGTTCGATAGGGAACTCGTTGAGGAGCTGATCGCTTTCCTGGAGGCGGCAGGTTCAGCTACCCTGGCTGCACCACTTTCGTTATCCCTACCCGACGCAGGTGATCAGATGTTCATCGAGGTCGCCGTGGCCAGTCAGGCCGACTTGCTGGTAACCGGGAACCTGAAGCACTTTCCTGATCGTGCGCGAGAAGGCGTAGCCATCGTTTCGCCACGCGAGTTCTTGGACGTCATGTTGTCGTAGCCGAATGTTGGTCAGGCTGGCGAGCGACGGTGGGAGCCGTGCCCTCCGCGGGCGTCAGAAGCGGTATTGGAGGCTGAGGTCGGAATCGACCGCGTACGCAGTGGC
>JACZXA010000086.1 GCA_022571865.1 Pseudomonadota bacterium
CAGACGAGTGCCGCAAATCCGGAAGCTGAGGAGGCGAGCCCCGCCGCGGTCGGGAAGTTGTTCGCGCTGCGAATACATAGCGGTGGAATATCGTAACGGGTGCGCAGTGCCGCCAGGCAAGCGCTAACCTTG
Source organism: Pseudomonadota bacterium (assembly GCA_022571865.1). Classification (GTDB taxonomy): domain Bacteria; phylum Pseudomonadota; class Gammaproteobacteria; order Pseudomonadales; family Azotimanducaceae; genus SMWK01. The sequence goes on from JACZXA010000086.1 coordinate 133, forward strand.
TTATCGTTTTTGGGTTCATCGTCCAGAAAAAACTCATCGTCATCGACGGCCGTGCTCACCTCCGTGCGGGTGGTGAGCGTATCCAGGGTGATCGACAGCGAAGGTGTCGCCGGATAGTTGCCCGGCCGACCTTGTTTACCCCAGTACTTTATCAGCGCGATGTTGGGATGCGCCTCGGCAATAGCCATTGCTGCTGTCTTCGGCCTTTCGCCTTCAAACGTAGTCTGGCGGTGGCGTGAAACCGAAACCGGCGGCTTCGAGTTGCTCCGCGACACCGATGGTTATCAGGTCGGCGTACTCCGGCCCGACGATCTGCAGGCCGATGGGTAAACCCTGCCCGTTGAGCCCGGTCGGAAATACGGTTGAAGGCAGATAACTCACGCCGGTCAGCCCCGCCCAGAACACCTGCTCGAAATAGGGCCGCTCTTCATTGTTTATGAGCACGGTGCGTTCACCGAAGTCTCGGTGATCGTGAGGAAAGGCGGCCGTTGGCATGATGGGCGTCAGCAGTACGTCGTAGTCTTTGAAAAACTCTAACCAGTTCCAGCGCAGGTGGGCGCGCAGTTCGTCGTTTTTCTTCCAGTCCTTGAAGCTCGCAACCTGAGCGCGCAGGGTTGCGGCCGTGGTGCTGTTGTCGTCGGGATCCAGGGTCGCGACGTAAACCTTGAGGCTATCGTATTCGGCATCCGGCATCCGCGCAGACATGGTCGCCTGGAGCAGGTTCCGATAGGTCTCGTGGGAATGCTCGGCTCCGAAGTCGGGGCGCGCACTCTCATTCACCTTCGCGCCTGCGTCCTTGAACGCCTGGGTAACGTTGTCTACCCGGGCCCGCACTTCCGCGTCGACATGACACAACTCGTCGTCAGACCATACGGCCACTCTGAGATCGCCCAGGGTCCGGCCATCGAGGCTGGGTAGGTTCAGTTGATAGCCGCGAGCCATGATTTCGTCCGGACCCGCCATGATTTTAACGGCTGTCATGAGATCCGTTGCCGAGCGCGCGAGGGGACCAATCACCGAGATGTCGGGCGACCCGCGCATGTCGCCGGGCGGTGCATGGCCTCGCATCCAAAGCAGGTTCCAGGTGGGTTTGTGGCCGAATACTCCGCAGAAGTGCGCCGGGTTCCGTATCGAGCCACCGATGTCGGAACCGGTCTCCAGACCGGTGAGACCGGCGGCTAACGCGGCGGCTGAGCCTCCGGACGAGCCGCCCGGTGTGCGTTCGAGATCGTAAGGGTTGTTGGTGGTGCCATACACGTCGTTGTAGCTTTGAAAATCGCTGAGCATCAGCGGAACGTTGGTTTTGCCGAATACCACAACACCTTCGGCTTTGAGTCGCTTGACCGACTCGGCGTCTTCCGTGGCGATATTGTCCTTCCAGAGTAGATTACCCCAGGTTGTGGGTAGTCCGGCGATGTTGTAAGACTCTTTCACGGTCATGGGCACCCCGTGGAAAGCGCCCCAATCTTCTCCGCGAGCTAGCGCTTCATCGGCGCTTTTGGCCCGTGCCAGGGCATCATCGCGCGTCTCGGCGATAACTGCGTTGAGCGACTCGTTATGAGTGTCGATTCGATCGAAGTAGTGGCGCAGAAGCTCTTCGCTCGAAACAGCTTTGCTTTTGATTTTGCCAGCCAGTTCCGTCGCCGATAGGAATGCGATTTCACTCATGTGTATAGCCCCCGGAAAATGAACAAAAAATCTACGGAGAATATGCCCAGACAAAGTTATCGCGGTTGGGCATTTCTATCTCGGGTAGTGTCTCAGCGTTCAGTATCTTGTCTTCCTCGATGATACCGTTCAGATGCAGAAGATAGGCCGTTACGGCATACAGCTCGTTGTTCTCCAGCGACCCGGGTGTCTGGTAAGGCATCGCTCTGCGAACATAGTCGAACAAGGTCGTCGCATAAGGCCAATAACTACCGATGGTCTTTTGTGGGCGATCGCTTGTGAGCGTTCCGTGCCCACCGACCAGGGTATCGTTGACGCCTCCCACCCCCTTCTCTCCGTGGCACGCCATGCAATTGGCGACGTAAACGCTCGTGCCTGCCTTAGCATTTCCGGAACCGGCAGGCAGACCCTCGCCGTCAGGCATTACCGTTATGTCCACTGCGGCAACCTCGTCGACGCTCAGCTCAACACCGAGCGATGGACCTTCGCCTGCCCAGGTCCCGGTAGCAGCGGAGGTGCAAACGATGAAACAGAAAGCCGTGCCGAGCCATCGGTCAGGCGTAAACATTTTCCACCTCTCCGGAGCGCGTTATCCGCCAGGCTTGAATGGCATTGTAGTGATAGAAGAACCCCCTCGAGCGCTCGGCTATCAACGAATCGCGTGTCGGTTGCTGGCTTCCGTGTTCGTCGACCGCGCGGCTCATCAGCGTCGCGGGAGCGCCGTTCCACCGCCATGCGGTTCGAAAGCGCGTGAGGTTTTTGGTTAAGACAGGTTCTTCCAGTGCTGCAGTCGCCCAACTTTTTCCGCCATCTGCGGAAACTTCGACACGATTGATACGTCCCGCGCCGGACCAGGCGAGCCCGGTAATCTGGTAGAGCCCCGGTTTGCTCATGTGCAGTCCGCCGGAAGGGTTGGTGATGACGGACTTCACCCCCATCGGAAACGTAAACAGCTTGGCGGTTCCATCGGGCTGCAGGTCGGAATATTTTGAGGTTTCGTCTTTTGTCATCGCAGGAGTACTCGTGACTTTGATTCGGTGCAACCACTTGACGCTCATGTTGCCTTCCCAACCCGGCAGGAAGAGTCTCATCGGGTAACCGTTGGATGGCCGTATTCGTTCGCCGTTTTGATACAGAGCGATCAGGGCATCGTCGAACGCTTTGCTCAATGGAACGCTGCGACTCATCATTGCGGCATCGGCGCCTTCCGCAACCAACCACCTGGCTTCGGGTTTGACTCCGGCTTCGTCGAGTAGAACTCCAAGAGGCACCCCCGTCCATTCGCTCGCGGCGATCAACCCATGAAGTTGCGAACAGGTGCGTTTTGCCGGGGTAGGCGCGAGCAGTGCACCGCTGTTCCCCGAACATTCGAGGAACTGGATACGGGAGGTCATGGGATAACGGGCCAGTGTCTCCAGCGAAAACGACAAAGGCCGTTCCACCAGTCCGTGAATGATCAGCTGGTGCCGATCGGGGTCGATATCCGGTATGCCGTTGTGGTGGCGCTCGAAGTGGAGCCCACTCGGAGTAATCGTGCCGCTCAGTTGCTCGAGAGGCGTACGCGACGCGCCTGTTCCGACAGTACCTGGTAACGAGCCAATGCCCACGCGTTGTACGTCGGTTTCAAATCTCGAAGGCGAACCGTAACCGTTCATGGCGGTTCCGGGAGTTTTCGTCCAGGCGGGACGGTCCGCTGTCGCAGGCGCCGCAACCAGCATGGCGATGCCCCCCGCCAGACCCGCGCGGAGAAAGCCGCGTCGTTCCATGAGACCGTTGCCCGCAGCAGGTGTCATTTCAAAATCTTGATCAGTCATGGTTTCCCCCAACGCTTCTCGAACTCGATAGTAATCGTTTTTCAATAAGCACGTCGCCGGTAGCGTACTGGAAGTGCGTATGACAGTGGCACGCAAGACAAACACAGTGGCGCCATGACGCCTGAGGAGAACGAACAATTCATCAGAGATGTTTTTGCTGAAGCCAGGTTCAGAATACCTCGACTAGTGAGTCGTCTGGTTGAGGATGATGCACAGGCCGTTGTCGAGGAAGCGGCGGAAATCTTCGATCGCATGATTCCGGATATGGCCTACGTCGATAATCCAGAACATTCGATGGCGTTACCGCTGTTCATCTGTAACGTCAATCTTGCCGTGTTTCTTGCCTTGAAAGAACGCGGCGTCGATGCCCACCGCTTCGGTAATGCCATGTTGACGGGTCTCACAGCGGCGCCGCTGCCTGTGCCGGATGAGTCGCTCGGCAAAGGTTTCCTGGAAGAACGTTGTGATGATTTCGTCGCCCTCGGCGAGGCGTCGCAGCAAGACCCGGTGCCGGGAGAATTCGTACTGGAGGTGCTTTCCGGCGAGGGAGAAGCGTTCGAATGGGGGTACAACATTAAATCCTGTGCAATCTGTCATTCGTTTTCAAAACACGATGCGATGGATCTTGTTCCCTACCTGTGCGCGACCCACGATGTGATGAGCGACAAGGGTAACCAGGGGTTAGCGCGCACCGGCTCGATTGCCGTCGGTGCTCACCAATGTGATTTCCGCTATAAACGAGGCGGCGAGTCGCAGCGCCTGGCCCGCAGTATCCGGACAATCCCCTTGGTAGGGGCGCAATAGGCCCCATTCTTTTCAGAACTGATAACGCCGGCACCTATTGTGCGGTGCGGTCGTACTATGCTGAAGGGTAGTAGACAACTGGATATCTGCAAAAGATGGCAACTTCATTGCCGACCTGGTTCCAGGCCGACGAGGTATTCACGCATAACGGACACTGGTACCTCGGATCCCTCGGGAGCCTGCATATCGGACCCTACGGTGACCGTGAGACCGCCCAGACCAAGGCCACCATGGTGTGCAAAGAGTTGCGTTCGATGGATTCGGGCGGAAACCAGCTGAAGTATGTCCGGCGGTTGCTTCATGAGGAGTGGAAAGAGATCCGCAAGACCGGGTCCGATCGCGAAACCTGCCTTGCCGATGAGATCGAACTGACCCCACCCCCACCCCCACCCCCACCCCCGGCACCGGTGCGCCGCGGCGAGCAGGCGAAAATCTGGTTCCGGTCCGGGCGGTTATTCAAGGTTAGCGGCGTTTGGTTTTTCACCACGCGAGAAAATATCAACATCGGTCCGTTCAGCTCGGAGCTCGAAGCGAAAATGCACGAGCAACAACTGGTTGCCAGTTTGCGGAAAGGCCTGACCGAACAAGAAGCGCTAAAAATCGTTTATGAGTACAAACATCGACTACCAGAATAAGGGCTCGAGTTTAGCAGCGAGCGCCATGTTCGTGCCGCGTGACAACAACTAACCATCACCGCGGCGGCCATTGCTGACGGTGATGACTGGTCGATAGCGCAAACGAACCTTTCGACGACGACCAAGTGATGATCGGGGACGAAATCGGTGAGCAGATTCGTGCGTTCGTGGCGAGCGATCGAGGACTGACCGGTCCAGGGTAGTCAGTCGATGTCCCAGCGGCCGAACCTGTCCAGCGCGATGCGGGCGATCGACTTCGTGGCATTGTGACCTCCGCGTGTTTCGCTGAAATAATCCATCAACCCCCCCGTGTTGGTTAACACGATCACCGCGTTCCCGATTTCCGGTTCCATGACCACAAGGCTCTGGAAACCGGGGTTTGCACCCCAATGCCACACGGTTGGCGGCTCGCTCGCTCGGTCGATACCGAAACCGGAACCCCAATGGGTTTGTGCATTTACCGGTACGACCGGGACAAACAGTTCTTCGATCTGCGTGGATTCCAGTTGGCTGGGATCGAGTAGTTCGACGACAAAGGTAGAAAGATCGGTTACGTTCGTTTTCAGGGTCGATGCCAGATCGTTGGCGCGATTACCGGCCGCAACGGGCACGATGATCTGGGAAAGGATACCAATGGCACCCGCCAGGAACACAACCGGAGTTGCGATGGTGGTAAGTAGCTTCGTCTTCCACGGGCGATTTCTGGCGAGAAAGTAGGCTGACACCCCGAGCGCCACGAAACTGGCCAGTAGTGAACATCCTGTGACTTTGATTGTTTGAACCGACGCTCTTCGAGATATGAATCCGAGCACCAGATCGCCGTGTCCGCTAACGAGTTTACCGGGCGGCAGGGAAGCAAACGTGGTCTCGGTCATTCCGAGAGGTTCGAACACTTCCCTGGTAAAAAGCGCAGCGGTGCTCAGCTGAGTTTTTTGTTCAAGCAAAGCTTGAATGACCAGATAACCTTGACCTGCGTAGCTGAAATTACCTTTCTGTTTACAGTCGACGACAAACGTCTCCGCCGTGATATCGTTGGATAACCCGGCGGTGTGACTGAGTAATTCCCTGACAGTGGGCAAGCCGCATTTTTCCGGGCTCAGTCTCGGGTCGCCGACTTCCTCCCCAAGCGATAACACTCCCCGGTTGGCGAGTATTTGCACCAGGTAGGCCGTGATCATCTTACCGTTGGACGCGGCTTCGAACAGGTCGTCGATGGGTAGTTTTCTATTGGAAGCCTGGTTTGCCAAACCGAAACTTTTCTGCCAGAACGGCTCGCCTTCACAGATGACAGAGACATTCAAGCCGACGACCTTGGCGTTCGACATCAGCGCCGGTATATCGTCGTTCAGCCGCCTGATTCGCTCATCGGTGCAGCCAAGGGCCGTCCAACTGCTCAGTACCAAGGAAAGAAATAAACCGGTCCGGGAAACAACTGTGACGTACATGAAATAGAAGAAAGGACCAGCGCGGGGGCGGCAGCTACACGCTGGGTTTGTCCAGCCCTACCATGCCATCAATGCTGGTCATGTTGGACTTCAGCTGGCCCGCGCGCATGCCTTCCACACCGATATGTTCCGCATACTTGTCGTAATAGTCCCGCGTTCCCGCGAACTCGTACAGGGGCACGGTCCAACCACATGAATCCGCAACGCGATCTATGTTCAATCGAATGATTGAACGGATGCCGGGCAGTTCGGGAAACAGCTCGATAAGCTCTGAAAATTCAGGATTGTGTGTTTCGATAACCTCACCTCGACCGTGCAGACGGAGCGTCAGGGGTTTTCCCTCGAAAGCGCAGAACATCATCACCAGCCGGCCGTTTTCCTTGAGGTGAGAAATGGTCTCAACGCCACTACCAGTGACGTCCAGGTAAGCAATCGTGGTTGGCCCAAGGACGCGCAGCGAGTCCATGCCTTTGGGGGAGATATTGACGTGGCCATCGAGTGAAGCGGGAGCCGTGCCTACGAAGAACATTTTTTGCGCCTCGATAAACTCGATTTTTTGCTGATCGAGTTCCCGAGGTTTTTCGTCAATGGTTTCTGCTTCAGCGTCACTCACACCCGATCCCCCAATGGTTCATCCGTTGGAGACTACAACACAGAGGGGGTTGTCCGCGCCAGGCGATCAAAGATCGATTCGATAGAGCGCACGCTGCTTCTCGTCCGTTGCAAATAGAACATCCTCGCCCGCCGCCAACCCGTTGAAAATCATCGAGGGAGGTTGTGATGGTGACGCGGGCGGTGTTCCACCGCCATCGAGTCTGGCGACGACAACATTGCCCCGGCGGGTAATCTCGGTAATCGCACCGAGCTCGCTTTCGTTCACAAAAATTCGCTCGCCAACCACGGCAATACCTTCGGGTGCTCGCAAACCTGTTGCCAGCGTTTCGACCACGCCTGCCCGATTCACTTTGAGAACTTCACCCGTCGACCGATCGGTCATGAGAAGATCCTCACCCAGCACGGCCAATCCCGTTGGTGCGGTGAATCCTGAGGCAAGCTCCGAGACTGTCCCGTCGGCAGCCAGCAGGGCGAGCGTGCCGGTGCCGTGAAGCGTGACCGCAATCGATGCACCAAAGCGAACCGCATGAATCGGAGCGGCAAGCCCATCAAACCTCGCCACCGTCTTTTCGTTTACCGGGTCCCAGATTCGGACACTACCGTCCATCCACGACGTGAGTAGCAAGTTGTCTCCGTCTTCGGCAATCGACACGATGCTGCCGATTTCGGATACGCCGAGTATGTTTCGCTGCACCATGGATGCTTCGCCGGTATCTGCCTCAAAGGCGCGTATCGAATGGAAGTCGGCGACAACCACGCGGCCATTGTGCAGAGCAACGCCGCCCGGGTGGGCCATTCCACCGGGAGTAAGCTCAATCATCGTGCCATTCTCGACCCGGGCGACGAAGCCGTCGGTAAAGCTCGACACGTACAGGGTGTCGTCTGCGTCAAATGCAAAGTTATCGAGCCCGGGTGTCAGTTCAGCCACGGTGACGAGTTGGCCATCGACAACTCGATATACAGTCCCTGCGGCGGTATCCAGCACATGAAGTTGTCCGAGCGAATTGAACTTTACCGCTGCGGGTACCTGTAAACCGCTCACCTCCTCGCGCATCTCGCCGGAATCGACATCGAAACTGACCACCGTGCCCCGAAACCAACGTGGCCCGTACAGACGATCGTCCGGTCCCCAGTCCATACCGTTCAACCCACATCCGGGCCCGAGATCGCCCCGGATCAAGCGTGGTTCGATTATGCCCTTCGGGTCGATTTCGTAGAGTCCGGTATCGAAAAAGCACTGGGCGACGAACAACCGCCCGTCATCGGAAAACGTAATGGGATTTACTCCCGGACCAAGCGTTGCCGCGACCACCCGTTCGCCGTTCGCGGTAAAGCCCGCAACTTCCCCGGTGAGGATGGACGTCCAGAAGTAATCGCCATCTGCGTTGAACGCTACGTCGTCAGGCCCCTGAACACCTTGCTCACTATTCCAGCGATGTTTGATTTCGCCGTTGGCAGGATCGAGCGCCAGCAGTTCCGAACCGATGACGGAGGCTACGTACAACAAGCCATCGGGACCGAAGTGGATGCCGTTGGCGCCGGAGATGTCTGCGCCTTTTGCGATTATCTTCGCGTTGTAAATTAATTGCGTGACGTTCGCAGCCTGGTCGACGGTTTCCTGCGGATTCTCAATTTCCACAGAGGGAGACTCGCTACATCCCGCGATGCCGCCCACAATGCCTCCGACAGCAAGCACTGCAGCAGCCGCAACCCTCGGCTCGATCGGGCGTTTATTCATAATGCCTCCACGATTCTCGTTTTTTGAAGGATATCATTGGCAACGCCGCTCCGGCGTGGGTTTATTATTGGTTGCCATACCTAACCCTTGAAGAACGGCAATTCATCCCACATAGTCATAGCTAACTCCTAATTGACGGTTCAATTATGTCCGGACTGATTCGTATCGTGGGTTTTGCGCTGGTACTCACACTCCTCACCGCTTGCGGCATCAACAGCATTCCCACTTATGACGAAGCTGTTACCGCGGCGTGGGGGCAGGTTGAGAACCAATATCAGAGGCGAGCCGACCTAATACCTAATCTGGTCAACACGGTCAGAGGTTTTGCTACTCAGGAACGCGAGACTTTGACCGCTGTGGTGGAAGCGCGAGCCAAGGTGTCGCAGATGAATGTCTCGGCCGACATCATCAACGATCCCAATGCGCTGGCGGCGTTCGAGAAAAACCAAGCAGCGTTGTCCGGCGCACTCAGTCGATTGATGGTTGTGGTAGAGCGCTACCCGGATCTCAAATCCAATCAGAACTTCTTAGCACTACAAGCTCAACTCGAAGGCACCGAGAATCGGATCTCGGTGGCTCGACGGGATTTCATTCGATCGGTGCAGGCGTACAACACCGAAATTCGAACGTTTCCAGGTCGCCTCTGGCACAGCATGATGTACAGCGAACTGCCAATTCGTGAAACGTTTGAAGCCCGCGCCGGAGCGGACGAAGCGCCCGTCGTCGAGTTTTAGATGAAAAACTTCTTGAGCGTTGTAGCGTGTTTGTTCGCGGCAACTGTATTTGGTGCCGAAGATTCAGCGCTACCTGAACTAAGTGGGCGCGTTGTCGATCAGGCAGACATTCTCAGTGCGGCAACTGAGCAACGTCTGACGGCGCAGCTGCAAGCGCACGAAAAGGCCGGTGGCAACCAGGTGGTCGTCGCAACGATCGAATCACTCGGCGGCGAAACCATTGAAACCTATGGGGTTCGTCTGGGTCGGTCATGGGGTATCGGACAAGCCGAAGGTGACAACGGCATCGTGCTGATCATTGCGCCGAACGAGCGCAAGGTTCGCATCGAAGTCGGCTACGGTTTGGAAGGTGACATACCAGACGCTATTGCATCGAACATCATCCAGGCAAAGATCCTGCCGCGTTTCTGGGAAAACGATTTTGATGGCGGGGTTACGGCCGGCGTCACCGCGATCATTGCTGCTCTTGGCGGCGAGTATGTATTCGAGCAGCAACGACTCGGGCGCCGTAGTCGCGAAGGTGGGTTTCCTTTCGGCATTTTGTGGATCGTCGTTATGTTCGTGTTATTCGGCTTGGGCCGCGGTAGAAGACGCGGACTTGGTAGTGGCTTGTTGTGGGGTGCTGTGCTTGGCGGCGCGTTGAGCAGTGGTCGCGGTGGCGGCTTTGGCGGCGGCGGATTTGGCGGCGGCGGATTCGGCGGTGGTGGTGGCAGTTTTGGCGGCGGCGGCGCGTCGGGGGGATGGTAATGGCACTGATCGGGACGGCTGAGCAAACGCGTATCTCCGAGGCGATAGCTGAAGTGGAACGAGGCACAGATGCGGAACTCGTTACCGTGTTGGCGGCCGCGAGTGACGACTATCGATACATTCCCTTGTTATGGGCGGCATTGGTTGCGCTGATCGTGCCGAGTGCGTTGTACCTAACGCCGTTGTCTACCTCCTGGATGATAACGGCACAATTGGCCACCTTCCTCGTGCTGGCTGTTTTGCTGCAAATCGAAACGTTGCGGGCTCGGCTGATTCCCAAAAGCGTGCGGACCCTTCGTGCAGCCAATATGGCGCGTCGCCAGTTTCTTGAACAGGGACTGCACCATACGAGCGACGATACCGGCGTGCTGATTTTTGTCAGTGAAGCCGAACGCTATGTCGAAATCCTGGTGGACCGTGGAATTTCTGCAAAGGTCGACAATGAGCGATGGTCGAGCATCATCGAAAACTTTGTCAAAGACGTGCATGACGGTCAGGTTGAACAGGGGTTTTTGACTGCGCTTGCGTGCTGTGGCGACATCCTCGCGGAAGCCGTACCGAAAACGCCGGACAATCACAACGAACTCGACAATCGGCTCATTCTCATAGGCTACGACTAATTTTAGGCTACGACTAATTTTAGGCTACCCGATTTTGCCTGCGACTGATTTAGCCTGCGGCTAAGTTAGACTGCGAGTCATGAAGACGCTGCTACTTACGCTCATACTTGTGTTAGTGCCTTTTCACGCAACCGGTCAAAAGGCGCAGGAGTCGGTGTTTCACCGGGCAATACCCCTTAGACAGGATGCGCCCGAATATCCTTCGAAAGCCCACTCCCTGGGACAGGAAGGTTGGGTAGTGGTGAGTTTCATCATTGACAAGACAGGTAACGTTCGTAATCCGATCGTCGTAGACTCCAATGGACTGAAGGATTTTGAACTCGCCGCCCTGGCGGCTGTCAGAAAATTCAGCTACCAACCGGCGACACTGAATGGTGAGCCGGTCGAGCAAAGTCAGACCAGACATAAGATTGTTTTCCAACTTACCGGTGTCGCGGAGCCAGGCGCCCGCGGCAAATTCGTCCGCTGGTATCGAAAGATTCTGGAGCAACTCAGGGAAGGTAATCTGGAGCTGGCGAAACGCCGGATCGACAATCTTCACCGAACACCTACCTGGAACCTATACGAGGATGCGTGGCTGTGGTGGTTGGACTCGCAATATCAGGCCCAGGTTGGTAACGACAGGGCTCAGTTGAAGGCGTTGCTGCGGGCCGTAGCGTATGAAGGCGTTTATCTTCCGGAAGACCTTTATCTGGTTGCGCTGAAACGTCTTTATGTCATTCAGAGTCGATTCGTTCATATAGCGGACGCGCTGAAGACCTTTGACGACATCAAGACGGCAGAAAAATCAGCGGCGGTGGTCGCCGAACTGGAAAAGCACGCCGACCGGCTGCGCCGGATCGTTACCGGTGATGAGATTCTGACGGTGGAAGGGTCGGTTCCAGCCATTGGATTCTGGCAACATACGATGTTGCGAAGAACGCTTCAATTCGACAACGTGAATGGCGAGTTTCGAGAGTTGGAAATTCGTTGCGACAGGGGAGTTGGTCGCTTCGACATCGAGCCGAATCGTTCCCTGACCATTCCCGACTCCTGGGGTGATTGCCGTATATACGTGTACGGTTCCGAAGGCAGTCAATTCCAATTGGTGGAACTGCCGTCGCGCTCACCCACACAGTAACTACCGCAGATTAGCCAACAAGTTGATCAGCTGAAACTCATCGTAAGGCGGCACGGCTGGGCCGGTCGAGCCGGGGCAGGTGTTACGTGCGGTGCAGGTGTCCGGCCAGTTGGTGGCACTCAACACATAACCTTGATTCTGGAAGTGATCGTAAATCGTCAGGACCACCAGAACCACATCCTCAGCGGGCCAGACGTAAATTTTCTGACCGTTCAGCCCCAGTGCGGCCGAGACGGTGACCGGGGCGGCAGTACCAAAAAAACTCTGGTTCAACACCCACCATTGCAGACCGTAGAACGCACTTTGGGGAGTCAGGCTCTCGTTCACGAACGTTTGTGAAATCACCTGGACACCATCCCAGCTACCGCCGCGTGCGTAGAGCAGGCCGAAACGAGCAAAGTCCTCTGCACGCATGTCTATGCAGCAATACGTCATGGGGTTGACGCCGGTCGAATCGAACCAGAGCCCCACCTGGTTCATATCGACACCGATGGGGTTGAGAATTTTCTCGGTCAGGTAGACGTGTGCCGACAGCCCTGTTGCACGAAGCAGCAGTAGCTCGAAAAGCTGGGAATTCACGTTTGAGTAGAGAAAGGTCGTGCCGGGTGTGTTGACCAGTCCCTGGGAGAGGGCATAGGCGGTCTGATCGGTTTCGAAGAAGACGCCTACGTTTTCCGGCAACCCGGCACGCATCTCGAGCATGTTTCGGATGGTGATGTCTTCTTTGTCCGTCCCCTGCCATTCGCTCAACAAATCACTCGCCTTCTGATCGAGAGAGGTAATCCAACCTTCGTCTATGGCAACCCCGATGGCGGCGCTGTAAAAGCTCTTTGCAACCGACCAGCTCGTTCCCAGATCGGCACCGGTGTAGTTGGTCGCGTAACGTTCGCCGATGATGTACCCGAGCTTTACGAGCACGGCGGCTTGCACGGCTTGATCGCCGAAGACGTGATCGAGGATAGCGTCGACATCACCCTGAGCGATGTCGACATCGCCTGGTGCTGATCGTTGCAGGGTCCACACCGGAGAAGGCGTGCTGGCGGCAGGTGTTGGTGCCGCCGCAATGGTGTTGCTGCTTCCACCCCCGCCACCGCACGATGCCAGCAACGAGACGAGCGGAAATAACCAGAGTCTGTTCATGAATAATCCAGGCTAGGTACACAGTATACCGGTTCAATAGCGGGACTGATGATGCGAAGGCGTTACCTCACGCAGGTGATATTATCCCTTGGGATCGTTTGTGGTTTGTCTGATATCGGCTCTCTCGGATCGTAGTTAAAGGCCGTAGTCGTAAAAAAATGCAAGGAGAAGGTTGATGCCGGCGAAGAAAAGCACGCTGATTACGGTAGGTTTCTTTGTCCTGGCTCAACTGAGTTTTGCTGTTGCGGCGCAGGAAAGCAGGGAAAACGGCGAACCGGGTAGAGAGGAGATTCTCGCGCATCCTGAAGTTCGAGGTGCCATAGCGGCAATCGACGCCTGGATCGAAGGCGTTCTCATATACGACAAGGTTCCTGGAATATCCGTCGGCATCGTTCGCGATCAGGACTTGATCTGGAGCAACGGCTACGGGTATTCGAACGTTGCACAGAAGCGACCAGCGGATGCCGACACCCTCTATAGTATTTGCAGCATCAGCAAGCTTTTTACCTCAATCGGCATCATGCAACTGCGTGATCTTGACCAATTGAGGCTGAGAGATTCGGTCAACCAGCATCTCGAGTGGTTTGATATCAAACAGGCCTACAAAAGCAGCGGGCCGATGACGATTGAGAGTCTTCTCACGCATTCTTCCGGGTTGCCGAGAGAATCCGACTATCCCTACTGGAACGGTCCAGACTTTCCGTTTCCCAGCCGCGAGGAAATGATCGAAAGGCTGAAAACTCAGCAAACCCTGTATCCGGCACAACACCATTTTCAGTATTCCAACTTAGCACTCTCTCTGGCGGGCGAGATCATTCAGGCGAGATCGGGGCAGAAATACCAGGAGTATGTACAGGAGCACATTCTCGACCCGCTGGGTTTAACCAGTACCCGCACGTACTATCCTGAGCGCATGCACGGTCACGAACTCGCCATCGGTTATACCGGTATGCACCGCGATGGCGCTCGAGATCCGGTCGAACCGTTTTTTACCCGCGGCATCACGCCTGCTGCAGGTTTTACTTCTTCGGTGAATGACTTGAGTCGGTTTGCGAGCTGGCAGTTCAGGCTGCTCGAAAACGGTGGAGAAGAAGTACTGAAAGCCAATACGTTGCGTGAGATGCATCGCGTCCACTGGATCGATCCCGACTGGAACACCACCTGGGGTTTGGGTTTTTCGGTTCGTAGAGTAGACGACACCACGATCGTCGGGCATGGAGGAGGTTGCCCGGGGTATATCACCCGCTTTGCGATGATTCCGAGTCACAAGATAGCGGTTGTAGTTCTGACGAATGCAGGCGATGGTCCCGCGAGAAGAGTGGCGCAAAATGTACTGAAGACGATTCGTCCGGCTCTGAAGAAGGCAGCAACGCCGTCTACCCGGGAGGAGCAGGATTTCTCGATGTACGAAGGAAATTTTGATTCATGGCCCTGGGGCGGCGAGGTGGCTATTCGCCAGTGGGGAGAGTTGCTTGTCGCTATAACCATCCCGTCGGACGATTTGAGTGAGGCAATGACCAAACTCAGACACGTCAGTGGGCATGAGTTTGTTCGTTTGACAGACGATGACGAGCCGCGGGAAGCCTGGGTATTCGAGATGGGCGACGGCAACAGAGCCGAACGGATTCTGCAGCACAGCTCCTATTCGAACAGAATCGAATGAACCTCACGTCCGCCCCGCGCTTGCCGCAACCAGTTCATCAACCGGTTCACCCAACGCACGGGCACGATCGAGTCGGCTCGACTCGTCGCGGCCGAGATGTCTTTGGGCCAGGATGAGGAAAATCAACGCGGGTATGAGTGTGAATAGTGAAACGGCTATTGCACTACGGAGCGCGTCTGCTTCGTTCACGCCGGTTGCGTGGAACAGGTCGGAAAATTTACCTATGAAGTAAGGGCCGAGTGCGAGCCCGAGAAACGTATTGACCAGAATGAAGTACGCGCCCGCAACGGCCCGCATTCGGGGCATCACCAGATCTGCCGCGGTACTTGGCGGGACACCGCCGGCACACGCCCCCACAATCGTCAGGACGAAGTTCAACCAATAGGCATACACCAGACTGTCGCTGTATAACAACAACAGCAGAAAGGGGATTGTCCCGAAAAGTGCTATGTAGCCGAGCACCAGGCGGCCACTCGGAAATTTCTGCTTGAGGTAATCGGCAAACACGCCACCCAGCGTAATTCCGATGAAACCGCCGGCAGCCGCACCCATGCCCAGATATAGGCCAACTTCCACAACGCTGACGTCGTAGAGCCTGAGTAACAGGGGTGGTATCCAGAATCCGGCTCCGTATCCGACGAAAGCCATGATTGGAAATGCCAGCATCGTATAAATGAAGGACTTTGAGTGGAACAACATCTCATAGGTCGCGCGGTCGCGAAGCTTCAGCGACTGTGCCCAGGAGAACGTGACGTATACGCCAAATCCGGATGCGATCCATTGGGCTGCATCGCCCGTCAACAGGATCAGCAACCACGCGATGACGGCAAACGAAACGGCCGCCATCAAGTTGACCCGGAGTGATTCGGGATGTTGTCGTAACCCCAGCACATTCAGCGGTGGGATCACCGCCATGAGCTCACTGCCGAGCACGCGAAACGGTGCCGGATGTTGCTTGGTAACCAGCCCTTCACTGATCCCGCGTATCGGTTCACGTAAGGTACGCACCCAGATGGCCATCAATAGCCCGGGGATCCCGACCGCCATGAAAGCAACCTGCCATCCCTTCAGACCAAAAGGCGGGTCGGTTGGATAGGCGGTTGCCCACGCATCGAGAATGTAGCCACCGAGAAAAATGCCAATACCCGCCCCGATGTAGACACCTGCCGCATAGAAAGCGATGGCCGTTGCCCGCCGCTGTGGAGGGTAGTAGTCCGAGAGCATCGAATAGGCAGCCGGGGATGCGCTGGCTTCGCCAATTCCGACGCCGATTCTGCACGCAGCCAGCACGCCGAACGATCGTGCCAGCCCCGATGCCGCGGTCATCAAACTCCAGAATGAAAGCCCGATGGAGATCAGACTCCGGCGGGTCCAGACATCGGCAAACCGCGCGAGTGGAATGCCGAATACTGCGTAAAACACGGCGAAGACCGTGCCGTACAGAAATCCCATCTGTGCATCGGTTATGCCGAGATCGGCTTTGATATCTTCCGCAAGGATCGACAGAATATTCCGGTCGATGAAGTTGAATATATAGACCACCATCAGCACCGCGAGAACATAGTGCCTGTAGAAGCCCCCAGACTTGCCTTGGATTTGATCATTCACGACTAGGTGGGATCCATGCGATAAATGGCGACACCTTCGGGAAATGACGCACCGGCCGGCACGCCCATCAGCCGACGGCGTTCCTCGGAGTCCGTAATCCTTACGGCAATCCGCTCGTAAATCTCACCGTTGACCTTGAGCCGAACCCGTGGATCCGATTCAACGTTTTTTGGCCATCGCTTCGTATCGCAATTACCACAGGGGACGTAGAACGTTTTGTCAACGATCCACGAAGTGGTGGTCACCGAGTGCGCGATGAGATACCAGGTTCGCGTTTCGAGGTAAATCCGGTTCCGACCCGTAAGAAACGACCAATCCGTGTCCTGCGTTTCGGCAAGCTCGCCCGCGAGTCGTGTGCCGGGCCTGCGCTCGTCAGGTTCCAATGGTACGAAGATGGCGGCAACGTAAGAGGCTGTTAGCAGGCATAAGAAAACCAGGGCCGTTTTTTTCATTGATTCCCTCCCCAGGGGTGCCAATCTACGCGTTTGACAGTCGGGCCAGTGCTGGAGTGTAAACCATGTTCTACGAAATCAGGCAGTACCTCATCCTGCCCGGCAAAATGGAGGAATGGCTTCAGCTGATGGAACAGGAAATCATTCCGTTTCAAGTCGGCTGCGGCATGGTGATCACCGGCAGTTTTCGGGGTGAAGCTGACGATTCGGTGTATGTGTGGATGCGCCGTTTCGAATCTGAGGCCGACCGTGAACGGTTGTATGCGAAGGTATACGAAAGTGAAACCTGGAAAAATGACATCGGTCCGCGCGTGGGCGAGCTGATCGATCGGGACGCCATTCAGGTTACCCGAGTCGTGCCAACGCAACTATCCGTCGCTCAGTGATCTGTGGGTGATGTCGCGCGGGCTCTACGACGTCGGCCGCGCGGGAAGTTGGACTCCCGCTTTGTCCGGGCGGCGGCGAAGTGCTAGGTTCGGCCCGCTTTTCAGGAGGAATCGGGGATGACCGCAAGGAAAAAAGTGCTGGTGACCGGGGGCGCCGGGTTCATCGGCTCGCATCTCTGCCAACGGCTGGTGGACGAGGGCGAGGACGTTCTTTGCGTCGACAATTTCTTCACCGGCACCCGGGACAATATCCTGGGGCTTCTGGACGATCCCCACTTCGAGATCATGCGCCACGACGTGACGTTTCCCCTCTACGTCGAGGTCGACGAGATCTACAACCTGGCCTGCCCGGCGTCGCCGGTTCACTACCAGTCGGACCCGGTGCAGACGACCAAGACCTCCGTCCACGGCGCCATCAATATGCTCGGCCTGGCGAAACGGACCGGCGCCAAAATCCTCCAGGCATCGACCAGCGAGGTCTACGGCGACCCGGAAGTGCACCCGCAGACCGAAGATTACCGGGGCAACGTCAACGCTATCGGCTCCCGGGGCTGTTATGACGAGGGCAAGCGCTGCGCCGAGACCCTGTTCTTCGATTACTACCGCCAGTACGCCATCCCCATCCGGGTGGCCAGGATTTTCAACACCTACGGGCCCCACATGCACCCCGATGACGGGCGCGTGGTGTCCAACTTCATCGTCCAGGCGCTGCAAGGGAAACCGGTGACGATTTACGGCGACGGCAGCCAGATCCGGTCGTTCTGTTACGTTTCCGACCTAGTGGAGGGTCTGGTGCGGCTGATGGGGGTGGGCGACGGCTTCACGGGGCCGGTGAACCTGGGCAACCCCAAGGAGTCGTCGATCCGCGAACTGGCCGCAATGATTATCGAAATGACCGGCTCGAAATCCCGGCTCACCGAAAAGCCGTTGCCCGAAGACGACCCGGTGCGGCGCTGTCCGGATATCGGGCTGGCGAAGTCCAAACTCGGATGGGAACCGGCGGTCGGGCTCAAGGACGGGCTCGAGAAGACCATTGCCTATTTCAAGGAAATTCTTTGATGCGCCTTCTTTTGCAATGGCGGCCAAGGAAGAGTAAACAAAACAGACCCATGGACCTCTATCCCTTATACCAAGCCGAATTCGACGAACCGAAGGCCGTCGCCGAAGCCACCCGAGGGGCCTGGAACGGGAGCTCGGCCTGAATGACCACGGACCGGGCCCAACTGGTGCCGCTCGTCGGCGCCCTGGCCGGCGCCAGGGTGCTGTCCGTCGGCGACGTGATGCTGGATCATTTCCATTACGGAACGGTGGACCGGATCTCGCCCGAGGCCCCGATCCCGGTGCTCAAGGTGGAGAAAGAGGACACCATGCTGGGGGGTGCCGGAAACGTGGTCCGCAACCTGGTCGCCCTAGGGGCGAAAACCCGGTTCGTCGCCGTCATCGGCAACGACCGGGCCGGCAAGGAAGTCGCCAGGCAGATCAAGGCCCACGGGGTACCCGACAGACCCATCGTCGATAAAGGCCGCCGGACGTCCACCAAGACCCGCTTCATCGCCGGCGTTCAGCAGATGCTCCGGGCCGACCGGGAAACCACCCAACCGCTGGCCCCGGGCATCGAGGAGAAACTCGTCAAGGCGGCGGCGGCGGCC
>JACZXA010000275.1 GCA_022571865.1 Pseudomonadota bacterium
TCGACAGCACGCGCAGTTTGCCTTGCAAACTGCCGAGCACCCGGAGGGAGCACGCCCGCCTGCGAGGCCCGGTGTTTTGCTGCTATCGGCGACCGCAGTAGCTTGTTCATGAATAATCCAGGCTAGAGCACTTTACGGGTTCCGGGCAGAGGCGGATCCTATGGTCCGCCCGCGAAACATTGCGCCTTCGCCATCCAGTTCCTGGCGTTTGGGCCGGTGACCCGCAGTTCGACATCGGCGATGTTTCTCACTTGTGTCACAACCTGGCAGAAATCCTCAGCCAGTCCTTCGATGAGTTCGGTCGTGCTGGGAGCGTTGAACGTCCAGAGTTCCCCGGAAGGTGCTGCGAGTTTCAGATGCGGTATGGGTTGTGGTGGCTGTTCATCTCGCACGTTGAACGTCCAGCCATAAGTATTCACGCCGAGTACGACGATGTTGCGAATGCGATCCGCGTTTTCGCGCACCACGCCGAGCAGATCATAAACCTCCTGGCCATGTGCCCAGGTTTCCATGAGTCGCGCGGTAATCGAGGAACGCACGCTCATATCGGGGCCGGCCCAAGCCACCCGTCTGGCGGGATCAGCCACATCGAACCGAGCGGTCATCTCCGAAAAGAATCCGTGCCAGGTTTGCACCAGCGCCTGGCCCGACAACCCGTCAACCCACTTTTTTTCAAACTCACTGAGAGAGCCGCCGTCCGACCTCAACTCGACGAGAAACGCCTGGAAAGCGTCTGTGTCCTTGAGGGCTAGATCGGATGCCCAATTCCACAGGTGCAGATGGCGAATCACCATGTTGATCGTCCAATCTTTGAACGCCGTTTTACGTTCGAAATCTTGTTCCGAAAGTGATGCAACGAGTGAGTACAACGCCTCACTTTCACTCAGAAAGTCTTGTGCCTGCTGCATCATTTGTTGTTCCCAAACGGTTCGGTTTCCCGGCCTGAACAGAACATAGCCAGAACCTGGGCGATCAGGTAAAAACGAAGTTTTCGGCCATGTTCGCGCGGACGTTACTCATGTGATCGAGATACCTGGTAACCCCGCCGTTGTAGTTTCCATCCTGCCGGCGCTGGTATTCGCCTTCAAAGTTGTAATAGCCGGGTGTGCAATCCTCGTTGCGCGTCGTTTTACCTCGATTGGCGATGACTTCCTGCACCCACCACTCCTCGGATTCTGGAGTTGCGTCGATCGTTTTATGGCCGTGCTTGCGCGCATGAGCAATACACTCGGCGATGTGATCACCCTGCATCTGCAGGATGTAGGTGAGGTTGAACTGAAAGGAAGCCTGATAGCCACCCATGATAAAGAGATTGGGATAACCCCGGGAATGGACACCGAGTAATGTCCGCACGCCCTCGCTGTACTTGTCGTTGAGATCTAGGCCCCCCTTGCCGACGATCTGGTTGTAGATCCCCGTTTTCTGTACTTCAAAACCGGTCGCGTAGATAAGCAGATCCAACTCGTACTGTTTGCCGTCGAATACCGGTCCCTTTTCGGTAATTTCCGTGATGCCTTTGCCATGGGTGTCGATGAGGTGCACGTTGGGTCGGTTGTACGTCGGGAGATAGTCGTTGTGGAAACAAGGACGTTTACACATGAACATATACCAGGGTTTCAACGCATCGGCAGTCTCGGGGTCTTTCACCTCTTTCTCGATGCGTCGGTGAATTCGCATCATGTAGTCGATGTTGGCGTTCTCCTGGCGGCGAATCTTTTCCTCCCGGGACTCTTCACCGGAGGAGCCGCCCCGCGTCGCCATCCGTTCCGTCAATGATGGACCTTTGAGCGCGAGTTCCCTTCGTTTCGCCTGCCAACCGGGCTTGAGTCTGCGTGCCCAGTTCGGATCCGTCGGCCAGTCTTCGCGAATGTCGATTGAAGACGGAGTACGCTGAAAAACGTAAAGTTCTTTTGCCGAAACACCGAGACCGGGTACCGCCTGCACGGCGGTTGCCCCTGTGCCGATAATCCCAACCGCTTTGTCTGCAAGATTGGAAAGATCGTCACCGGTATATTCGTAGTCCCACTTTGAAGTATGAAAAGACTTGCCTTTGAACGTATCGAGCCCCTCGATCCTGGCAAGTTTCGGTTTGGAAAGCGTGCCGTTGGCACAGATGACAAACCGCGCCTTCATATGGTCGCCCCGATCCGTAGTGAGATGCCATAACTCTTCTTCTTCGTTCCACACGGTGGAGGTCACGGTCGTCTGGAAAACGGCGAGCTCATACAGTTGGTATTTTCTTGCGATCGACTGACAGTGGGCCAATATTTCCTGACCTTTCGCGTAGTGGTCTTTCGGCACGTAGTCCATCTCATCGAGCAGTGGCAAGTAGTCGTAGGAAACCACGTCACAAGCGACACCCGGGTAGCGGTTCCAGTACCAGGTGCCTCCCACATCGGCACCACGTTCCACAATTCGAATGCTCTCGACCCCACGCTCCCGCAGACGCGCGGACGTCAAAAGGGCTGAAAACCCACCACCGATGAACAAACATTCGACCGTATCGTTAATCGGTTCTCGCGGGCTGATCTCGCCGCCGTACGGATCCATCGCATACTTCGCCAAAGCACCCGTGAAATCGGAGGTGAATTGCGCGGTTCCGTTCGGCCGGTATTTCAATCTGAGATCCCGCTCCTCGGCAAACTTCTTTTTGATCTCGTCGTAATACGCCTGCGTGTTTTTCATGGTGCTCCACGAGGTTTCTTTTTTTCCACCACCCAATGTAAAAAGTCAGAGATCAGAAATCAATCGAATCGCTAGACCGCGAGGCTGTACGCCTCGGCTACTCGAAAGTATTCCGTCTTGCGAATATCACCGGATGAAGCGCCTATTCCCAGCGTGTATCTGCCTGCGTCGGCCGTCCACATGCCGATTACGGGATCAAAAGAAGCCAGATCCATCCGGGTAAGCACAAATTTCAGCGTTTGCGACTCATTCGAGCGCAACAACACCGTTTTACCGAACGCGCGCAACTCCGAAGCCGGTTTGTCCAGGCTGCCGGGAGGTGCCGAGAGGTAAAGCTGCACCACCTCCCTGCCCGGCCGCTCGCCACTATTGGTAATGGTCACGCTCACCGATAGCTTGTCAGTGAATTCGCTGCTGCTTAAGCGCAAATCCCCATACGAAAACCGGGTATAGGACAATCCGTGGCCAAAGGGAAAGGCCGTTTCCGTCTTCCGGGTCTGAAACGCCCGGTAACCGACCCAGATCCCGTCTTCGTAGATTACTTCTGCCGCCCTGGCTGTTGAAACCCTGCTCGAGTCGTTGGGCTCGGCTTCCTCGAGTACAACACCTGGAAAATTCTGCGCCGAGGGATAATCTGCCAGGTTAACCGCAAAGGTCGTTGCCAGTTTTCCGGAAGGATTGACGGCACCTGACAAAACATCCGCAATGGCATGACCCGATTCCTGGCCAGGTTGCCGGCTAACAGAATGGCATCCACCCGCTCTCGCCAACTTGCGGTTTCAACGACACCGCCGATGTTCAGAATCACGACAACCTTTTTGCCTTCCCGATGGTAGGCTAGAGCGACTCCGGCAAGCAGTTGTTGTTCCGGTTCGGTGAGGTTGAAATCATCGGCAATTTCGCGATCGGCGAATTCCCCGGAATTGCGCCCAAGCGTAATGATCGCCCCATCGGTGGCAACGGCAATCTGGCTGATTTCATCCCCTGGCAGAGACCGCTCCGGTATGCGCTCTGGAACTCTGAAGGGCTGTTGCGCTGCGAGCTTCGCGCTTTCAGCTTGCATATAGTCCGCATAGTCTTCTGCCAGTTTCGTAAATGTCGTAAACCCTGCCTCAACGAGCCCCTTCAACAGGGAAATTGAATACGCCTTATTCACCTCACCGCTGCCGGTTCCACCGGTCACCAGCTCATACGAACTGTTGCCAAAGACACCCAGAGTGATGTTGTGAGACAGCGGCAACGTCTGATCGTCGTTCTGCAACAGAACCATGCCCTCGGCCGCGGCGTTACGAGCTAGTGCCGCATTGCCCGACAAGTTCGGGCTATCGCTGTATCGATGACCGCTGAAAACCAGGCTTTTCAACAATACGTTCAAAATGTTCTCAATGTTTCTATCGAGTACGGCTGCATCCAGTTTCTCAGCCTTGATGGCCTCCAGCAGCTTTTCCTGCTGCCGGGCAGTGCCGGGCATCAGTAAATCGTTGCCTGCCACCAGTTGCGCAACGGCATTACGCCCTCCAAACCAATCGGTCATCACCAGACCTTCGAACCCCCACTGATCTCGTAAGATTTCCGATAACAAGTCGCTTCGCTCAGAGGTGTATGTACCGTTCAGCTTGTTATAAGAAGACATGACCGTCCAAGGTCGGCTTTCTTTCACGGCAATCTCGAAACCCTTGAGATAAATTTCACGCAGTGCGCGCTGATCGGCAATGACATCGATGGTGTCGCGATTCCATTCGTGGTTGTTTGCAACATAGTGTTTGATTGACGTTCCGACACCCTCGGACTGAACGCCCCTGACCAGGGCAGCAGCCATCTTGCCGGAAACAAGAGGATCCTCAGAATAGTATTCGAAGTTGCGCCCACCCAGGGGGATGCGATGAATATTGAGCGCTGGTGCCAGGAGAATGTCTACGCCGTATTCCTTCGCCTCAGCGCCCATCGCGCAACCCACCTGCTCCACCAGTTCAACGTCCCATGAGGAGGCGAGCAACGTTGCGATGGGAAAAGCAGTGCAATAGAACGAACCCGGCGTGTCATCTTTTCGATGGGGCAATATCCTCAATCCCGCCGGCCCGTCCGCCAACACCATGGAAGGGATACCAAGGCGGGGAACCGCAAAGGTGGCGCCAGCCGCGCCAGGCACTCGAGCGTTTTCACTCATGCCCACCACGGGCGCCTGAAAACTCGAGGGCAATCCGGGCATCTCCATACCCGTACCCGTCACCAGGCTGCCTTTTTCATCCACGGTGA
>JACZXA010000087.1 GCA_022571865.1 Pseudomonadota bacterium
CTATACCACTCTGCACTGTCCGTCTCTGTATCTATATCCCGATCGTCAATACGTCGAAACCGATCAAGATGTTATGATCGACACCGAAGTGGGCCGCACTCGGGCCGTGGGGCTCAAAGCCAATCTGGAGCGCGGGTTGTTGAGACTTTCATCCACAGCGGAACAACGAGTCCATACCATCGTGCTGCCGGAACAGTTCAAGTAGACATGGTACGTGTATACCAATGGATCGCCTGCATTGGCACAGTGCTCGCGTGCTCAAACGTGCTTGGCCTGCCGGAGGACGCCGCCCAGCCTATTCACATTCAATCGGATTCACTCGAAATAGATCAACGGGCTCAACGGGGGATTTATCGCGGTTCCGTGAGAATCGATCAGGGCACGCTACGGGTCACCGCAGACGAGATGATCGTGGAGTATCTCAATAAGAAAGTCGTCAAAATCACCGCCACGGGTAATCCCGCCCACTACCAGCAGCAACTCGAAGAGAACGAGTCACAAGTCAGGGCCGACGCCCTGACCATCGTCTACCACACCCTGGAGGAGCGTCTGGACCTTCGGGGTAACGCCTTTTTGACCCAGAATGGAAACGAGATCACCGGGGATTTCATCAGATACGACATCGTCGCTGGAAAGGTGGACGCTGAAGCCGCCGAGGACGGCAGGGTCATCATGGTGCTTGAACCCGCCGATCTTCCTTAAGGTTCCTTTTGAGCGGCACCGAGTTCAGGAACTCTCAGCTGGCTGTGAACGCGCTGCGCAAACAGTATGGCAACAAGCTGGCCGTCGCAAACGTCAGTCTGAAGGTGAACAGCGGTGAAATCGTCGGTCTGCTCGGACCTAACGGCGCGGGGAAAACGACCTGTTTCTACATGATCGTTGGACTACTGCAAGCCGACGCCGGGGAGATTTATCTCGATGATCGCCGCCTCACAGAAGCCGCCATGCATACTCGAGCGCGCGCTGGTATCGGCTATCTACCTCAAGAAGCCAGCGTTTTTCGCAAACTCAGCACAGAAAACAACCTGCGCGCCATCCTTGAACTGCGCCCGGATACCGACCGTTCGGCACGGGAGGCGTTGCTCGAGCAGTTGCTGAACGAGTTCAATCTACAGGGCGTACGCACGTCACTCGGCGAGCAGCTGTCTGGCGGAGAACGCCGCCGCCTCGAGATCGCCCGGGCACTTGCGACAAAACCGCGTTTCATGCTGCTCGATGAACCGTTTGCCGGCGTCGATCCAATATCACTGGCAGATATCAAAAAAGAGATCCTTAAACTCGCTGCGCGCCGAATTGGCGTGTTGATCACCGATCACAACGTACGCGAGACTCTTGATATTTGTGATCGAGCCTACATCGTCAATGAGGGCCACATCATTGCAGAAGGCTCACCTGAGGCCATACTACGCAACGAGACCGTCAAAAACGTATATTTAGGAGAAGGATTCAAACTGTAAAATCACGGCTTACCGGCTGCATAGACAATTAGGCAGCTCGACCAAGGACCCTCGACAAGGAAGGAGGAAG
Organism: Pseudomonadota bacterium; assembly: GCA_022571865.1. Lineage (GTDB taxonomy): Bacteria > Pseudomonadota > Gammaproteobacteria > Pseudomonadales > Azotimanducaceae > SMWK01. The sequence goes on from JACZXA010000087.1 coordinate 1,528, forward strand.
GCGGATAAGCCCATTGCACTCAATCATCATGAAACAAACCCTCTCCCTTAGAATCGGACAACACCTCGCAATGACCCCCCAGTTGCAGCAGGCGATACGACTGCTGCAACTATCAACCCTGGATCTCAGACAGGAAATTCAGGAAACCCTGGAGTCGAATCCGATGCTTGAACTCGAAGAGGAGGAAATATCGGCGGAACAGGACCTGTTGACACAGGCTAACGAGGGAGTGACCGCGCCCGAACCCGTCACCGACGCGAGCATCGGCAACGAATCGGAAGATGCGGCAACGAGTGTCGACAGCGATTTTGAACAGCCTATCCCTGACGAACTCCCCGTAGACACCAGCTGGGATGACATCTATCAGCCAGCTTCATCCACACCCACAACCCAGAACCCGGATGGGGGCAACTGGGACATCGATGCGACCAACGGGACTTCCGAGACGTTACAAGATCATCTGCTCTGGCAGCTCAACCTGACACCCATGTCCGAGCTCGATCTGATAATCGCCACGGCGATTATCGATGCCATCAACACCGATGGGATGCTTACCCTCACGGTTGAGGAAATCACCGAAAGCGTTGCCTCTTTTACCAGTCAGAACGGCACGGGCATCGACGCTGAAATCGAAGTCGAGTCCGATGAGGTGGTCGCGGTACTGAAAAGAATCCAACACTTTGATCCGACAGGTATTGGGGCTCGAGATCTCGGCGAATGCCTATCGCTGCAATTGATGGCCCTTCCAAACGACACCCCCTGGCGCTCGAAAGCCGTGGAGCTGGCCGAAAATTATCTGGACCTTCTCGGTTCAAGAAACTTTGCCACGCTCAAGCGTAAAACCAAGTTGACCGAAGAAGATCTTGCCTGCGTAGTTGCGCTGATCCAATCGCTCAATCCCCGGCCAGGAACCACCATCGCAAGCGAACAAGCCCAATACATCACGCCCGATGTGACCGTCAAGAAGAACAACGGACGCTGGGTAGTGGAACTGAACGGCGAAGCCACGCCCAAACTACGCATCAACGACAACTATGCGAGTCTGGTGCGCCGTGCGGACAACAGTCCGGACAACACCTTCCTGAAAAACAACCTGCAGGAAGCACGCTGGTTTTTAAAGAGTCTGCAGAGTCGCAACGAGACATTGCTCAAAGTGGCAACCAAAATTGTCGAACACCAGCGAGGATTTCTGGAATACGGCGAAGAAGCCATGAAACCCCTCGTTCTGCACGACATCGCGGAGGCGGTGGAAATGCACGAATCCACTATTTCCAGGGTTACCAGCCGCAAGTACATGCACACGCCCCGTGGTATTTTCGAGCTGAAATATTTCTTTTCGAGCCACGTCGGCACGAGCACCGGCGGGGAGGTTTCAAGCACTGCCATTCGAGCCCTGATCAAGAAGCTCACGGCAGATGAAAACCCCAGAAAACCATTGAGTGACAATTCAATCGCAGCAATACTGGCCGACCAAAATATTAAGGTTGCGCGACGTACGGTAGCCAAATATCGTGAATCCCTGGCTATTCCTCCGTCGAATGAACGCAAGCGACTGGTTTGACCGGCTGTAATCAATAGTGCTCCACCAACCTACTATCGATGGATTCAGCGTTCGCGTGATGTTTCGCAGCCAAAGCGCAGTGCGCAGGGAATGGCCAAGACCTCCTCTTCTCAGAAGAGGCACTGGCAAGACGACCGAACTCGGCGATATAAGGTTAGTGGATCACCAGGGAGGTACTTTATGCAGCTCAGCATCTCCGGACGTCATATGGATGTGACTGACGCCCTCAAGAGTTACGTCATCGGGAAGCTCAGGAAACTAGAACGCCACTACGACCATATTACCAATGTTCACGTTGTCTTAAGCGCGAAAAAGCTGCAACAACGTGCAGAAGCGACCATCCACATAAGCGGTGCGGAACTCTTCGCAGACGCAGACTGTGAAGATCTTTACGCGGCAATCGACAAGCTGGCAGACAAGCTGGATCGACAGTTGATCAAACACAAAGAGAAGGTCATCAACCGACACCAACGAGGTCGGCACTGAGACTTTTTTCGTCGTTTCACCAATGACCGATATTGCTCATATCCTTTCTCAGGAACGCACCCGTAACAACGTATCGGCACGCAGCCGCAAGCGTGTTCTGGAGACGATCAGCGATCTCCTGTGCGAGAACAATGAGCAGTTGTCTGGCCGAGCGCTATTCGATGAACTCCTGGCACGGGAGCGCCTCGGCAGCACCGGCCTGGGTGGCGGAGTCGCGATTCCACACTGCAGAATCGCCTGTGACGAGATCAACGCTGCCTTCCTGAAGCTCGAAGAACCCATTGACTACGATGCACCGGACGGACAACCCGTGGACCTGCTGTTCGTGCTGGTTGTTCCTCCGGATGAAGCTCACGCACACCTGGAAGTGCTGGCAAACCTGGCACGGATTTTCGGTGAGCCGGACAACCGCGCGCAGTTGCGCAGAGCGAGGAGTGCAACGGAGCTTTACGAAACGTTCATGGGGCTTATTGCAAGCCTCGCCGCATGAAACTGATCATCATCAGTGGTCGCTCGGGTTCTGGAAAAAGTACCGCACTAAAGGCGCTGGAAGATGCGGGTTTCAATTGCATAGACAACTTTCCAGCGAACCTCCTGGGTTCGCTGGTCGACAATGCACGCAACGATCCGATGCAAAGTCAGACCAACATCGCAGTGTGCATCGATGCAAGAACCACAGATCTCGACCGATTTCCGGAGATCCTTGGATCTCTGAAGAAACTCGAGTTGAGCTGCCAGGTAATTTATCTGGATGCGCTATCGCCAACCCTGGTGAAGCGTTTCAGCGAAACGCGCCGTCGCCACCCGTTGACAAACTCAAGCACCGATTTGCGTCAAGCCATCGAAACAGAACATGAACTTCTCGACGGCATCTCGGAGTTATCCGATTTAAGAATCGACACCACGATGCTGGATGGATCACAGCTCGTTGATCTCATCGAATCTCGCGTACTCAAAACTACCGACGCGGGGTTATCGTTGCTATTCCGCTCGTTTGGTTTCAAATTCGGTGTTCCGGTCGACGCGGACCTGGTTTTCGACATCCGCTGCTTACCCAATCCGTACTGGAAGGAGGCGCTACGCCCGCTGACAGGATTTGATGTCGAGGTAGTGCGGTATCTCGAGGCACAGCCCCTCGTCATCGAGATGTTCGATGACATCAAGGGCTACCTTGAAAACTGGCTCCCGAGGTTCGAAGATAGTCACCGGGTCTACATGACGGTCGCGATAGGCTGCACGGGTGGTCAGCATCGTAGTGTTTACATGGCTCAGAGACTCGGCGAACATTTCAAACAAACGATGCCCAATGTGCTGGTTCGGCACCGCCTGACGAGTTAGAACCTTCACGATGACGAAAGGTCATCGAGTCGAAAAGTTGCTTAAGTTGGTCACCTGAACGGACGAGATGTTTTGCTGGAAACAACCCTTACCATTGTCAACCGCCTCGGGCTTCATGCACGCGCAGCAGGTAAGTTCGTAAATCTCTCCAAAACCTTCTCCAGTGAAATCTACCTCACCCGGGAGGGTGAGGCTGTCGATGGCAAAAGCATTATGGGTGTCATGCTGCTGGCAGCTCCCCTGGGGAGCAAGATTGACCTCAGAGTCGTCGGAGATGACGAAGAACAAGCCTTCGCCGAGTTGAAGGAGTTGGTTGACGACGGGTTCGGGGAAAGGGACGATTGAGGGTAAATATCCCGTTGAACTAGTGATTGGGACGGGCGCGTGCATCGTCAGCCCGTGGCAACTCACCTGCGAGTTGCTTTGCTAATTTGCCTTGCAAACTGCCCGCGGCAACTCACCTGCGAGTTGCTTTGCTAATTTGCCTTGCAAACTGCCCAGCACCCGCAGGGAGCACGCCCTACGACGAGTCCCGGCGTTTTGCTGCTATCGGCGAGCGCAGCAGCTTGTTCATGAATAATCCTTACCTAGGTAAGGATATTGCACGAGGACGCAGAATTTTGGGTGAGAGATCGTGGTCGTCATGACGGCTCGTGACCGAAAGCGTAGCCGTAGCGACGGAATTGAGGCTTCGCACAGCGAACGCGCTGAACATCTGGCGGCTTGGCGGCCGCGAGATCCAGCCAAAAATTGCACAGGCGCATCAACGACACTTCGAACCTATTCGAACTATAGAAAATTTACAATAATTTCAAAATGTTAACCATCATACGCGCCGTACTCGTGCAACATCCGGGCTAGGCACCACCCACACAACTCGGTAACCTGCGCCCGCCAACGGCTCGAGGCGGGCATGCTATTTCAAGACCAGCTCAGCGAAGTAATTCGATCTTTCGACAGCGGTACCCTGGACGAAGCCAGGTTTCTGCTGGCCTCGCTGCGTCCACCCGAAATAGCCAATCTGCTCGAATCGACTCCGCCGAAGATGCGGCGGGTGCTCTGGGAACTCATGGACGAAGCCGAAGAAAACCAGGTGTTGCAGCACCTCGGCGAAGATGTGCTCAGCGATTTCCTCGAATCCATGAATACCGACCAGCTCCTCGCTGCCGCCGGCACACTGGATACCGACGACTTTGCAGATATTCTGCAACAGCTGCCATCGACCATTTCCGATCGGGTGCTTGCGAACATGAACGCGAGCGACCGGTCGAGATTGGAGGTGGTGCTGTCTTATCCGCAGGACAGCGCCGGCGGCTTGATGAACACCGACACGATCACGGTCCGGCCGCGTCACGCGCTCGAGATCGTGCTGCGGTATTTGCGTTTTCGCAAAGACCTTCCGGAAGCAACCGATGCGTTGATCGTGGTAAACAGCCGCGACGAGTATGCCGGTATGTTGCCACTCGCCAAACTGCTGACGAGTGATCCTTCCGTCACCGTCCGTGAGGTAATGGATTCGGAAGCCGAAGCGTTGCCCGTGAATATGAGCGACGCCGAGGTCGCGAGAATTTTTTCGGAACACGACCTGATATCGGCACCCGTTGTAGACGACGATGGCAAACTCCTGGGAAGGATCACTATCGACGATGTCGTCGACGTCATTATCGAGGATGCTGACGAAGCGATTCTCGCGCGTGCCGGCCTCGACCTCGACGAAGATACCTTCGCCCCCATCCTGAAATCGGCACGTAGCCGCTTCCTGTGGCTCGGCATCAACCTGATGACGGCATTTCTGGCGGCGGCCGTCATCAACATCTTCGAGGAAACCATCACCAAGGTAATCGCCCTCGCGGTACTCATGCCGATTGTCGCCAGCATGGGGGGTATTGCGGGTACCCAGACGTTAACCCTGGTGATACGCGGCATAGCGGTCGGCCAGCTCGGTCGAGCGAATCTGCGCTACCTTCTGAACCACGAATTTCTGGTGTCCGTACTGAACGGTCTACTGCTCGCGTGTCTGGTCGCCGTCGCCGCCGCACTCGCCTTCCAGGACCTCATACTCGGTGCGGTGATAGCAATCGCCATGGTAATCAACCTGGTCGTCGCCGCCGTTGCTGGCAGCCTGCTTCCAAGTATCTTGATTGCGATGCGCATCGACCCGGCCCTTGCCGGTGGGGTCGTGTTGACAACCATTACCGACGTAACGGGGTTTTTTGCCTTTCTCGGACTCGCAACTTGGGCTTATGCCTGAGGCAATAGGGGTTCATTTTAAGGCGGTTTGCGCCGTGGATGATCGTCACATCAGGGTTAGCAGTCTGTCGGACTTAGGGGGATCTTGGCGAGGGAGTGGGAAAGCGAGGCCATTTTTTCGGTCTTTTGAGGAGCATAGTGGTGCTACGTGACGAAAAAGAGCGGAAAAATGAACCGCTTTCCCACTTCCGCAGCCGATTCATCCTAAGTCCGACAGACTGCTAGGTAAGGATATTGCACGAGGACGCAGGTTTTTGGGTGAGAGATCGTGGTCGTCATGACGGCTCGTGACCGAAAGCGTAGCCGTAGCTACGGAATTGAGAGCCTGTTTGCGCTTGCGCAAACAGGTCCGCGTTCGCATAGCGAACGCGCTGAACATCTGGCGTCTTGGCGGCCGCGAGATCCAGCCAAAAACTGCGGAGGCGCCTCGCTGACATTTCGAACATATTCGAAATATAGAAAATTTCTAATAATTTCAATGTGTTAAACATCATATGCGCCGTACTCGTGCAATATCCGGGCTACCTTGCTAATTGCTGGCCACAGTCATTTCACCGACCAGCACACTCGGAGTACGAATGTTGCCACGCAGGTCGAAATCGTCGCCCAGGTACTGAATATCCAGCAACATGTCTTTGAGGTTGGAGGCAATCGTCACACCTTCTACAGGATAGGCGAGCTCTCCGTTTTCGACCCAGAAGCCCGTCGCCCCGCGGGAGTAATCACCCGTGACGCCATTGACGCCCTGACCCATGAGTTCCGTAACATAGAGACCCCCTCCCATGGTTTTCAACAATTCGGCAAACGGTTTTTCATTTCCCTTCAGAGTAACGTTGAAGACACCGCCCGCGTTGCCGGTGGTTTCCAACCCCAGCCGGCGCGCGGAATAGTTCGACAACACATAGCTGGCAACGATACCGCCGGTGACGAATGCCTTGTCCCGCGTCGCCACACCATCACTGTCAAATCCAGCGCTACCAATCTGTTTGGGTAAATGCGGTTCTTCCTCAAGGCTCAGGTGGTCGCTCATCACCGAAGACCCAAGCGAATCCATTAGAAAGGAAGCATTGCGATATAGCGATCCTCCACTGATCGCTCCAAGGAAATGACTGACAAGCCCGGAACTCATTTGCGGGCAGAACAGCACCGGGAAATGCCCGGTTGGAACTTTGCGAGGGGACAAACGGGCAACGCTGCGCCGACCCGCTTCCTTTCCGACAGCTTCCGGAGTCTCGAGCAACGACGGATCGCGAGCCGTCGTGTACCAATGATCACGTTGCATGCCATTGTCATCCTCAGCAATCAACACGCAGCTCATCCCATGTCGAGTGCTGAGATAGTGACCGATGAATCCGTGGCTGTTGCCATAGACCCGACTAGACTGCTGCACGCTGACTTGTGCACCGTCCGAGTTTTTGATCCTCGAGTCATGGTTCAGCCCCGCCGCTTCACATGCCAGCGCCAAAGCTTCTGCAGCTTGCGCGTCGGTATTCCATGGGTGGTAGAGGTCGAGGTCAACCAGCGCTTCCGGCATCAACTCAGGCTTAGCCAAACCATTGCACGCATCCTCCTGGGTATACCGCGCAATGTTTGCCGCCGCCTGCACCGTCCGGGCAATCACCTCTGGACTGCTATCCGAAGTGCTCGCCGAGCCCTTACGCTGACCAAAATAGAGGGTGATGCCAAATCCCCGATCCTGATTGAACTCAACTGTTTCGAGCTCGCCTTTGCGAACGGTGACCGACAAACCTACGTCTTCACTCGCGGAAACTTCCGCAGCACTCGCCCCCAGTTTCACGGCTTCTTCCAGGATATCCGCAACCAATTTCTTGAGTAACGGCGCGCGCTCGCTCAAGTCGATGGAACTGTTCGGGTTTTCCTTGGCCAATTTAGCATCCGCCCTTTTGTTAGATTTCCATTTCGTTGCCACTTTCGGCCGAGGAGTTTTCCCTGATCCTTGCCCATCGCTTGAGCAACATGAAGTGCTGCTTTAGGCTCCGCAGGTATGAACGATGAGGTCCAAATCAGCAAAACCGAACGAAAACGGCGAGCATCGCGCATGCACCAACTCGGTCGTTCCCTTACCGAACTCAACGCCATGCAGCTTGCCACCATACCTGCATCCCTCAAGTTGCAGGCAGCAATTCAGGATTATCAACGCTTTCCTTCCAACGAAGCCAAGCGCCGGCAACTACAATTCATCGGCAAGCTCGTGCGGGACGAAGACACCGAAGGTATGGAGCTTGCACTTGCGCGACTGGATGGTACTTCTGCCTTCGCCCAGTATGAGTTCCACCAACTCGAAATCTGGCGTGACCGCCTGATCGAGGAACCCGGCTCACTCACCGAATATCTCCGCGAGCATCCCACCATCGACCGCCAGGTATTGCGACACCGCATCGCGCATGTGCACCGCGCCAAGAACGATCAACAACGGCGCACCAGCGCTCGTGCTCTGTTTCGGTTCCTGCGCGAAGCACAAGACGGTGCTCCGCCCACCTATGCTTGAGTACCACCAACCGTAACCTCGTCGATTTTCAGCGTGGGTTGCCCGACCCCCACGGGGATCGATTGCCCATCTTTGCCGCACACGCCCACACCCTCATCGAGCTTGAGATCGTTACCCACCATGGATATCCTGGTCATCACCTCGGGTCCACTGCCGATCAAGGTTGCTCCCTTGACGGGCCTGGTGACGCGGCCATTCTCAATGAGATAGGCTTCGGTCATGGAAAAGACGAACTGTCCGGAGGTAATGTCTACCTGACCACCGCCAAAGTTCACCGCATAGATTCCTTTTTTGACGCTCGCGATAATCTCTTCCGGATCATGTTTACCCGCACGCATGAAGGTATTGGTCATCCGCGGCATCGGCAGGTACGCGTACGACTGTCGGCGTCCGTTGCCGGTGCTCTGGGTGTTCATCAACCGTGCGTTCAATTTGTCCTGTAAATAACCACACAATATTCCGTTTTCGATGAGTACAGTTTCCTGGCTCACGGTCCCTTCATCGTCAAGGCTGAGCGATCCGCGTCGTCCATGGATCGAGCCATCGTCAACGACCGTGCACAGAGGTGACGCAACCTGCTCGCCAATCCGGTTGGCGAAGGCGGAGGTACCCTTGCGATTGAAGTCGCCTTCGAGACCATGCCCGACGGCCTCATGCAACAACACCCCCGGCCAACCCGGGCCGAGTACGACCGTCATCGCACCAGCCGGTGAAGGTTCTGCTTCGAGATTCACGAGCGCCGTCCGCACGGCTTCACTCGCCAGGCCCATGGCAAAATCGTCGTCGGCCACCCGGCTGAGCGGGCTGCGCCCACCGCCCCCGGCAAAGCCGCGCTCGCGGCGGCCGTTGTGTTCGACTATGACCGAGACGTCCATGCGAACCAGAGGTCTCATGTCGGCACCGAGGGTGCCGTCGGTAGCCACCACCAACATGGATTCGTGGCTCGCCGACAGGCGAACGGTTACTTCTTTTACCCGCGGATCTTCTGCCCGGGCGGCCCGATCGACTCGTTGCAGCAAGGCAACTTTCGCTTCTTCCGAAAGAGAATCGATCGGATCCCCCATCGGGTAAATACGTTCTGCCTGCACCGGGTGGGATGCGGCAACTCGCCGGTTCTGCCCCTGGCGTGCGATCGATCGAGCGGCCTCGGTTGCGCTCATCAACGCGCTCAAGCTGATCTCTTCCGTGTAGGCAAATCCCGTCTTTTCACCGCTGACCGCGCGCACGCCGACCCCTCGGTCCACGCTGAAACTACCCTCTCTGACTATTTCATCCTCGAGCGTCCATGACTCGGCCCGCTGGTGCTGAAAGAAAAGCTCACCGAAGTCGATGGCTCCGTTCGACAATCTTCCCAGGAGTTTTTCCACCTCCCGCTCATCGATTTCGGCAGGGGCCCAGAGATTACGTTGTACTTCCTCCAACAGGTCACTCATGGGATAACTGCTCCTCGGTGTCGTCGTTCTCATCCGCTTCAGACTCGTTGCCGGGAGTTAACGTTGCCGTCTCAATGGCTCCCTCAACCTCCGTTGGTTCGCTCATAGAACCTAAAATGGTCACAAAGTCGACCTGAGGATCTTCCAACGTTCCAGTGATCGTATATTTGGCACTGCTCAACTGTTCCAGCGGTTTGCGTAACACCCGTTCTCCGACAAGAACCCCAAGTCCCGCCAGGGGGTTACCAATGCTGACTAAGACAGCATACCAGGGCAGGTTCTTGCTGAGAGGCAAGGTTACGATCATCTCGTTGTCGAGTGCGCCGGTGATCAAATCCACCGTCCCACGGATTTTGAAATCCGACCCCGTACTCAGCACCTGCATCGGCTCCACGAAGTCTAGTTGGCCTCCGCGCAACCGCACGCTGGCCTCGATGGTGTCAAAGCTGACACCCTTGCCGGTGATATCGGAAAAGTCCCCGCCCAGTCGTCTGGTAATCGCACCAAAATTTACCAGGCTGAATATCCGCTGAGCACCCTGGCCAGTTTCGACATCGAGAAACCGACCTTCGTCGGCATGAATCTCCGCGCGACCAATCAACCGCTCGAGTTCGATGTTCGGTGGCGAACCCGGCCACAGAAAATCACCGCTCAACAGCGCCGAACTCGTCTCCAGGCTCGCCGCGTATCCCCACAGCGGCAATACTTCAGCAAGGTTCCCGGCCGATAAATCGCCGACAAACCGGCTGGTATTGTCCGCTCGATTCCATACTATTCCCGCGGGAGCGAGCACTACCACACCACGAACATCGGCGCTCAGATTTTCAAAAACCACGCTCTGGCGATTCTCCCCATCGCTCGGCTGGGGACGAATCTGGAATTGCCAGCTACCGTAGTCTTCCTCACCCACCGTCAACTGGGCGATGGTGACATCGGCTTCCGGCAGTGCGTCCATCACGGTTGGATCCAACGGATCAACCCCTTCGTCTGAAGAATCGGAACCGGGAAAGGTCAACCGCTCCAGATTTACCACCAAGGGTGTATCCACGGCCAGAGCAAACGTCCCGGAGACCTCATCGCTTGCTAACGTCAAGTCGAGCGTCTCGTTGCCGATGGTTCCATTCAATACCGCATTGGCAATCTGAAAGTCACCCACGTCGATGTGACCTACCTGCAGATTCATCAGCCGTAAAGGCATATTCCACTTGTTCGAGCCACCCTTGCCCGGCAACACCTCCTCCAACGCAAAATCAGCGATGCGACCCGCCAAGGTGATGCTCTGCGCATCGGCTTCTACCATCGGTGGAACCCTACCGAACCCCACGGCACCGCGTCGAAGCACGTCGTCTATATGCACCCAGCCGGTCACGTCGCCGTACTGGAATCTGAGCGAATTGTAATTTTCGAGAAATTGCAGACTGATCGACGCACTTCGTTTCTCGGCAGCCGGTTTTGCGTATGCCGCGGGAAGCATGAGTTCGAGTCCCTCGAGGTCCGATGCAACGTCCAGGTGACTAACACCCTCATCGTCCATGGCAATGGTCAAGGTGGCTTGAAAAGCAAACTCCCCTCGAACGAAACCCGGATCATCGAGGCCGATCATCGCAAGTATGTCTCCTTCCGCCGCCCGCCCATCGATTTGAAACACGATTGCGTCATCGATGGTATCGGCGGTGATCAATACCGGCCGATCAAACAACGTCCCGGTAATTTCGTGAGCACTGACATCATGGGGATAGGAATAGTCGACAGCGCCGTTGAGCCCCTCGAGCAACAGCCGGTAATCCGGCATGTCGAGCGTCGCTGCAACAAGAGTAATGGCGAGATCAATGGCAATCTCATCGCCCGCCGCCTCGGTTTGAAAGGGCTTCAAGGGGATGTGCAAGTCACCGTCGAGCTGCAACTGCCCGGAACCACTCCACTCGGGGGTCACGAAATCCAACCAGTTGTTGAGAGGTGAGGCACGGACGAACTCCATAGCGGCGTCCGTGGCAATGTTTGCCTTGAGGTCTACATCGGCATATGCCGCGTTGTGACCCAACGCGACTTCGCTCCCATCCAACCGAGCCCCTCCACTGCTACCCGACTCGACCGAAACCCGTACATTGCTGCCTGCGACGGCGAGCTCCGCAGACAGATCCCGTATCTCCGGCCAATCGGGGTGATAACGCACCAGGCCATCCGTGACCCGCAATTGCAGTTCCAAGCGCCGTGACAGCTCTCCTGGACGGGTGCGTATTTGTCCGTGGTAAGCAAAACGCACGTCAAACAGCTGCCCACTTTGCGGACCAACTTCAAGCCAGGAGCGCAGACCCGGGGATAACTTGTAGGGAATGTAGCTCTTCGCATCCACAACGGCCATCTCATCTAAATTGATCAACAGCGATAATCGCTGCTCATAGAGTTCTGTCGGCCTCGTCAAAGCAAAGCCACCTACCGCCCGCGTTTTCCCTTTGGTGACTCTGAGGTTTGACCCCTGCAGACCCAGATATTTACCGTCGAACCAGCCGCGTATCGACCCCTGAACGTCCGTCACCTGCCAGATATCACGGAAGATCGCGGGAAATTGAAAGGCAAGGTCATCCGCTTTCAGATTTAGCCGGGCACCTCGGGTATGCCCGATAATCTCACCACCGCCACCGCGGATCATCGGCACGCCCCTATAGCCATCGATGTTGACTCCGGTCAGAGTCGCGGCATAACCGAACTCCATCGAAGCCAGGCGGGCGTAGCCATGAACGTTGAACGCCTCACCTTCAAGGTTGAGCGCGCTCAGCCAACGCTCAACGGGTTCGAACCCTGCGAGCGCGACCTGGAAAAAATCCGCAACCTGAGCTAGATCGATATGATCTGTCCAGACTTCGCCCATCTCGGCGCCGACCAGCAGTCGAAGCCCGGGAATCGACAACGATGCGTCGCCACTATGCAGTTCAAATTGCTCCACCTGCCCCTGATAAACTCCATCCTCCCCGCGAATAGCGAGGAGCATCCGTGCACCGAGCGTGGTCGCGCCCGGGAGATCCGAAGTCTCCAGACTGGCTTGCAAGCGACCGCCGGACGATGATCCCACTCCGTGCCAGTTGAGAGTCAATGCCTTCAACCGAGCCGCCACCCCAGCCAGTTGGCGCGGCACGTGTAGGTTGTCAGCGCTCACCGTCAAAGTTGTCTCACTATCGCCGGTGAGCCATCGACCCTCGCGCAACTGGAATTCGACGACCCCATTACAAGGCTCCTGACAGGCATCCCCGGTATTGCGCAAGCTCAAGCGATGGTGATGCACGCCACCGCGATTGATACCCTGATAGCTCACAACGATTGGCTCGGAGGCATCCGCCAACGACTGCCCTTCAAACTGTACCGAGACCTTGCCGGTGAAACTCAGCTCGTCGCTTTGATACAACAAAGAAACGAAATCGAAGTTGATGAGATCCGCCGTGGAACCCGCAATCCGCCAAAGTCCGCTGGTCGTTTTCTCTAACGTCAGGTCGGCATTGCCAATGATCAACCGTCTGGCCACCATACGATTACGGAGCAGGCTCTCCAGCCAATCGATCTCCACCACTACGTCGGCAACGTAACCCGTGGCGAGATCGATCCGATCGATCACCACCACCGGATTCAACATCCGCCAGCGACCCTCGAGTCCATTGAGTTTTACCTGCACGCCACTGAGCCACCGATTTGCGGTGGTCTCGAGATCATCCAAGACAGCGAACGTCAATCGTCCAACAGACTGAAACAGCGCGACCATCAGCATGGCCAACGTGAGGATGATCAATAGCGGTCGGAGAATGAGACGCTGCAAAGATTAACCCTTATAAGCGGTGACGGATATTCAAGTCAGGCTCCTTCGAACCCTAGCAAATCCAGTTGAACCGTGCCTGAACGGAGATTCCGGACTCACCGGGCGTTATGTTCCCTGAGATGGTTTGAGAACCAACACGATGTCAAATTGGCCGGGTCCGTAACTGGGCTCCACCTGGATCCTGACGTCGCGTCCAATGAGACTCGCAAGTTCAGCGAGATGGTGGGCATCTTCGTCGAGAAGCCGGTCAACCACCGGGCCGGGTGCCCGAATCATGTATTCGGCTTCGCGATCGATAGGTTCACAGCGCCGTTTGGAATCCTGCAAAACCGCTCGAAAAACCTCGATACACGTGCTCTGAGGCGTCTTCACAGACCCCAGACCACTACAGCGGTCACAGGGTTCGCAGATCTGCTGGATGAGACTTTCCCGAGTCCTTTTGCGGCTCATCTGCACCAGACCCAGCGAGGAGAAACCCTCCAGGCGAATCTTCGCACCGTCGGTTTCGCACGCTTTTTCCAACACCCGCATGACCTGGCGCTGGTGGTCTTCCTGCTCCATGTCGATGAAATCAATGACGATGATGCCCCCGAGATTCCGCAATCTGAGTTGTCGTGGGATCGCCTGGGCGGCTTCCAGATTGGTACGGAAGACCGTTTCCTCGAGACTGTGTACTCCGAGGTATGCCCCGGTGTTCACATCTATGGTAATCATGGCCTCGGTCTGTTCGATGAGGAGGTATCCGCCCGATTTCAGCAATACCTTTCGATCGAGTGCTCGGTCTATCTCGTCTTCGACTCCGAAGCGGTCGAACAACGTCCGCGATTCATCGTAGTAGACCAACCGGTCGCTGAACTCCGGTAGAAAATCCGCGACAAAACTACTCACCCGGGTGAAAGTCTCTTGGTGATCGATGTAAATTCGTTCGAGCGACGGGCTTGCCAGATCCCGAATCACGCGGATATGCAGCGGAATTTCCTGATAGACGATTTCCGGACAATTTGCTTCACGCCGCTTGGTGAGGATCTTGTCCCACATCCTTACCAAAACCTTGACGTCCGCATCGATGATTTCTCGAGGCACACCTTCAGCAGCGGTGCGGGCAATAAATCCCTTGCCCGGACACTGCGCGTTACGGATCGCCTCGATGATACATTTCAGGCGCTCTCGCTCATCAAGCTCACCGATTCGTTGTGAGATACCGATATGATCGTTGTTGGGCATCAAGACCATGTACCGGGAGGCGACAGCGAGTTGGGTCGTCAGCCGTGCACCCTTGTTGGCTATGGGATCCTTGACCACCTGCACCATCAGTTCTTGCCCCTCATGCAGGAGTTCGCGAATGTCGCGTGTCACGCGTTCTTCGGGCAAGACGGGGTCGTCGCGAAGCGCGGGGTCGTCGCGAAGCGCGGGGTCGTCGCGAGACGCGGGGTCGTCGCGAGACGCGGGATCGTCAGAAATTTTTCTGGTTTCCTCCGGCAGGATCAAGCGGGAACCTTCAATGTCTCTCGCGTGAAGAAAGCCAGGGCGTCGCAGTCCGATGTTTATGAATGCCGCCTGCATGCCCGGGATGATCCGCGCGACCCGCCCGAGGTAGATATTGCCGGTGAGGCTGTAGCCCTCGGATCGAGCGAGATGAATCTCTTGCGTCGCACCTCCCGCAAGCAGCGCAACACGTGTTTCAAACTCGCTCACGTTGATGAGAAGTTCTTCAGCCATTGCTACGATAGCGCCAGGTGTCTACGCCGAACTCCCGTAACAGCTCTTCCGTTTCGGTCAACGGCAAGCCAACCACCGCGCTGTAACTACCTTCAATCGTTTTCGCAAATATACCCCCAATACCCTGAATCCCATAACCACCCGCCTTGTCCTCACCCTCGCCGGTCGCGACATAGGCAGCCGCCTCGTCACGATCCAGCTTCTTAAAATCAACCCGGGCGCCGACGCTCAAGGTACGCTCGGTTATCCCATCGTTGACGCAAACTCCCGTCCACACTCGGTGCGAGCGTCCCTGCAGCCTCAGTAACATCTCGATACCGTCTTGTTCGTCGCGCGGCTTGCCGAGAATCACGTCATCCAACACGACAATCGTGTCGGCCGCCAACGTCACCCGATCCGGGGCCGAAACGGCCGTTGCTTTCGATCGCGCCAAACGTTGCACGTAGTCAGAGGGTCGCTCGCCCGGAAGTTGAGTTTCATCTACACAAGCCACGACCACTTCGAAAGGAATGCCTATCTGACGCAGCAATGCGGCGCGCCGCGGTGACGCCGAGGCCAATACCACCGGTGTGCGCGCCATCTACTCGACCCGAACCTGCACTCGCAAACGGTGCAGAACGAGAAACACGAACGGCCAGAGCAACGTGCTGGTGAGCGCTGGTATGATGACAGCCCAGGTCCACCCTCTATCCCAGACTAAATCCTGAACCAACATTCGCACCGCCTCGCTCAGTACGACAAGCAGGAAAACGACGCTGCACTGTTGCACCATGGAGTACATGCGCAAGCGCTCACAAAACCGGCAGGCAACGTAGCTGATCGCCGCCAGCAGAAATCCGTTTAGACCCAGTGGATCCGCATACAACACATCCACACACAGGCCGACAATCCATGCAGAGACGAGTCCCACTCGATGGGGTAGCTCCATCACCCAGTAGAAAATCACCAGGGAGATCCAGACGGGCCGAATCCATCCAAGCCATTGCGGCCAGCTTTCCGGCAAGTGCCCGATGGCTAAGATCATCGCGGCCCCGATGGTAACCAGAATCAGCCAGCCACCTTGGGTCGGGTTCACCCATCATCTCCCGAGTCGGAGAACACGACCAACACATGGCGTGAACGATCAAGGGCAGCATTTGGCCTGACACTCACCATGGCAAACGACGACGTAGTTTCGATGACCACCGAATCAACGATGCCGACTGGATAACCGGGCGGAAAACGTCCTCCGAGACCGGAGGTTTCCAATAGATCTCCCTCCCGGATATCAGCGGTGATCGGTACGTTCTCGAGCTCCAGCCGATCCAAACGGCCCGTGCCACCCGCAATGCTCCGCACCCCGTTGCGATTGACCTGCACGGGAACCGCGTGGGTAACGTCGGTGATCAGCAATACCCGGCTGGAATACAGTTCGACTTCCACAATCTGGCCGAATAGTCCTGCCGCATCGATGACGGCCTGACCGACCCGCACATCATCTGCAGCGCCTTTATCTATGATGATCTGATGGGTATTGGGTGCGGGAATAACGGCAACCAGCTCTGCTATCAACACCTGTGCCGGTATCCGGGCCCGACTACCCAGCAGTTCCCGCAAGCGTTCGTTTTCGGTCTTCAACCCCAGATACTGCTGAGATATCTGTGACAACTCCAGGATCTTGCGGTTGAGTTCCGCATTCCTCTGGAGCATGTCGGCTCGCGTTGCAAACAGATCGCCTGCAGCATCACTGAGGAAATAGGGGGTCTCCGCAATCAACTGCACCGGGCTCATGAACGTGCCTATCGTGGCGCGAACAGGTTCGAGGAAGCGGGTGCGCGAATCCAAGGTGATGAGGATGACGGAAACCAGGGCTAAGCCCGTGAGCAGATAGCCCGCGCCCGATTCGCGAACAAACAGCGCCTTGATTAGACCTGCACTCCCAACGGCTTCGAAGATGCGGCGCTTAGTTTAACCGCCAGCAACTCCGGGGTTCGTTTTTATCGTTCTTTTTACCACGCAGTTTTCGTGGCGCAGATCCCCTCATTCCATGGAAAGCATATCTGAACTACCCGCTTTATCCATCAACTCTAACGCTTTACCGCCTCCGCGGGCAACGCAGGTAAGCGGATCTTCGGCGATGATGACCGGCAGACCGGTTTCTTCGGCCAGCAGTACATCCAGGT
>JACZXA010000276.1 GCA_022571865.1 Pseudomonadota bacterium
AACCCCGGCGTCGCCACCTGCACCCGGACGTGGTGATAGCCCTCTTCTATGAATCCCCGGACCTGGTCCTCGACCTCTTCCGGCGACGCCGCCGAGGCGTGGGCGTATACCGCCGCGGCTTCACGTGCCTTGCCACCGAGCAGGTCGTAGACGGGCATTCCGGCCACCTTGCCCTTGATGTCCCACAGCGCCTCGTCAACACCGCTCAGGGCGTTGTTCAGAATCGGTCCGCTGCGCCAGTAAGACGAGACGTACGCCGACTGCCAGATATCCTCGATGCAGGCCGGGTCTTTGCCAATCAGGAACGGTCGCAGGTACTCCTCAATGGCAACCTTCACCGCTTTGGGCCGGGTCCGCAACGATGCACAACCGAGCCCGTACAGGCCGGGCTCGGTAGTCTCGATCTTCACGACCGTGAACCGGGATCCCGGCTCAGGCTCGGTGAGGATTGCCTTTACATCTCGAATCCTGACGTTGCTCATGCGCTCTCCTGCTTTTATTTGTGGCCCGTACGGAAGGGCGGTGTTTTCGCCGAGTGCGGATGATACGCCCATTGCCTCGTGCCAACACAGGCTGGCTTTCGGTTCGGTTGGCGTAAACCCGTTAATGACGAAACCCGGCCATGAGCCGGGCTTCAGTTGGGGTTCGACATGGAGCGGGAGACGAGGATCGAACTCGCGACCCTTTGCTTCCTAAGCAAAGGGTCTACCACTCAGCTACGTACGACCATCGTTATCATCAATCTCGTTCCTTGATCTTTACGATCCCCAGGGCGATAAGTGCTTGTTTTTGCCACCTCTGTATTTTCTGGATGTCGAATTGTCCTTTTTTTATCATCAGTCTGATTTCGTACTGGATATCAAAGATCTGCTCATCACCATCAGCGGTGATCGATTTGAACCTAGTGATGTAGCTTCGCGGTTTGAGTTGTCTGCGTGAGACGCGGAGAGTGGTCAGGGCAAAGTCAGTAAGGGTTCCGGCCAGAACGTATAAAGGCAAAAGCCCGCTGAGGAGCCATGGCCAGTCGACATGCACTTGTGCTGCCCCAGAAGCCAGCACGACCTCTGAAGCCAGCGCCGCCAGTGTCAACCCGAAAGAAACACGAAAGCCAAGCCACCATCGTTTCGTTGGTCTCTTCCGGAACAGATATTCGAAGGCGATCAGACCGGTGGCAGCCGCGATCGAAAACGCCGGCAGCGTGGGACCTGCCATGACAGCCCAATCTGTGTCATCAACCAGAGATTGTGCCGCTCCGACGTCGAGGTCCGAGCGAAAACTGAGCGCAAGTGCTGTGAGCACCAATAGCAGTCCCAGATAAACGTAATATTTCAGCCGGTTGAGAGCGCGTTTTGTGTTCAAGTGCTTTTTCAAGTGTGCTCGCATTGCGTTCCGCCCGTTCGTTCCGGTTTTCGCAGTCGTCCACATGCAGGTAGTGCAACGGAATCCAGCATCTTTGAAAAGCGACCTTGTTATGCGTAAACCCAACGACCTGGCAAGCCGGATCACATGCTCGTCGATGAAATCAGTACCCTTCGCAAGAGTGCTGTTCGCTTCCCCATCGCCGACCTCTCCGTCGACCTCAGACCGCTTTTTCTTTTTCCCGCGTCGTTTCTTCGCCAACTGCAACCTCGTCCTCGATCGGTTTTCGCATGCGCGTTACCGCACGTGAGAGGGGCGCGCGGGCGCGGGTTTGGGAATCCGAACGCAGCTCCGAGTCCTGTTGCGTACGGAGTTCAGAAAATGTAGCGGCTCGCCGGTCGAGAAGAACGTCATTGAGCGCGGGGTAATGGCGAGGATATTGAATGTCGTTCTGACCGAGCCCAATCTCGAAAGACTCGTTGAACTTACCAATAAAGTTCTTCGATCGCGGGTTGAGTCTTCGAAAGCTGAAGCTGGAGTAATTGAACGTGAAGTGGTTGATGTTCGGAAGCGGCTAGGCCGACTTTACGACGTGATCGAAAAGGGTGAACTGGTCTTGACTGACCTTGCACCCAGGATCCGCGAGCTGCGCGATCGAGAAAAAACACTTGTGCGAGATCTACAGGCCATACGGGCTACTGCATCAGAGAACGGTGCGAAGCTCGTTCAGGCTGACGAAGTGCTCAGGTACTTGATGGACCTCAAAGGCTTGCTATCAGCAGGCACGCTATCGCAGCGTAAAACGTTCCTGAGGTCTTTCGTAAAGCTCGTTCGTAAGAAGGGCATTACCATCGAAATCGAGTACACCCTCCCACTTCCACTGGAGAAATCCAGTCTTGGCGTGGAGGGTGTACCACCTACAGTGTCGTTTGGTGGAGCTGGAGGGATTGTAGGTGGAACTATAATCGAGCGATTCTTTCTTCGATGAGCGGACCTAAGATTGACTGGTCTCTCGCACCGATATAGTTTTGCTGATCCAGCCCTTACTAGTTCGAATCAGGAGTACTCAGATGGCCATGTCTCTAGATCAACTCATTGAGCAGGTGCACGGCGAGGTGGTCGTCCCTGGAGACCAGACGTATGACGAGGCCCGCGCGGTCCACAACGGAATGATCGATAAGCGGCCGTCAGCCGTACTTACTGTGGCCAACACCGGAGACGTCACGTCAGCCATCCGGTATGCGCGTGAAAATGATCTTGATCTCGCAATTCGCGGTGGAGGACACAGCGGGCCTGGTTTTGGGACCGTTGACGATGGAGTCGTAATTGATTTTTCTAAGATGAGGTCAGTCCGGGTGGATCCGGCAGCCCGGACTGCGCGGGCCGATGCTGGTGCCACCTGGGGTGATATGAACGCTGCAACTCATGCGTTTGGACTTGCCACACCCGGCGGCATTATCTCCACTACAGGGATTGCCGGACTCACATTAGGAGGAGGCGTCGGCTACCTGACGCGTGGATTCGGTCTTTCGATCGACAACCTGATCTCGGTGGATGTCGTGACGGCTGACGGACAGTTCCTCGTTGCCAGCGACGATGAGAACGCAGATCTCTTCTGGGCGTTGCGTGGAGGTGGCGGGAACTTTGGCGTGTGTACTTCTTTCGAGTATCGGCTTCACCCGCTAAAGGAAGTCTACTGGGGTCCGATGTTCTATGAAGTCGAGGAGACCCAGAATATCTTCGAGTTCTACCGCGAATACATGAAGGATGCCCCCGAGCAGATGGGTGTATTCCCGGCGTTCCAGATCGCCCCACCGTTGCCGTTCATTCCAGAAGATCGTCATGGCGACATGTTCGTGGCGCTCATTGCTTGCTGGACCGGACCGTTGGAGGAGGGCGAAGCAGCTTTCAAGCCATTCCATGAAGTTGCTGAGGTTAAGGCAGAGTTGGTGGGCCCTGTGCCATTCCCCGCGATCAATACGGCGTTTGATGGACTGTTTCCGAAGGGGTTGAGGCAGTACTGGAAGGGCAACTATGTCAAGGAGCTAACGGACGATGCGATTGCCGTCCACGTAGAGCACGGTCCAAAAGCACCGACGATGAATTCGACAATGCACCTGTACCCGATAGACGGTGCGCCCCACCGCGTCTCTCAAGATTCGACAGCGTTCGGTCACCGCGATGCCAACTGGGCGATGGTCATTCTGGCGGGCGGGGACGATCCGGCGACAGACGAATCCAACACCAAGTGGGTTCGCGACTATTCCGACGCTATAGCCCCGTATTCACAGGCAGGTGGCTACGTCAACTTTATGTCTGCGGACGATAGCGGCAGGTCTCAGGCCAACTATGGAGCGAACTACGATCGGTTGGCTGAAGTAAAGCGACGCTACGATCCCGACAACTTGTTCCACGTCAATCAGAACATCAATACCTAGCGTTCGACGGGCTGCTGCCCAGGTATCGGACCCTGGGAGTTGGTGGGATTCGAACCCTCTACCTTCCCGATGGAATCGGGATGCTATTCGCAATTGAGTTGCTCGGAGGTTGTATAAAGAAAAGCCGCCGAGATTTCGGTGGCTTTTCAGCGTTTCTGGTGGAGCAGGCAAAACCGTAGGTGGTACATATGTGGACTGCTTCAAGGTGAAGCGGGGGCGTCGGTAAAATCTTGAGCATCGGACTTTTAATCCGCAGGTCGTGGGTTCGATCCCCACAGGGCCCAACAACTACTGATATTCCAGTGCAAAACCGGCGTTGCAACGCCGGTTTTGCGCGTCTGACATAGATGCGCACTGCGCTTCGCTACGCGCCAGGTTTCATATTCCATTGATCTAGCCAGATTCACTACACGAATGCACATTGAAGTTTGATGAGATAAATTACCCAGCGAAATGCATTTATCTGCTGAAGATGTTTACGTCGGACATGATGCCGAGCTTGGAAGGACCAGGAGCGCGCTTGACCGCGCAATTCAAAGCAACGGTCAGACGCTGGCGGTGACCGGGGAATCAGGGATTGGTAAATCGCTGCTCCTTGACCAGATCGCCAATTTCGCGAGAGAGATGGGCAGCGCCGTTCTTTCCGGTCGATGTTACGAGGAACGTGGAAGTCCAGCGTACTGGCCCTGGAACGAGGGAATTCGTTCCCACGTAGATCAGCTTGACAGCAGTGTCGCATCAGACCTTTATGCCGATCCATCTGGACGGTTGGCGTCGGCGTTTACGACGTTACGTAACAGATCCACAGATGCCGTAACGCTCGATGAATCGATCAGTCCATTTGAGGCGCGCTTCCTCCTGCACGACGAATTCGCAGGTGTCATTCGCGAGGCCGCGGCACAGCAACCCCTGGTGTTGCTGTTAGATGATTTTCAATGGGCAGACGAAGCTTCAATTCTGCTTCTTGAGTTCCTGTCAAAATCCCTCGCACAGTCGCCCGTAATGATCGTGTTCGCTTACTGGGACCTACCCCAGCCTCGTGACGCACCCCTTCAGCAGCTGATTGGCGGGCTTTCGCGCGAACGATCGTTCCACCGTGTTAATTTGCGC
>JACZXA010000088.1 GCA_022571865.1 Pseudomonadota bacterium
TCTCGGCTGAAGCCCGGGTAACGCACAACATCTCCATAATATCGTGTTCAGTTCTTTGTGAACTGGACTTTCGCTCGCCTGCAAACCGACCAGATCGTCAAAATGTGCAAGAAACAAGCCTGTTCACCGAGAAGTTCCCCTTCATCGACCTTCATCGGCCTTCATCCCCATAACAATTACCTTACTCTTGCCACAAACAGTCATCTCGTCTCCAAATCCAACTGCTCATGCAATGTTCGGGCTAGCGCATATCTACAAGGCCAGATACTAACCAGTTCATTTCCCAGAAATCGCCACCCGGAAGTGCCGAGGTACCGCTCACGGGCCCGGATAGGAACTAACCAAGCTGCTCCTTCATAAAGGCTAACACCTTCATCCATGCATCTTCGCTGTGCTCTTCACGATAACTTTCCTCGCTCGGGAAGTTCTGGAATGCGTGCCCGGCTCCATCGTAGCGATGAAAGGTATGGGGCACCCGAGCTTCGGTGAGTGCGGCGCTGTAATCGTCCACGTCCTCAGGCGTCGGGTTGCGATCGTCGTTGCCAAACAAGCCAATGACCGGGCAACGGATATCGGCCGCCATGTCGATGGGAGCGAGGTCGCCATCGCCCATGACGAGCTTTACCCGTCCAGCGTAAAAAATCGCACAGGCTTTCAGGGTGGGTAGGTGGCAGGCCGCAATCCACGCGACGCGACCTCCCCAACAGTGTCCGGCAACGCCGATGCGCGTGCCGTCGACATCCGGTCTTTCACGGAGCAACTCGTGAGCCGCCAGCATGTCGGCCACCATCCAATCGTCGCGGCTTTCGTCGCGTTTGACTTCGATGCCAGCCTCCTTCGGCCACCAATGAAAGATGAACGGCACCGCCACGACGTAACCGTTCGCAGCGAAACGCTCGGCTGTGCGCAAGGTGAAGGTATCGTTCTCTATTCCCGTGTGGCCCACGGGAATGTGTTGGGCGAGGATGATTCCCGGATGAACACCGCCCCCTTCGGGCTCGAAGAAGAACACCTCCATGGAACTGCCGAGGACCTCAACGGTTTCAATGGTATACATTTCGGATGCTTATCCCGCCTGGTTGATTGGCCTACGATCATAACCACAAGCCGCAAAGCGTTTTTCGGCACCTGCAGCGAGTTGATTATTGCTGGCACCCTCAGTCCAACGCGCGCATTCTCACGACAGTAGAAAGTCATCAATTTTCCGAGGCAATATGAAATTTGGATTATTCGTTTACTGTACGATCGGCCGACGGGCGGAACTCGAGGCTGGCATGGCGGGGTGTAATCCCGAGTTGTATCACCGCATGCTCGCCGAACTTGGCGATCTCGCCACGTTCGCCGACGAAGCCGGTTATTACGCGTTCGGACACCCCGAACACCACCTGCAAATCGAAGGGTTCGAGATATCGAACGATCCCTGCCTGATGGCGATGTGGCTGGGTAAACATACCAAAAAAATGCGGATACTTACCTGCGGGTTCGTTTCGACCGTGAACAACCCCCTCATGACCGCAGAGAAAATCACGACGTTGGATCACATGTTAGAAGGCAGATTCGGCTTCGGACTCGTTCGCGGTTATCAGGCACGCTGGGTGGAAAACTACAAAGTAAAACCCGAGTTGGTGGCGGTAGGTCCCTGGAACGCCAACAGCGATGAAGATGCGACAAACCGCGAGTACTTTGCCGAATTCGTCGACATCGTCGTCCAGGCACTCAGATCCGAAACGTTCTCTTACGACGGCAAATACTGGCAGTTTCCGCCTAAAAACTTCGTCAATCCTCACGAACATCCCGTTTACGTCAAATACGGCAGCGGTGTCGACAGCGACATGCGGGTCTCGAAGGTCGGCATCGCGCCGAAGTCCTATCAAAAAGAGATCCCGCTTTACGGCGGTTTTTCGGCAAGTTTGAGGACCGCAAAGTTCTGGGCCAAATATCGCGGCCGCCCCATCGTGCTGGCGGGCGACACCGATTTTCTGAAACTTCTATGGAAAGAATGGGAGGAAGAAGCAAAAGTACACGGGCACGACGTCAAGCCGGGTGACCAGGCCTGCTGGGGTGGAATTACCGTCTGCGCAGAAACCGATGCAAAGGCCAGAAAGCTTTTCGAAGACATGGAATGGTTCTGGAAAACCTGGGCAACCCCCTTTGGTCAGGGTATGCCGGAAGTCCTGGTTGGCTCTCCCGATACGCTTAACAAACGCATCGACGCTGTGTCCAAAGCCGTACCCATCGACGAGGCTTACCTGCTGGTCCCCCAGGGGCTGCACACACCAGATGAGTTGAAAGATTCGCTGGATCTTTTTGCTCGCAAGGTGATGCCGAACTTCGCCTGAAAACGATTCGCAGTTCGATTGTCCGAGTACTTTTGGCGTCGAATCACAATCCGTGGGAGCGAGTCCATTATACTCGTGCCTGACGCAAAGCAGTCTTGAGTTACCAATCGAAGGTCACCAGAATGCGGCCTCCTCGAACCTGGGACTGGCATGGATTATCTTGGCTGGATCGTTTTTGGGACCTTCTTGTCCGCGGCTGCATACCTTCTATACGGCATCGAAAAAGGCAAACCCTGGGCTCTTCGATACGTACAAACGCTTGGTTGCGTAGATCCGGCGGCGAGGAGTTTTCACACGGACCCTTCGTCCCCTTATTCTGCCGGAGCAGGAAACCCACCACGATTGCTGCAGGAACGAACCCTGGTGGGTTTACTTGTAGTGCTTCTCCTTGTTATCGGATAACGGTTTCGCTTGAGCAACGAGTCGTGCCAACGCAACGGTGTTTCCGTCAGGGTCCTCGTGCAGGGCTTCCTCGTGGAACAAGATGTGCATCGCACTCGCAGCTTTTTCGAGCTCTCCCGGCTGCACGCGAAAACGTGGATTTTCCGGTCCAGCCACCACCGCCGTGGTCACGAGATGCTCTTCACATAGTAGATATCCACCAGGCTGCAGGCGCTCGGGTAGCATCCTGAACAAGCCTGGGTTTACGTAGCGGATCATGAGAATCAGATCGTAACGATCCGCTCCCGGAATACCCCTATCGAGATCATGTTCGATCCAGTTCACGTTGACCCCACGATCCCGAGCGCTATCCCTGGCACAACCAAGCCCCACCCTCGAGACATCCACCGCATCGACAACAAATCCTGCCTGCGCAAGGTAGAGCGCGTTACGCCCCGCGCCGCAAGCCACATCGAGCGCTCGCCCAGGAGATATCTGCACAAGCCATCGAGTCAGGAATTCGGCTGGTTGATCACGCTGTTGATATGCACCAGCACGGTATCGTTCGTCCCATTTCTGTCGATCGGCATCGCTCACTACATGAAAAGGTCCGACACCGATTCACCATGATGGATAGCGTGAATGGCATCGGCGAATAGCGGCGCGACCGATATTATTTCGGCTTTGGCGCTCAGCCGGTCTTCCGGGATAGGAATAGAGTTCGTGACCACGACTCGTTCGATCGGCGACTCATCCAGCCGCGTTCTGGCATTGCCCGACATGACCGGGTGCACGGCCGCTGCCTGGACACGCTTGGCCCCCTGCTCCTGCAAATACCGCGCGGCTTCTATCATCGTACCGGCGCTCGCGATCTCATCGTCTATGATCAGTGCGTTACGCCCCTTCACCTCGCCGATGAGCGCTACCGCCGTCGGTCGTTCCGAATCGTCATGGCGGCGTTTGTCGATGATCGCCATCGGGAGCTTCAAGCGATTGGCATATTCGCCCAGATCTTTTGCTTCACCTACATCGCTCGCCACCAACACCGTATCGGCCATGTCGGTTGTTGCCCGGAGATGGTCGCAAACCAACGGCGTTGCGTTCAGTTGATCTACCGGAATCCTGAAAAATCCCTGCACCTGAGGCGAATGCAGGTTCAGCGTCAACACCCGATCCGCCCCGGCGGTTTCCAGTAAATCCGCCATCAGTCTGGCCGTGATGGAAATGCGTGGGCGGTCCTTCTTGTCGGAACGTGTGTAGGGGAAATAAGGCAACACGGCCGTGATACGCCGTGCCGAAGCGTGCTTCAGGGCATCGATGATGATGAGCAATTCCACGATCCCGTCCGATACCGGAGGGCACGATGTCTGAATGACAAAAACATCTGATTCGCGGACGTTTTCGTTACACTGAAACAGGATGTTTTCGTTGCCGAACCTGACGATTTCACTTGCGGTGAGCGATAAATCGAGGTGATCGCCAATCTCGAGTGCCAGATCGGGATGCGAGGTGCCGGAAATGAGTTTGATATCGTTCCGCAAAAGATGCTCCCCCTGAAAAGGCGCTGCATTATAAGAAGCCGATCGCGGCAATGATATTGCAATACCCACCTTCACCATAATTTGCCAACTTTTTTGCCTATCGGTCCGAGGTGCTCGACCGCTCCGAGGACGTCAGCGTCTGGCTGAGATCCGCAATTCTGTTGGTCTGACAAAGATCGGAGTGATCGCTTAAAGGCGTTCAATAGCTGGTTTTTTCGTGAACGGTTCCCGCTTTTTCCACCTCCATACAACGACGCATTGAATTACCCATGCGCATATGCATAACAACCTACGTCACAGTTTTACCTCTGCAAACAATTATCTTACCTAACTCGAAACTCGATGTTCTGGCACTACCGCAGGAAGTAATGGAGAGGAGGTAACCTATGATGTTTCACAACCAACGCTTGCCCGTCAGGTTTTTTTTACTATTCGCTGTGCTGATGAGTTTTTCTCTCACCGCACCCGTTGCCATGGCAGCGGCCGCCGGGACATGCGCGTGCATGTGTGTGGAGGGAAAAGGCGAGTATGTTTGTACCGCCAGCGGATTCCTTCAGCCGACCCCGACCCCCGGAGGGTGCGCTAACACCTGCGCCCAACAGGGTCCTGGAGCGCAGGATCCGCTGACAACCCGACCAAATCCTATTGCCCCACCGGATTCAACCCAGCCACCAGACAATTCCACTCCGGATGCGGTTGCCACTTACGATCCGCCTGTAGAAGGCGCCTATGACTGCCGCGACCGCAAGATCTGGCGTCCCGATCTGCAAAAATACAAAGTCTACAAAGTCTGCAGAAAAAACCACCGATACTTTGCCAAGAACGACGACGACCACGACAAACATCGAAAAAAAGCGCAAACACAAACGCTATGATAAATACGACGATGACGACCGTAAAAAGCGAAAGCATCGCCGCAAGCATCGTGACGACGATGACGATGACGATGACGATGACGACGATTAGTACTCACGGCGGGTAGCCCAGCGCCCCACGGCCCATCTTCGGATGGGCCGATTTCGTTCCAACTTGAGTTCAGCGCCAACCCTCCCAGCCTGGGCCGCGCACCACCTGACCCGGTAATGCGCCGGTATGCTCCCCATCGCGCAATACCTGCTCACCGTTAACAAACACGTGCACCACCCCGGTTGCATACCGATGCGGGTCGTCAAAAGTTGCATGATCCCGCACTTCGGCGGGGTCGAAGATCACGACATCGCCATAAAAACCCGGCGCGAGTTCACCGCGATGCCTGAGCTTCAGATTGGATGCCGGGAGCTTGGTGAGTTTGTAGATCGCCATCTGCAATGGAAGGACCTTCTCGTCACGCGCGTATTGGCCCAGCACCCGGGCGAAGTTGCCATAGGCACGCGGGTGCGTGCTCTGCTCGAGAAACACCCCTTCGGTGGCCATTGAAGCCGCATCGGAACCAAAGCTGACCCAGGGGAGCGCAACTTGTTTGCGCACGTTTTCTTCCAACATCAAAAAATACACCACCTGCACCCGACTTCCATCTTCAACCACCAGGTCCATGGCGGTTTCCACCGGCGATGTACCTCTAATCATTGCCACTTCTGCCAGCGTCTTACCAATGTATTTGCGCAATCCTCTGTTGCGAAATCCCACCAGCAACATTTTCTCGGGTCCCGCGGCACGCATGAGATTTTCCCACTCATCAGTGGCACCAGACATCTCATGGGCAACTTTGCGTCGAATATCCGGATCCCGCAGACGTGCCACCCAGGCATCATAGCCCCCTTCCTGCACCCAGGGCGGCATGGCGGCATCCAACCCGGTGGACCCGGCGGTGTATGTGTACATGTTAGCGGTGATGGCAAGACCCTCCGCTCGCGCTTGCTCCACCTTGGCTACCACTTCGTCATATTTTGACCAGTTGTCTTTTCCACTCATCTTCAGGTGGTATATCTCCGCCGCCACCCCACCTTCCCGCGCGATGCGAATCAACTCATCGATAGACTCCAACAGGCGATTCCCTTCGCTGCGCATATGGGATATGTACATGCCTCCATACTCTCCAACAACCTCGGCAAGCGCGATGAGTTCCTCGGTTTCGGCATAAAACGCCGGCGCGTAAATGAGCGATGAGCCAAGACCCAACGCACCTTCCAGCATCGCCTGACGAGTGAGTTCCCGCATGGCGGACAGTTCAGGTAGCGTAGGTGAACGATCGGCAAAACCAATCTCGTGAACCCGTAGAGTGGTCGCCCCGACAAAAGAGGCGACGTTTGGAGAGATCCCCTTGTTAGTCAGAAACTCGAGATACTCGCCCAGGGTCGTCCAGGGGATGTCGAATTTTATCCCCACCTGCCGGGCTTTCATGGCCGCCTTCATCGTTTCGTTCAAAGGTCCATAAGACTGACCTTCACCAAACACCTCGAGCGTCACTCCCTGGCGAATATCACCCTGGCTTCGCCCATCCTCGATCAACGACGTTGGCGCCCAACTCAACATATTGATGAAGCCCGGAGCCACCGCCAGATCACTCGCATCGATGCGAAGTAGCGACGCCGCATCACCATAGTGACCGATCGCGACGATTCGCTCGTTCTTGATCGCGATGTCTGCAACATAGGGTTCACCACCACCGCCGTCGTATATCGTGCCTGAGGTGATCAAAACATCGAAAGGCTCTGCAAGGGGTCCCGGCAGACCCGCGCAGGCAGCCAACAACACCAACAGCGACACGACCGAGGCGTGACCAAACGGCATTTATCTCTCCCGTATTCTCATCGATCTCAGGAACCTGCCGGGTTGGGTGTTTAAGCAGGTTCGGCTACCTGAGAGTCCCAGTAAGGCCGAGTACTCCACCAGATAATCACGATAAGCACCGCCTGGAACATCAACCGCAGCAACAACAGGGTTTCATCCATGTTGAAGAGTTCCGGGTTCTGCCACATGTGAACGTTTACAGGCGTCACCGCAATGGTGAGCGCGATGAGCAGATAGCCGGCCCATTTCCTGAACAACGGCACGAGCACCGCCATGGCGAACAGCACCTCGAACACCCCGCTGAAAAACACCAGGGGTTTGTGTAGAAAATAGGGAATGTAGGGCGGCATGATCTGCACAAAAAACTCAGTGTTCAGAAAGTGGCCCATGCCGCCCAACATGAACCAGGCAAATACCACAAACAGCCCCGCATACTTGAGAAACCGCACGGTCACCCCCCGGTATTTTGCCGCATTTACACGCTTGGACCGCCGCTGCCGTCCGGCACCCAGCTCCCATGGAATCCATACGGGACTCTAGTTGGCAGCAACACCCGGGCAATTGGCGGCAATGACAAATCCCTGGCATCCAGTATCAGCAGCTCACTGGCGTTCCTTCCGGCGTCATAGACGAAACTCATCAAGAACCCGTCGTCCTCGGCCTCGCCACCTTCGCGTGGAATGAAATACGGCTCGGCGCCGTGTCGACCGGGTCCTAGTGCAAACTCCGAAGTGACACCGGTTTGCATATCGTGTTTGAGGATGGTCGGAAACGTTTTGCCAACCACAGCCAGGCTATAACCGTAACGGTACGGCTTACTGTTCAATACCGGACTGCAACGGGGAAATTCCTGTCCCCGGTCGTCGATTCGTTCGCTCGAAACTTTGCGGGTCTTGGGATCGATCGTCCAACGGTCCAGAGTCGCAAGGCTATCGCCGAAAGGTCCATAGTTGTCATTGAGGAACATCCGCTCATAACGACAAACGTCCAGCACCACGTTGCCCGACGCATCCTCATACGCATTCATCGGGTGGTAAACGTAACAGGGTTCGACCTCGCACCAGATGACATCGGCACCGCTGCCATTACGGGGAAGCAGGCCAACCCGCGGCTGGTAGTCGGCATTCCAGCCGAACGGGAAGCGCATCCCCCGTTGCAGAAGACTACCGTCTATCGTCACAGGTAGGTCGTAGACGACCACGTAATTTTTGGTGAGACTCATATCGTGCACCATGGGCATGCCGGGTACCGGCACCTCCACGGTTTTTTTCACGCGCCCGTCCCTGCCGACGTGCACATACTTCAGATGATCTCCCCAAGCGGGCCAGCTGTAACACATCGCGTGCAAATCGCCGGTATCCGGGTCGACTTTCGGGTGAGCGGTGAAGCCCATGTCGGTGAGCGTACCGAAAAAGTTATTGACGCCAACGGTATCGAGTTCGTAACTCAGTTCCACGGGGGGAGCGCCGGATTCGACGAGGGCGAACGTGCGCCCCGCATGACCAATGACATGAGTATTATTGCTTCCGGCAAAAACGCGGCCTGCCGGATCTTCACCCAGCGCTGCTACCATCGCCTCACTGCGCACCCAGCGGTTGCGATACCACATCGCCTTGCCTTCACCCAGGCGCATGCCGTGGACCATGCCATCACCCACAAACCAGTGGTGTTTCGCGAAGTCTACCGGCGCCATTGGATTCGGACCGTTACGCAGATACCGTCCGTTGAGCTCCGCCGGTATCTGGCCAAGCGTCTCGAGCGCCGTCACCGTCACCTCTTCGGATACCGGGCCGAAGTTGCCTGCGAGATACGGATGTGCCGTTGTGACTTTTTCCCACGCTTTGGGACCGGCCAGAAGATTCGAGAACGGATAGACGAGGCTTGTCGCTAGGGCACCAACCGTCACGTTCAGAAAACTCCGTCGCTTCATTGTCAGATCCCCATGAGTTCTACAACCCGGTACAATACCCATAACGGGACGCGGCTAAAAGCGGCTTCTGTCCTCCTTAGTCGCCCAAAGCTCACCCGGTCCTATTCGTGTTGAAGGGAGCCGGGTCGGCGAGATAGTCGGTAGCACGGTTCGATCAGGCCGTGAACCAGTTCACACAGTGACTGTCTGCCGAGACCTATCGTTAATCTTTGGGGGCGGCCGAACCCTAAGATGCTGCTGGATTTCTTCACTTCGTTCACGAGCAAAATCAAATCTGAACGCAGGATTGTCCTGTCCGTTCTATGCCTGGTATCGGTGCCGCTCGCAGTTGTGTTGACGGGCTCCCTACTCTACGTCGAAGAGCAATTCCTGTTCAGTCGAGTCCTGGTTTTTACCCTCGCCGGGATGTGCGGACTTTGCGGCTGGATGGTGGTACGGACAATCCGCCAGCGGCAGGATCTGCTGGGTGCAATACGACGCGCAACCCTTCGGGTTCAACAGGACGATTTCTCCCACAAGGTAGATGTCCGCTCGAACGACGAATACCAGCAACCCGGCGCCGCGTTCAACAACATGACCGCCCACCTGAACGTTACCTTCCAAACCATGGCATCGCTCTGCGAGCTGGATCGATTGAGACTCTCGGGAGCCGCCATCAAAAACGTGGTGAAACAGGCGCTGACTGCTACGAACGAGATCCACGGTATCGATTCTTTCGTGTCTCTCTGGAAAAAAACGCCGCTACTCGGTCAGCTGTAGTTCAGTGATGATGAAGGGGTTCACGAACATCCCGTCGACCTGAGCAACACCCTGTCCAACGAGGACGACCCTGCGGAGATCACCAAAGCGCTTGCGAGTCAGCTGAATCGATCACTCTGCTACTGCCACGACATCCACACCGAAGGTCGGCGCAAGGGCCTGTTCCTCAAAAAAGGTGACGAGCAACTAGACAAGTCAGCAAGCCGTCCCCTATCTGACCTGACCGACCGTCTATCAGTTGCGTTGACCCATTCGAATCGCGAACGAACACTTTTCCGCCAAGCCAACTACGACGCATTGACCGGTCTGTTGAATCGTCAGGCCTTTACAGATCGGTTGCACCGGGCACTTCAGAGCGCGAAAAGGAACAATGGCCGGGGCGCCGTTCTTTTCACAGACCTCGACCGCTTCAAACAAGTGAACGACACCCAAGGCCACAAGGCGGGTGACCAGTTGCTGTCGATCGTTGCGTCCCGCCTCGAGGCGAATACGCGCGACGCAGACAGCGTCGCGCGCCTGGGCGGCGACGAGTTTGGGATTCTGATCGGCAAATACACCGATGAGACGGAACTGGTACGAATCTGCAAACGAATCATGGAAGAAGTGAGCCGGCCGATCACGATCAACAGAATAGAGCATACGGTGGACGCCTCAATCGGGGTGTCGATCTTTCCCAAAGACGGCACAGACCCCCGTGGCTTGCTGATGCGGGCCGATGCGGCGATGTATAAAGCCAAAGAACAGGTCGGAAGCGCATTCGCCTTCTTCGACGACACCCTCAATAACCGCACGAAACGGCGAGTCCAGATCGAAACCCAGTTACGGCAAGCCCTTCGCGAGAACGAACTCTACTTGTCTTTTCAGCCGATACTCAACCTGAAAACCGAAGCCATCGAATGTGTAGAAGGGTTGATGCGTTGGCGTGGTAGTCGGTGGATGCCCGACGATTTCATTCCAGTTGCGGAAGAAACCGGGCTTATTCACGATTTTACCGGCGTGCTGATTGGTGATGCCATCGCGTGTATAGCGCAATGTGCGGCGGCAGGTGTGGCGTTGTCCCGGGTCGCGATCAGCGTTTCTTCTCGACAGTTGATAAACGAAGGAATCGCTCATGAGTTGCTGGATCATATCACCGAGTCGGCAAGCCCCGGAACTTCGAGGTCGAGATTACCGAATCGTCCTTCCTCAATGATGCCGAACTGGTCGCCAGAGAACTCGAGATCCTACGCGACGCCGGCATGACCATCGCGTTGGACGATTTCGGAACGGGGGTCTCTTCACTGAACATGCTGGGCACCTGGCCGCTGGATGTCCTCAAAATTGACAAGTCGTTGCTGGACGAAATGTTCAAGTCCAAACAAACCCAGTCGCTGATCGCAAAGATCATCGAGATCGCACAAGTATTGCGCCTTGATGTGGTGGCCGAAGGAGTAGACACACACACCCAGCTGAGCGAACTCAAAGTCATGGGTTGCGACCTGATTTTAGGGTTACGTGATTGCCAAACCACTGCAACTGGCGGAACTCATACCCGCTTTGAAAAACCATACCAATGGCCACCACCTTTGTACCACAGCGCTCAATGACACCTTTTCAGCACTCGGCGTTTCTCGCTCCGGGTAGTCGCCACGGCTGACCACCGCGACACCTTCGCGTAACCTGTCGACGACGGGAGACACAGACTCCTATACCCCCCCTTAAGCCGAGGCTTGGACCGAGTGTGGTACCGACTCATTTGGTGGATGGGAAAGGTCCGCAAACCATGAAAATAGGCCGCTAATTCACCACTTTTTCGTCAACGCCTCCTGCTGTACAGTTGTTCGCCCTGTTTCAAAAAAATTTTAAATCAGGGACACGGGAAAAAACACAAGGAGCGACAACGTGATTTACGACAACATTCTCGAGACCATTGGTAACACTCCAATCGTCAAGTTGAACCGCACCGGCCCCGACCACGTTGATCTCTACGTCAAGGTCGAAGCCTTTAATCCCCTGGCCTCGGTCAAAGACCGCCTGGCCTACGCCATCATCAAAGATGCCACCGATTCAGGCGCGTTGCAGCCGGGTCAGACAGTTGTTGAAGCAACGTCAGGGAACACGGGTATCTCACTCGCCATGGTCTGTGCAGTCACCGGGCATCCTTTTGTCGCCACCATGGCAGATTCATTCTCCGTCGAACGACGCCAAATCATGCGGGCCCTCGGCGCCAAGGTCATCCTCACGCCAGCGGCGGAACGTGGTTCCGGGATGGTCAAGAAGGCCGAGGAACTCGCCGAACAACACGGCTGGTTTCTTGCGCAACAGTTCGACAATCCGGCAAATCCAGCTTACCACCGCAACACCACCGGTCCCGAGATCCTGTGCGATTTTGCTGGAGATCGTCTCGACTACTGGGTAACCGGTTGGGGTACCGGAGGTACGCTCACGGGTGCCGGAGAAATCCTCAAGGTTGCTCGCCCCGACATCAAGGTCATTGTCGCCGAACCTGAGCAGGCATCGATGCTCGCGGGCAACGACTGGCAACCCCACATGATCCAGGGCTGGACCCCGGATTTTGTGCCGTCGGTGCTCAACGCCGAAATCGCCGATGAGATCGTTTCCGTCAACCAGGATGTCGCCAAAGAGACCGCTCTGGCGCTCGCTCAGAACGAAGGAATCTTCTGTGGGGTTTCGTCAGGGGCAACCGTCGCCGCCGCCATCACGGTAGCGAAAAACGCAGAAGACGGAAGTGTGATCCTGGCGATGTTGCCCGATACGGGTGAGCGGTATCTTTCTACCTTCATGTTCGCAGACATCAACGAAGAATCGGACGACGACTGGTTAGCGTCTCAATAAACACTTCGAATTGAGGAACAACTTCCTGTAAGGAATTTGGACACGTGCTTCCGCTACCCTTCAACAAAGCTCAGCAGACGCGCTAACCGATCTGATAGCCGCCGGGTCTGGGCCTTGAGTGCTGCGACTCCATGTCGCCACGCAGGGCGTTCACGACGCCGTCTGCAACTCACTCGGGTATTTCCTACCCAGCCGTACGAGCAGGTCCTACAGACCACGATCGACCAATGCTGGAGACTAACCAGGCATATTACCAACAGTCAGGTGCTCCGTATGATCCGCGCAAACCATCGGCTACTACTGGTATTCACCCTGTTTGTCTGCTGCCCCGTCGATGGAGCTATCTATCGATGCATCGAGGGTTCCGGTGTCGTGCTCTATTCGCAGTTTCCCTGTACGAACGCCGAGTTGATGGCTGAGCGATCGGTGAGTGTGATCGTATCGCCGGAACTCACCACCTCCGAACGACTCATGTTGAGCCATATCGAGAAAAACTCGACAGCCCTCGACCGGGCGAGCCGCAAACAAGCGGAGAGGCAACATCGCCAGCGGGAAAAGCACAAAACGGACAAAGCCTCGCTGTGTCGCCAGGCTTTGATTGGCATGGCCAACCTCCGCGCTCATAAACGTGCGGGTTACTCCCTGTCAGAAGCAACCGCACTCGACGTGCGCGAGGACGAACTGCACCAACAGCAATCGCAGAACTGCTGACGGGTGTGAGATAACCCACCACCTGGCACGGATATCGATTTCGAGCGCCCGTCACGCGATGCGTGTCACAAGATCGCGCTAGAATGCGCGCTCTTCTACTACAAGAGCCAGGTACAAGAGCCAGGCGCATGGCAGATCTTAGCCTCGAATCCATCTTCAGCCCCGAGATCATTGCCAACCCCTACCCCATGTATCGACAATTAAGAGAGGGGAACCCGGTGTTGGAATTGCCTGACGCCAACATGGTCATTCTCAGTCGATATTCCGATGTGCAGGCGGCATTGCGCAACAAAAAGCTCGGCCATGGCGCCGACGCGCGGATGAGCAAAGAAGAATTCGACGAGATGATGAGCAACCCAGCCATCGCAAGCCTACGTCGAACCATGTTGCTGCAGAATCCTCCCGATCACACACGATTGCGCGGTCTCGTGGTCAAAGCCTTCGACGCCCGACGGGTTGAAGCAATGCGCCTCAGAATTCGGGCCATTGCAAACGAGCTGGTCGACGGCTTCATCGAGTCCGGTAGTGGCGATCTGGTGCGCCTGTTCATCCATCCCTTACCCGTGATCGTCATTTGTGACTTGCTTGGTGTGCCGAAAGCGGACCAGGTGGAATTCGTTCGGGGAACACGGATTTCAGGGCGATTGATCGATCCCCGACCCATGACACCGGAAGAGCTCGCGGACGCCAACAGCAGCACCGAACAAAGTAAAGCCTACTTTTCAAATCTGTGCGATCTTCGTCGTGCGGACCCTCAAGACGACCTGATCACGGGCCTGGTCGAGAGCGAAACCGAACACGGCAAACTCACTTTGGATGAATTGACGAGCAACATCGGACTTCTGTTCGCGGCCGGACACGAAACCACCGTCAACCTCATGGGGAACGCTCTACTCGCCCTGTATCGCCAGCGCGACCAGCTCGACGAATTA
This sequence comes from Pseudomonadota bacterium, assembly GCA_022571865.1. Classification (GTDB taxonomy): domain Bacteria; phylum Pseudomonadota; class Gammaproteobacteria; order Pseudomonadales; family Azotimanducaceae; genus SMWK01. The sequence continues at coordinate 14,159 of JACZXA010000088.1, forward strand.
CGTGGCGATCTATCGCTCATGACTAATGCGGTCGAGGAGTTTCTGCGCTTCGACAGCTCCGTGCAGCTATCCGCACGCGATGCGCTGGAAGAGACCGAGGTCGCGGGAATCAAAGTACCTTATGGGCGCACCATCCTGACGTTGCTGGCGGCTGCGAATCGTGACCCTGAGGTCTACGAAGACCCCGATCGACTGGACATACGGCGAGAGAACATAAAGCTTCTTTCTTTCGGAGGCGGAATTCATCATTGCCTTGGCGCCCAACTCGCTCGCATCGAGGCAATCGAAGCACTAACAGTATTGTTAAGTCGCTTAACGAATCTAGAGTTGGACGACGTCGAAACTCCCGAATGGAAACAGACAATTACCTTGAGGGGTGTGAAGTCACTACCGGTTCACTGGTAGCGACTTTGGAATTGCCGTTCTAAGAAACCAACCGTGTCGCAATCGCGACGGTCGAACGGGTCAGATCATGCCGACGGCGGAAATTGTCGCGCGCAGCATCTGGTGGGCGCCGTGAAGTCTGCCAGGACTCCAGGCCGTCGTACCAGGTAACGAGCAACATTGTCCCCGACGCATCACTCAGGTCCCGCTGACAAAACAACCCTCGAGGTTCTGCCTGGTAGTCGTCGACGTTCTCAAAACTTTTCCAGGCCTCGTTCGACAACTGCACTATCTCATCGACATCCTTGTGTAACACGTCAAAAAAGCGGAACACGTACAAACCTGATTGTTCACATGGTTGGGTGTCCACCGGACGCACCGTGTTGATCAGCAACTCTGAGCGTCGAATTTCCGCTATGCCAGCCAACGGTGCGGTGATTTCATCCAGGTTTGTCTCACTGGTACCCGCAACCATCACGATGAGTTCGTTGGATGCGACTCCGAACAACCCGTGCCAGACTCCCCAGACAGTGATTCCCACCGCCTCCCAATTCGGCAACACCTGCGCGTCAAGGGCTTCCTTGAGCGGCTGCCAGTTGCGCTGGGCGCCACGCAGATGCAGAAAACAGTATGTGTCACTCATCGTTCATCCCCACATTCCCCGTTTGCAACCCTTTCCCCGCTGTACGATACATTGGCAGCGAGGGTAGCAGTATCACGGCGGACGCACCGAGTGCGAATGCGATCGAAACATATTTGGCCAACGCACCAATAACCGGACCACCGACCGTTTGACCGAGCGCGTCCGATTGACCATACATGGAAAACAACGTTGCCTTGGATCGTGCTGGTAACAATCGATTCAGCCATGCGGTTACCAGCGGATCATAGGCCGACCGGAGCCCACCAACCAACCAGTAACAACCCAGCACCATCATGAACCCACTCAGGTTGGCAATAAGGAGAACCAGCAGGCCAATGACAATGAGGAACGAACCGAGCACCCAGGTGAGCCTCGCCTGGTCGCCGAGGTCGACCCGACGTCGTGCAATCGTGGTTGCAGCAAGTCCAACGAGGCTGGACACGGCGGCGATAATGCCCCACCAGGTGACCGAGCCGAGGCCGCCAAGCTTTGGAAACTCGAACGACTCGATGAGATAAGGCGTAAACAGACGATCGATGCCTTCGCTGAACATACCGAAAACAGCGGTAATACTGAGCATCACGAGGAGTACGGGCCGAGACCGAATTTCCGCGACGCCTGCACGAAAAGTGTGCCGCATCACCTTCCAGGTTTCTCGCTCACCAATGGCGGTCGGTTCAAAGCCACGTTCGCGCATGAGAAAACACATGCAGAACCCCAGTCCCATCACGCCGATCGCACCAACTATGATGGGTAGCTGCAACGAGATGTGTGCCATCGCTATTGCGGCACCGATTCCGAAAAACCCCGCAGCGTGGCTAATCTGAGATCCCCTCAGAAACGCCTCGTTCGCGCGCTCGACGCCCACCTCTTCACTCAGCCACGCAGCGTAAGCGCCACTGATGAAAGTCCAACCTACACCCCAGATTACTTGAGACAACAAGATGAGCACAAAGCTCGGAAACAAAGCCAGTACAAGAAAACCGACTCCGATCATCACATGGCCGATGATGACCGAAAGCCTACGGCTGATGGCATCCGCCACCACACCCGTGGGTATCTCAAAAAGAAACACGGACCCTTCGAGCACGGTTCCGACCAACACCATCTGGAGCGGATCCAGCCCTGCAACCTCGACCATAAACACCATGTTGACGGTAACCATGCAGGTCCAGCAAATGGCATAAAAAGCTCGCGCGCCGAGATAGAACCGATAGCTGTCCAAGGTTAGGGGTCTCCCGTACTGTTTACCGGAATGTGAACTGGTTCACAAACCTTCCTTCGTTTCGCGCTTAGCTTAAGTCCCAGGTAAACTCCCTGGCCAGAACGGTCACGGCACAATGTCTGAGATATTTTTTCTACTGATCGCGGCCCACTTCCTGCTCGATCTGGTGCTCCAGCCTCAAGCGATGGCCAATGGCAAGAATCGTCGTCACAGTATCCATCTTGAAGCAAGTAATGGATTTCCACCGTGGCCTTACTGGATGACCGGTCATGCCTCGGGTCACGGCGCCGCCGTGTTGCTGATCACGGGCCAACTTTGGCTCGGGCTGGTAGAAACCGCATTACACTGGATAATCGATTTTACCAAGTGTGAGGGGCGAATAAATTTCCATACCGACCAGGCACTGCACCTGGTCTGCAAATTCGGTTACTGCTACTACCTGTTCGGGTGAGCAACGGTCATTTCGAGACGCCAGTCAGTTCCTTTCCAGGAATTCAAGGAAACGCGCCGCCCGCCGCTTCGACCATTTTCTTAATCTCTCTGGACTGAAAGTAGCCAACCGGGAGGGACTCGCGAATCATGCGGTGCCCCAGCTGCTGGCATACCCAGTTAGCGGGTGTGGGCACCCCAAACAACCGGCCGAGTTGGACAATCTCACCGTTGAGGTAGTCGCTTTCGATGTTGCCGGTACCGCGGGCGATACTCTGCCACGACGAACCGCCAACCCGTGGTCGACCGGCCAGTTCCACCATTTGATAAACGTCTTTGTGTCGGGCTCGCACTTCTTCGGCAGTGGCGCAGTCGATACCGGCGGCAGCGTAACAAGCCAGGGTTTCCCTACGCAACATGCGAGCCACCTCCACATGCTCCGGCGGCACCTCGTGAGCAGCCTCGGCACCGGACACAGGCTGGGTTGCGGCCTGCAAACTGTTACCCACGTTCATCAGAAGCTTGGCGTATTTCTTGCGCATGATGACCGGATCCGGTTGCGCGCTGAACCCGGCACCAGTCAAGCTGTCCGTTAACTCGATGAGACTGTCGTCAGTTCCGGTGGGATAACAGCCGGTGTCAAGGATCGCACCCTTGCCTGCACCATGAGTGACTACCTCACCGGGTTCCAGGTGCAGGGCGGGTAAATTCACCAACATGCCATATACACGGGGGAAAAAACGCAGCGCCATACGCTCATTGGCAACGCCGTTCTGACCGCACACGATACCCACATCGCCAGGATCGGCGGCTTGCAGATCGTTGAGCGCACCCAGAGTATGTTGCGATTTCATCGTCAAGAGCACCATGTCACCTGCTTGGAACTGGATCTCTCGCGGATGAGTCACCGTGGGAATCTGCAGCTCGAACTCACCATCCGGCGCCACGAATTTGAGGCCTCGTTTCGCGAGCACTTCACCATGCTCGCCACGGGCAATCAGTTGCACGTCATACCCCTGCTGGAAGAGTCGCGCACCGATAGTGCCCCCAACTCCCCCTGCCCCATAAATCACGAACCGCATGGTTCCTCACTCCTCTTGGCCGATCCGCTTCAAGCGCGGTAACTCGCTCGGAGACGAGTTTCTATATCATACCTAGTGTCCATCCATAAACGCTAATTCGTTGATTTTTATCAGATTATTGGAGTTTTTAGTTGAGAATCTCCGGTGGTGTTGGTATACTTGTTAATCCTAACCATTTGATTCACAAAGCAATATCAACCACCACCGGAGTGACAATGCGACAAAAGCGCATCGACCAAGTCAGTATATTCGATCTCTTTTCAAATCACGAGATCGGTAGAGAACTGAAAGCCATGTCGGCTCGACTAGACCAACACCGTGACACGCTAGATTGGATCGCGGCCGATTTACGTCTGAATGATGTGACGGACAGCGGCCGCCATGGGTTGCCAGCCGAGTCGGTGTTGCGTTGTGCGCTACTCAAGCAATACCGGCAACTGAGTTATCAGGAATTGGCCTTTCATTTATCAGACTCCGCTTCATTTCAAGCCTTTGCCCGGCTACCGGCAAACCTGTTTCCCAAGAAGTCCGTCTTGCAAAAGACCATCAGTCGTATCCAGCCCGCTACCTGGGAGCGGATCAACCAGCGGTTGTTGGCTGATGCCGGCCAAGAAAAGGTTGAACGGGGTGAGGTGATTCGCATCGATTCTACCGTCACCGAAACCACCATCCATCCGCCAACAGACAGTAGTTTGTTGTGGGATAGTGTGCGCGTGATGGTGCGCTTGCTCGAAGAGGCGACGGCGATGCCTGGGGCACCGGTGATCGTGTATTGC
>JACZXA010000277.1 GCA_022571865.1 Pseudomonadota bacterium
GGTAATCCATGGCGGGGCGTCCTGGCTACGCGCGCACAATGATAGGACACCCGGCGTAACCGGCAAAGGCCGTTCGGCCCCCCAATGTAGGCCCCATCACACAGTTTGTGCGGCAACCGGTACGAATCTATCATAGATACAAGACCCGTATTCTCTAGGAGCACATGGACATATTTGAAGTCGGCGGCGTCAGCCTGATCTTCGCGTCTGTCTGCCAGATAACCACGGGCCGTCTCCTGGACCGCCTCGCGGCCCACCCTGGCCCGGCACGGTGACCAGCACATATTGGCGACCGGTTTTCGGGCTCACGTAGCTCATGGGCGTCGCACCCGATGCGCTGCGAAGCTCATCCTGCCAGATCACCTCGCCCGTCAGCACATCAATGGCGCGCAGTTGCCCGTCCATGACACCGGCGTTGAAGATCAGGCCGCCCGCCGTGATGATGGAACCCGCCGAAGAAGGAAAGCCCAGATCAAGCCAGCCCATGCCCCGTCGCCAGACGATCTGCTGCGTGGTCAGGTCGACCACGGCGATTTCTCCATAGGGCGGTTTGAGGCAGGGTAGAGAGAGCGGGGAGGCGAACAGTTGCACGCGCGCAGCAAACGGCGTACCGCGTTGCGGTCCGCCAATGCCGTAACCAGGCGCGAAGCCTTCCTGAGACTTCACCAGATCTTCTTCCCGCGGGATCATATGAATGATAAAGGCGAGATGCATATTATTCACCACCATCAGCTGACGCTCTTCATCGACCGCGACGCTGCCCCAGTTCATGCCTCCGGCAGGCCCCGGATAAAGCAGCGTTCCCTCGATGGACGGTGGGGTCATCGGGCCTTCGTAACGCAGGTTGTAAAACGTCTTGCGACACGCCATCTGATCGAACGGGAAGATGCCAAACAGGTCCTGTTCACGAATACGCGGGTGCGCAAAAGAGGGCATGCCCGTGGAGAACGGTTGGGTGGCGCTGGTCCGTTCATCGGGTAAATCCGACTGCGGTACTTCTCGCTCGGTAACCTCGGTCAGCAGTTCGCCGGTGATTCGATCCAGCACGAACAGCTCACCGCGTTTTGTCGGCACGATCACCGCTTTGCGTCTGACGCCGTCCAGGGTGAGGTCAACCAGCGTCGGTTGCGACGGTACATCGTAATCCCAGACATCGTGGTGGGTGGTCTGAAAGTGCCACCTTGTTAAGCCGGTTTTTGCGTCGATGGCAACGATGGAGCTGGAAAATTTGTCCATCACTTCCGTACGGTGGCCACCAAAGTAGTCGGGCGTGGCATTTCCCGTGGGCACATAGACCAGGCCCAGCTCGTCATCCGCCGAGGTCAGGCTCCACACATTGGGGGTTCCCCGGGTGTAGAAACCCCCTTCCGGGGGCATGACCGTTTTGCCCTCGCGGCCAATATCCCAGGCCCACAACAAATCGCCGGTGATCGGATCATAGCCACGCACAACACCCGAGGGCTCCTCGGTTTCCTGATTGTCCGCAACCCAGCCACCAACCACCAGGGCACCGCTGGCAACCGTGGGTGGCGAGGAAACGAAATAGAAAAAGGGTTTGACCTCGCCCATACCGGCAAGCAGCGAGATCTGCCCCCCAGAGCCGAACTCGTCGCAAGGCTGCCCGGTCGCCATGTCCACCGCGATCATGCGGGCATCGGTTGTCGCCGTATAGATGCGCTCGGCACAGAACTCGCCCTTCGGGCGATCGGGGATGTGGTAATAGGTCACACCCCGGCAGTTGCCGAGGATGCCGAAGGGGCGCGTATCGTTTTCGGGATCGTAGCGCCAGCGTTCCACACCCGTGTCGGCGTCCAGCGCAATCATGACGTTTTGAGCGGTACACAGGTAAAGCCCATCGTCTATCTGGATGGGGGTACCGCTGAATCGACCGATTCTGCCGGTATCCGCCTGCCAGACCTGCGTCAGAGCGCCAACGTTTTCCTTGTTGATCTGGGCATGGGGTGCATAACGCGTGCCCGCGTTGCTGGCGCCATAGGCCCGCCAGTCCGGGGAGTTCTGGGCGGGGCCGTAGCTCACGTCTGCAATGGATAGAACGGGGCTGCTGAGCAAGTTGAGAGTCATCGCCAACAGCAACGCCACGCTGCTTACCGCGGCAACCTGGACCGTGCGCATACCGAACAGTGCGGGCATCTCATCGCCCCACAGGCGGCGACGAATGAACGGTGTGCAAAGCCAGAGCCAGAGTAAGCCGATCAACCAGATGCGGGACCCCACCAGCCAGAATTCGGTGCCTGCCTCATAAACGGCCCAGGCGAGGGTCAGCATAAGAGCCGCCGTAAACAGGAAAAATCCACCGCTGCGCGCCCGCCACAGTTCAACCGCACTGAGCGACATCAAAATGCCTGCGCCCAAGTAGTAGGGCGTACCACCCAACAACGCGAGCTCCCCGCCCAGCCAGATCATGGGCAACCCGATGAGCCCGATCACGATTGCCGTGATTCTGACCGACCACGTGCCTTTTACCGCCATGTTCCCCCCATTTTGTTGTTGTCCCTGGCCGACGGGCAGGCAATCGCCTGCACCCTCGACGTGCTATGTCAGCGTTGTGCCGTTAAATCGGATGCAACCGCACCGGTACGTCTTTGATCCCGCGAATGAAGTTGTTGGGCAGGCGAGTCACCTCATCCACCAGCTCAACCGTGTGGAAGCGCTTCAAGATCTCTTCCCACAGGATACGCAGCTGCATCTCCGCCAGACGATTACCCATGCATCGGTGGATGCCGAAACCGAAGGCGACGTGCGCTCGCGCGTTGGGCCGGTCGATGATCAATCGGTCGGCCTCTTCGAATACGTCCTCGTCGTGGTTACCCGACAGATACCACATGACAACCTTGTCGCCTTTCTTGATGTTCTGACCACCGAGCTCAATATCCTGCAGGGCGGTACGGCGCATGTGGATCACGGGGGTTTGCCAGCGAATCATCTCAGACACCATGTTGGGGATGAGGCTCGGGTTGTCCCGCAGTTTCTGGTACTCGTCCGGATACTGATTCAACGCGATGACACCGCCGCTGATGCTGTTGCGGGTCGTATCGTTGCCGCCGACGATCAACAGCAGCAGCGTACCGAGGAAGAGCCCCGGGTTCTCATGCATGTTTTTGGTATCTTCGCCGTGGGCGAGCATGGAGATGAGATCGAACTTCGGCGGCGCGGCAGCACGCTCGTGCCAGAGCTGGTAAAACACGCCGGCGGCTTTCATCAGCTCTTCCTGCCGTTTTTTCATGTCGATGCTGTCATCACCGGTGACCTGCGGCACATTCGTGGTGATATCCGACCAGTAGATCAGTTTGTGGCGTTCCTCGTAGGGGAAATCGAACAAGGTGGCCAACATGCGACCGGTCAGTTCGATGGACACCTCCTTCACCCAGTTGAATGTCTCGCCCACCGGCAGGTTCTCGAGAATGTCGATCGCACGCTCGCGGATGATCGGTTCGAGCTCGGTCAGGTTATTCGGGGCAACGGACGGTGCCACGGCCTTTCGCTGGGGACTATGGCGAGGCGGGTCGAGCTGAATGAAGCTCTCGCCCTGCAATTCCTCGGTGTTGATCTCGTCGGCATCGACAATGGCGATACCCCCCGCTTCGGAGGAAAACACCTCGTGGTTGATATCCACTTCCTTGATCAGCTCATGGCTCGTGATCGACCAGAAGGGGCCGTTGACGCTGTCGGCACGAAAGTGCACGGGCGCTTCGCGTCTCAGTCGCGCAAACCAGGGACGCCAGGTGTCATTCTGAAAAAGCTCGGGCCGACTCACGTCGATTTCTTCTAAGGGCACGGCGTCCACCGCCGCTTGTTGATCCGTTAACGTGTTCATGTCGACCTCACTGCGCGTCATAGCAAACGATCATCCTATCATCCGTGTGCAGTTTGGGGTCAGGGTAAGTTAAGTGGGGTCAGAGTAAAGGGTTAGAGTTCTTAACTCTGACCCTTTACTCTGACCCCACTTCCTAACACTCGCAAAACGGCGAAAACGTTATGTCCAGCAACGACCACGAACAAGTCTCGATTTACCCATTCTCCGAAGAGCGGCGCGAGGAACTCTTAAGCAAAGCCGGGGAATGTGTATTCAACTGGACCACAAAAGACGGTTGGGCCGTGGGCGTTGTGCACGCCTTCGTCTGGCATGACGGGCGCGCATGGATTACCTGTGGTGTCCATCGCCATCGGGTTTCCGCCCTTCGCCGCGATCCCCGCTGCTCGCTGGTGGTGAGCGGAACCACGGTACCCAAGGGACCCAACGGGTCGATCACCATGAAGGGCCGGGCGATCATTCACGACGACGAAGAAACCAGACGCTGGTTCTATCCCGCATTGGCGCGAGGCCCTTACGGCCGTCGCGGCGGGGAAATGACCCCCGAGGCAGAGGAAGCGGCCACCGCGTTCGAAGCGCGCCTCGACTCCCCCTTGCGGATAATCATCGAGATCGTGCCGGTGAAGTGGATTACGCTCGACAGCGACAAGATGGCCAAAGACACGATCGGGCAACTGCCGGATGAAGAGCGCGGGCCGCCGCTGGACTCTGATGCCAGGCGTTTGCCCGAGGAGCTGAAACGCCGAGGAATGGGGTCAGAGTAAAGGGTCAGAGTTCTTAACTCTGACCCTTTACTCTGACCCCATTCCTCTCTCTTACTTCGGCAACCGCCCCTCAATATAGTCGTCGATGAGTTCGTGGTAGCGGCGAACCCGCAATTCCTGCGACGAAAGATACACGCCTTTGAAGCCCCGGGAACGAAACCCCCGTTGCTGAGTCACAAACACGCGAACGTCATCTTCGATCCCGGGCCCGATGGATACGCCTGACTCGAATTCGAGCAGGGTTCGCTCAGCTTCCTGCTCACCCCCATGGTTGCGCTCGGTGCCGGCTTCG
>JACZXA010000278.1 GCA_022571865.1 Pseudomonadota bacterium
TCGACGGTATCGGCGCGCTTCACCGCATTGGTGTCGCACTACCTCCTCAAGTTGTCCTCGCGCTGCTCGGGTGAGACGGATGACCATCCAACAGACTGTACCAGAACTTTAGGGGCGTAGTACTAGTGTTTCTGGTTGGCTGGACAACTGGCTCGGGAAGATATCATTGACTGAAAAAACTCAAATCAGCAATTCACGACCGAGTTGGACTCTCTGCGTTGCGCCCATGATGGCGTGGACCAATAGTTCCGAATAGTTGGAACATTAGAGGGCTGGCATTGAATTCGGATTTTGTGGGGTATTTTTGGTGATAGCTTTATCACGGCAGCGGACGGGGTTTGAACCCGTATTCCGTGCCCTGTGGTGCCTTCGCGGGCTCCGGCCCAGTTTATTGTAGTCCAAGGTAGGGATCGTTCAGCAACTCTAACGCCTCGCTTGCGTTCACCGGAGGTGAAAACAGGTAACCCTGTCCATATTCACATCCGAAAGACTTCAACGCCGTTACCTCAGCTTGATGTTCAACGCCTTCTGCAACGACATCCATATTCAGATCTGCAGACAGATTTGTGATCGATTTTACGATAGCCATGCTACCGGCATCGTTCAGCATGGTGCGAATGAAAGAACCATCAATCTTCATCGTGTCCAGCGGGAAGCGGTGTAGGTAACTGAGGCTCGAGTAGCCGGTACCAAAATCGTCAATGGCAACTTGCACGCCGAGTGCTTTTAGCTTGTTGAGGCCGATCAATGCAGCTTCCGGATCTTCCATCAGAAGACCTTCGGTAATTTCTATTTTTAGAAATCTCGGATCTACACCGGTTTTGTTGATGGTTGCAACCAATTCGTCGGCTCCGCTTGCCTCTGAAAGCTGTCGTGCCGAGACGTTTGCCGTACCGAACAGCGGAGGGAGGCCGGGGGCACGTCGTCGCATGCGCGTCTGCAGGCGCTCCAACAGGTACAGGGTTTCTTCGAGCACCCATTTGCCGATAGGTAAAATCAATCCTGAATCCTCCGCAGCTCCAATAAAGTCGACTGGAGACACCATGCCAAATTGCGGGGAGAACCAGCGGATGAGTGATTCGAACCCGGCGATATGATGATCGTTCAGGTCCACGATGGGCTGTAAGAACAGCTCAAACTGTCGAAACTGAATTGCTTCTCTCAACGATTTTTCCATTCGTATCGCTTCGACGGCGCGATGACGAACGTCTTCGTTCCGTTTTTTCACAGAAGACGACTCAGTTGCGTTACGTGTGTGTAACGATGCGCTTGTCAAATTGTTGCTGTGCGTGTTCCGCAACCGAGTTACAAGGGTCTGGAGCAACATCTGAATGAGTGGGTTGGCATTGCTGACTGAAGATTTCAGTAGACTGGCGCTAATGGGAATGACCGTCGTTTCTTCTAAAGCTGTAGCAGTGGCTGATCGGTTGTGTGTGTCCAACGGCGCCATCTCGCCGAGCAGCTCGCCAGGACCTAGCGTTGCGATGACCCTCTGGACCCCGCTGTCGTTAACGGAAATCTGGACGTTGCCTTGATCGATGATATACGCGTTATCGCTTGACTCGCCTTCTTCGAAAATAACCGAACCAGGCGGGTAGGAAATCGGTACAAGGCTATCGTGAACGAAGGTAGGCACATCTGCCATTGAGAATTCTTCCGTTGCCATTTTGCTGCTCAAATCTTTTGCCTATGCCACGTTCACTTCGTTGAGGTCGTCCCAGCGAGTAACACGGTTCCGCCCGTTGTTTTTGGATGCATATAGTCCTTTGTCTGCCGCGTCTACGAGTTGCGCTGCATCCATGGTGCTGGCCTGTAGCGACGCGACTCCGAGGCTGATAGTAACCGCCCTCTCGAGTTCGTTGACGTCTTCACAAGTATGTTCTTCTATCTGCTCGCGTAACCGCTCCGCGATTTCTGCTGCTTGGTCTGTGTTCAATCCAGGAAGCAGCACACAGAACTCTTCTCCGCCATATCTTCCAACGATATCAATGCTACGCAGGACCGAGCGCAGGCGATCTGCGATGGATTGGATGACCCGGTCTCCCACCGCGTGGCCGTGCGTATCATTCACGTTCTTGAAGTGATCGATGTCCAACATGATGCTCGAAAGAGGACTTTCGTCGGCAACCGCAACGGCAAATTCCGCTTCGCAGCGTTCAAAAAATGCGCGACGGTTCAAGCAGTCGGTTAACGGATCACGAGCAGCGAGAATCTGTAGCTTCTCGTTCTGACGGTGGATCTCGTCTCGCGACCCCTTCAGTTTGGCGACAAGTTCGTGTAGCTGATTGTTCTTTTCTTCGAGTTCGGTTACGTCGTCGAATGTCACGAGCACACCACGCGATTTGCCGTCGTCATCCAGTATCGGAGATCCATTCACTGTAAACGTCTTAATGCCGTCGGATGGGGTGTCCAGACACATCCTGGTTCCAACCTGTTTCTTGCCAGAGCGGATGGCTTGCTGCCAGGGTGGGTCCTCGATATTGTGAACACCGGCGGGGCGCATCCAGTTCATGTCCGAAAGTTTGATTCCCAACAAAGTTTCTGTTGTTGATCCTGATTGGTCACGAAATGCGGAATTGGTCAAAACGATCTCTGACTTTTCATCGATGAACACCACACCTTCCGCCAAGGCATCGAGTGCCGTTTTAACTCGCCTGGGTACTACTGCAGACGGGTCCAGATGCTTGAGAGTCCTGCGCATAAACACCATGTAAGCGAAGAATCCTGTGATGCTCACGTAAGCGATGAGTTGTATGAACGAACTAGACAGGAGATTAGCGAATCCAATTCCAGCCAAGGGCGTGAATCGAATTTGCACCGTACCCCAGCGTTCGTTCCCCATGTAAATTGGAACCTGAGCAGCGGTGGGGGTTGATTTGTCAAAGGGAATGTCTTCCCAGTAGCGACTGTGCACTCCGGCTTCGGCCCGGATCGTGCCATCTACCGTTCGTAGCGCTGCCGACAGTACGTCTGAACTTCTCTCAACCACGTTTTCGAGCGTAACCTGCACGGTGTCAAAATCGTTTTTTGCCGCGAGGGAGGAAAATTGAACAGCGAGTGCTTCTGTCAATCGGCGCCGTGCTTCCAGTCGGCTGTCAGGACCTTCAGACATGACTCCAAAAAAGAGATCGCCTGTTAAAAGAATACTGATTGTCAGCAGTACCAGCCCGATGCTGATACGGCGCAGAGGGGACAGTCTTTTCATGAGGATTGACCTCCGGTGTCTGTCGATGGATTGGAATTCCCTTTGTCCAAAATACGTGCGGCTGCTGCTTCCTGTTCGTCCTGCTCGTCTTCCAATTCGTCTTCTCGCACCGCAAGCACGACGGGGAGCGGATCAAATCGCGTCCACATTGGCATCGCGGTGAAAACGCTCAGCAGCAACGGCCCCATTCTGAGAAGCCAGGCCAGGTAGGCTGCAGAGAAGGTGGCGCCGAAGCCTTTCAACGAACCGGCAATGACCGAATCCAGGGAGTTCTGTTCTTCCTCTGCCTGATCGAGTTGGCGACTCATCAATTCCAACGCTGTGCTGAGGGTGCGCTGGTGTTCGCTCGAGGCTTCAATATCCGGTAACTGGTAAGTAAAGACGTCACTCGAATCAGTCATCGGTTGCTGTGTTCCTTGTCGGTCATATGAACGATTGAGTTCGTCGCGAACACGGACTTCATAATTCACCGATGTAGCAAACGCCTCAACGTTAGTATCAGGAATAGGTGCCTGAACCTGTGTTGTGGTGTCGATCTCATCAGCTTGCAGAACAGGTTCTGCCGTTGGCACCGTAGATTCCGTTTCCTGTTTCGTTTCAACGTCAGATGCGGGTACTTCAGGAATCGACCGAGGTGGTTGAACAGAAAGATCGCTCACCGGAGGCTGAATGGTAATGATGAAATCATTTGCTCCGATGCTAGCGCCACTTGCGTCGCTTACGTCAAATGTGAAGCTCATGGTGGCCGCAGCTGCCGAACCATCGGTAGAGACACTCAAGCGGTTGTTATTCAGATCGTCCTGCGTGAATGTGTCTCCGGCTGCTAAAGATGTTCCATTCAGAAGCAAGGAGCCGTTGGAACCTATGCTCAACAGCGTGTAAACAATGGAATTGGCAGAGTCATCAACATCCGATACTTGCAGATGATTGCTGGTAATTAGGGTACCAATGCCATCGGTCATCGTAAGACCGGTGTTCTGTTGCAACGTTGGGGCATCGTTTTGAGGACTAACACTGATGGTAAAGGTCGTTTCTACATAAGCGCCGCCGGCGTCGGTCGCTCGTAATGTGATTTGGGAGACCCCGTTTGCATCTATTGCGTATCCCAGTGTCAGCGTGTTGTCAGCATTGACGGATACGTTCGAGAAAATCGATACATTCGTGTTGTTGGTCACGGAGTAACTCAAGTTTGCTGATGCTGTCTCCAGATCCTGAAATGCACTTGCTATGTCGAGAACCGAATCCTCTGCGTCTTCCTGCACACTCAAGGCTGCAATACCAGTGGTCGTTGGTGTGTCATTGACTGGTAGAACATCGATCGACACATTAGCCATAGATGATTGCCCTTCGTCGTCCATCAACGTGTAGGTGAACGTATCCGTACCGTTGAAGTCAGCAGCTGGTGTGTAGGTAAAGGTGCCATCGCCGTTGTTGACGACTCCGCCGCCGTTGATCGAGGTTGCATCAAATGAGCTGATGTAAGCATGGTCAGTCAGGGTATCGTTACTCAGCACATTGCCGGTGGTGACCGGCGTGTCTTCGTTCGTGGTCGCACTGTCGGCGGCTGCAACCGGTGCTCCATCGTCGATGGCATTCACCGTAATTGTCACGGTAGCCGTGCTGGTCTCACCTTCGTCGTCGGTCAGCGTGTAGGTGAACGGAAGAGTGCCG
>JACZXA010000279.1 GCA_022571865.1 Pseudomonadota bacterium
GGGTACAGCTGTTGGTTCGCCGATCATCGTCTATCGTCTGCACGATCGCTTTGATCAGTCCGATTCGTTCATCCGCCATGCGCAGTAACTGCACACCACCGTTGCTGGTGATGTCGCCGCCACTGAACGACACCTCGATTTTACGACGCGAAAAGCCTGGAAATTCGAGCACATTCTGGGTACAGTTTGGATCGGGCATTTCCTCTTCCTGATTCTTTTTAAGTAACTGAATTATAAAGGAAATACGGGGTCTTGCCCTTCTCTTTTTCTATCCTTCGTGAAATATCCGGGCTAGCGTGGTTTGGACGCCGAGGGCCGACTACTGGGCTGCCTGATCGATCAAAAGTTTCATGCGCACTAGATCCGCGAGCGTGCGCGCCTCGGTCTTGTGCATCACTTGACTGCGGTGTATCTCCACCGTGCGCTCGCTGATCCCGAGATCGATGGCGACGACCTTGTTGGCTTGACCTTGGGCCACCCGTTCGAACACCTCATGCTCTCTCGGGGTAAGGGAGTCGATCTTGTTTCGTACCTCTTCGAGATTGGCATAGGCGGAGCGCTTGCCCGCATCGACGTTCAATGCTTCGTGAATCCGGTCGAGCAGCTCCTGGTCACGAAACGGTTTGCGGATGAAGTCGACGGCACCCCTTTTCATCGCGTCGACGGCCATCGGAATATCTCCGTGCCCGGTGATGAAGACGATCGGAATGGGAGCCTGCTCTTCAATCAGACGCTGTTGCAGCTCGAGTCCGCTCATACCCGGCATGCGAATATCGAGCACGAGGCAACCACTACCTGATTTGTCGTAGCTGTCGAGAAACTCCTGGGCGGTGGCAAATGTCCGATAGGGAATGTCCACGGTATCGAGCAGCATTCCGATGGCATCGCGCACGGGCTCGTCGTCATCTACGACAAAAACGGTTGGGGTTGAATCACTCATCGGTGGAAACCTCGGGGAGATTGAAGAAAAACGTCGCACCAGCATCGTCGTTGTTGTAGAAATCTATCGACCCACCGTGCTCGGCAATGATCGAGCGGCAGATGGAAAGACCCATGCCCATGCCATCCTTCTTTGTCGTGTGAAAGGGTGTAAATACCAGGTCTGCTTGCTCCTCGGCAACCCCAGGCCCCAGATCGCTGACAGAGACGACGATGAGATCCTGGGGGGCCAGCCTCGTGCGGATGGTTATGCTGCGGCCGTTTGCGCAGTGAATTTCGTTCATGGCATCAATGGCGTTGCGAATCAGGTTTAACGCAACCTGCTGGATCTGAATCGGATCGCCGAACCGGGTTGGTAGCGCTTCGCCAAGATCGAGCACCAGTTCGATGTCGTGCAAGCGCGCATCGCTTTCGGTGAGCTTCACCAGGTCGATCACGAGTTCGTTGACGTCCATAATCTCCCGCTGGGACTCTTGAGCGCGTGCGAACCGCTGGATACGCTCGATGACCGCGCCGGCTCTCAGAGATTGAGTGTTCAGCTTGTCCAAGGCGCTCTGCAGCTTCTCGAGATCGGTGTTGCCACGTTCGATCAGCTTGATGCCGGCCTGAGCGTACATGGAGATTGCCGTTAACGGCTGATTGATCTCATGGGCGATGCTGGCGGTCATTTCTCCCATGCTGCTCAAACGATCCACGTGTGCAAGCCGTTGGCGATGTTCCGCGAGCGCTTCCCGATCGGCTCGTTGCTCGGAGAGGTCTCGAATGATGCCGGTAAAGCGGCGCTGACCTTCAATGTCGATCTCGCTCACGGCGAGGTGGATGGGAATCTTGTTACCCGCTTTGTCAACGGCTTCCAGCTCACGACCGATGCCGATGATCTTCTTGTTGCCTGTTGCGAGATAACGTTCTATGTACACTTCGTGTTGCGAACGGTGGGGTTCTGGCATGAGTTTGGTCACGGACTGGCCGATAATCTCGTCGGTCTGATACCCGAACATCTCCACCGCGGCCTGGTTGAAGGTGTCGATGATGCCGTCCTGGTCGATGATGATGATTGCATCCACGGCGGTGTCGAGGATCGCTAGGGTTGCTGCAGTGACCAGCGTCTGTGCCGTCACGTCCTGGAGCGTGCCGAGCACTCCCATTTCACCCGCCTCGTCGCGGTCGATGGCTTGGCACTGAATGTCATACCAGCGGATTCCGGACGCCGAGCTCACTTTGGAGGTGATCGTGAAAGATTCATCAGCTTCGCAGCAGTTCTTCCAGGCATGGCGTAGGTCGGTTTGTTGAACGTCGTCGAATGGTTTTGTCCACAGCTCTCCGGATTCGCTACCCAAGTATTCTCGCCACGCGTGGTTTACGTAGGTCAGGCGCCCATTCGGATCAGCGATGAAGATCGGGCAAGGCAGATTGTCGTATGCGGTAAATTTCACTCGGGTTGTTAGGCTGTGGACAGGTGCGCGAATAGTTTCATATAAGTCAGCCCGGGCGCCAGTGCCCAGCGCCAGGCGAGTTCGGTGGCCAGATCGCATTCTTCGTCCTGTTCTTTCACCGTCTCGACGAGCGCATCCAGCCACTTGTCGTAGTGCGCGTCGGCGATCCCGAGTTTGTGGTGGATCAGCGCGATTCGCTCGAGTTCAGCGGAGGGTGCGCTGGTGACGTAGAACGCGGCGATATGGAAGAACGATTTTCGCAGCATGGAAATCTGCCGGGACATATCCGTGTTGCGAAAGAATCCGCTGATTTCTGCGTCTTGCAGGAAGTGATAGTAAAAACGTTGGAAGAATCCATCGGCTGCCTTGTGCAAGCCAACTCCGTCTCCGAACAAGCGGCGGTAACTTTGGTTAAAGAGCGTATTTTCACTCATGCGCAAGTCCGTCCCGAACCTATATTTCCGACAGTCAGGGAGATAGTTTGCGGGGCCACGGAGGGATTTGAGCGCACCGCCTACCGGGGCGTGTAGTCGACAGTGGTGCGCGGTCCAGACATAGATAGTTTTGTCGCATGAAATTGACTCGCTCATTTTGAGTAAAGTTTGACGTAGCTCAACCTGTTCGTAACTCAGGGATTACCCGTATTTAAGGCAAGCAACTAAGTAGTAACCCCTATTAGGTACCCGGCAAACGAACTAGTAATGGGCAGGGTTAGTTCCAGTCGGCGGAAACATAAACAAACAGCGCAGCATACACCGAAGAAGTCTACGCACTCCCCCTGTACCTATAGGTGGATGTCCCAATGGTTCAGCGCTCTTGTTCGGGTAACAGTGTCGAAGTAGATGCGCAGGAGTTACGTCCTTGAATCTCAGATCCGATGAGACACGTGCGCACTGACCGATGTGGTCGGCTTCCATAACACCCAAGGAAATGTTGATGAAAACGCCTCGAAAACGCAAAGCGATCGCCACATCGTTGGCTGTGTTCATACTCGCCGCGACACCTGCACTGGCGCAAACGGATGCGACTCGCATTGCAGAACTGGAAGCGAAGACCGCCGCGATGGTGGAGGAGTTAACAGCACTACGGACGGAACTCGATAAGGTAAAACAGACCGTATCAGTGTCTGATCTAAGGACGCTTCGTACTGAAGTGATCAGCGCCACACAAACCGCACAACGGGCCGAAAAGGCAGCCAATGAATGGAAAAACACCACAGCGGTCACCCACCTCGCTGGCTATGCAGCGGCGGGTTATACCGATCAGAAAATCGGTACCGGTTCATTCAGTGCCGCAAACTTCAATCCAATCTTTCACTTCCAGTACGGTGATCGCATCCTGTGGGAGTCGGAACTCGAGTTCGAGATCGGGGAAAACGGCGAGACCGAAGTCGCGCTCGAATACAGTACCATCGATGTTTTCCTGAACGATTACCTCGTATTCCTAGCTGGTAAGTTCATCAGTCCGCTGGGCAACTTCCGCCAGAACTTACACCCTTCGTGGATCAACAAATTACCTTCCGCACCGCCGGGTTTTGGTCATGACGGTGCGGCACCGCTGGCCGACGTGGGCTTTCAGTTACGCGGCGGGATACTGATCGGCGAGCAGAGCAAGTTGACCTATTCGGGGTATATCGGCAATGGTCCCAAGCTCGAAGGTGAAGACGGTGAGTTGCACGGCGTCGATACCGATGGTTTTGCCGCTGATGCAGACGACGAAAAGATCATCGGCGGGCGCATCTCGTTCTTACCCATCCCGAAATTGGAGATTGGCCTGTCCGGCGCTTTCGGTGATGCCGCCGTGGTCGAGAACGACGAGATGGATTTCGAAGGGGATCCGTCGCGTGATTACCGGGTGCTCGGTGTGGATGCGGCCTATCAATGGAACAACTTTGATTTTCGCGGTGAGTACATCCAACAGGACATCGGCGATCAGGCAAACAGTGTCGCGCCCGAAGGCGGCAAGTGGGAAACCTGGTACTTGCAGGGCGCCTACAAGTTCGCGCAAGCAAAGTGGGAGGGAGTATTACGCTATACCGATTACACCTCACCGCATGCCGACCACTCCCAGAAACAGTTGGCGATGGGTCTGAACTACCTAATCGCACCTAACGCTGTGATCAAGCTGGGTTATGAGATTAACGACGGCTTAGGTGGCGAAGAGACCGACAGCGACCGTTGGATGATTCAGGTTGCCTACGGTTATTGACAAGGAGAAATGTGATGAAAAATCGACTGCTTAAAATGATGCTTGCAGCAATGATTTGCGTGCCCCTGGGTTTAGGTCTGCTCCTTATGGAGCGCCCAGCGCAAGCTGCCAAGACCCCGGCCGCGACGCAACCGGACCTGATGCAGTTCGCGCGTGGCGCGCAAACCTGGGCCAACAACTGCGCCAGATGCCACAACATGCGCGATCCGAAAGAGCTACGCGACGATCAGTGGCGCGCGGTCGTCTCGCACATGCGCGTGCGCGGCAATCTGACTGGTGGAGAAG
>JACZXA010000089.1 GCA_022571865.1 Pseudomonadota bacterium
AGAACACCCGGAGACTGAAGAACTGGTGTTGGTTAGGGACTCAAATGTTCCGGTTCATGTCTCCGACCTTGCCGGTAAAGATCCGCTTTTTTTTACTGAGTTTGCGAAACTGAGACCTGATCCTGGGCCAATCCAGGCTTTTGCCGAAAAGTACGGAGACATTGGGCCGCAAAGCCGCAAGAAAAACACCAAAGGTCCAACCGGTACGCCCCTCTGGCTCTGGGAAGGCAGCATTAAAATCATCAAGCAATTGACTGACGCTTGGAGCAGTAACGCCTTTGATGTTAGGGCAGAAAAACTGCTAAACGGAGAACTCAGAAAACCCATAGGTAGTTGCACTCCGGTGGTTCGTCTTCGCAGAGGAAAATGGGAGGTTTGGCTGGAGGCATACGACACGTATGGCATTTGCTTGGTGCAACTGGTGGAAGCAATCACAGAAAATACTCGTGTTTATCATTGCGACTGGTGCGGAGAGATTGGCTTGCGCGGTCCAACAGAAAAACGGAAGAGGAAGTATTGCAGCGACGCGCATCGATTGAAGGCCTACAGGGCGCAGAAAAAAGAGGAAGAGGAATGAACGGCAACATACGAAAGCGTGGAGAAAAATCGTGGCAGCTTACGTGGGATGTGAAGGTGCTCGGAGGCAAGCGCAAGCAACGATATCTTACTGTACGTGGAAACAAGAAGGACGCACAGAAAAAACTACGGGAGGTTTTAGGATCGCTCGACAGCGGAACTTATGTTGATCCATCGAAGCGCAAAACTGGAGAGTACCTAAAGTCATGGTTGGCAAATCGAAAACACAAACTGTCCCCAACCACATATGATTCCTATCGGGCAAATATCGAAGCCCATCTTGTTCCAGCGTTTGGCGAGATTCGGCTCCAACAACTCTCATGGGAAACAATCGAACAATACGTTGAGGAACGCAGCGACAGACTCAGCGGCCAAACGTTATCCCACCACATGCGGTTGCTATCTCGGGCTCTGAAAGATGCGGTCAAGAAAGGATACGTAACGAGGAACGTGGTTGAGCTTGTTGATAACACCCCGAAAATCAAGCGCAAGAGAATTGAAGCCTTTGACGCCAATAACAATCAGCGGCTAGTCGATCTATTCGACGGGGTGATGAAAACGATTGTTGCGCTGGCTCTCACGACTGGCATGAGACGAGGCGAGATTACCGGGCTCAAGTGGGATGCTGTCGGAGATGGTGTGCTGGAAATCAAGCGCGCTTTAACCCAGACGAGGGAGGGTCTAATCCTGCGCGATGAGCCTAAAACTGATGAGAGCTTCCGCAAGATCACACTTACCAAGGTGATGATGAAAGCGCTGCTGCGGCACAGGGCTAGTCAAGCGCAGGAAAAACTGGTAGCGGGAAACAGCTATCGAGATGAGGGCTATGTCTTTGCGTCCTACGATGGCCAGCCAATCAAGCCCGCGCAGGTCACTCACATGTTTTCTGAAAAAGTGAAGGGAACGGAATTCCATCTTACGTTTCACGGGTTACGCCATTGCCACGTATCACAGCTAATCGCCGCGAACGTGAACATCAAAACGATTCAAAAGCGGGTAGGTCACTCCAACATCAAAACGACGCTCGACACATACGGGCACCTTCTTCCCGGGATGGACGAAGCGGCGGCTGAAGCTATTGAAGGAACAATATCGTTGTGACCGTTGCCAACGGTTTTGCCAACGAAACTGGTCGATACTGCCCAATATAAGCCAGTACTAACCAACCCACACACCAGCAGCAAGGCCGTATTCCACGGGGGTATCCAGCAGAATACAATGCAAACTAATAACAACCTCTTTGGTCGGTAAAGCCAGTGCTGCGTTCCGAGTTCGACTACCACCTGCCGGTTTCCCTGATTGCGCAATTTCCTCTGCCTGAGCGTACGGCAAGCCGCTTGCTCGACATCCGTACCGACAAACCCGTGCATCGCGTATTCGCCGATTTACCCGCTCTATTGGAAGAAGGTGACCTGTTGGTGGTCAACGATACTCAGGTAATCAAGGCAAGGCTCTTGGGTAAGAAGGATAGCGGAGGCACAGCCGAGATACTTGTGGAACGCTTGATAAACGCTCATGAAGCGTTATGCCAGGTTCGCGTGAGCAAACCGCTCAAGAAGAACCGGGCGATCCACGTGGGTGGTCATGATCTCGAGGTATTGGGCCGCGAGGGTGAGTTTTACCGGCTGGGATTTCCAGCTGGCGTGCAGGCGATATTGGCCGAACAGGGTGAAGTGCCTTTGCCGCCCTATGTTCGCCGGCCAGTGCAGACAGAAGATGGCGAACGTTATCAGACCGTATATGGAACGGCGCCCGGTGCGGTTGCGGCACCCACGGCTGGACTGCATTTTTCGGATGATTTGATTGCCAAGCTCGCCGTCAGTGGTGTCGAAATGACCGCAGTGACGTTACACGTCGGTGCGGGAACTTTTCAACCCGTTCGCGCCGAAAGGCTCGAGGAGCATCACATGCATAGCGAGCACTATATCATCTCCCAGGAGACGGTCGATGCGATCGTCAGCTGCCGGGGCCGAAATCGCCAGGTGGTTGCGGTCGGCACGACGGTGGTTCGCACCTTGGAATCAGCCACCGACGAACATGGCCTGCTCCGCGCGGGTGAGGGGGAGACTGAGCTATTCATCGTGCCGGGGTATCGCTTCAAAGCGGTGGATGCGCTGTTGACCAACTTTCACCTGCCAGCGTCGACTCTACTGATGCTGGTGTGTGCGTTCGGGGGTTTTGAGCGGGTGATGTCAGCTTATCGAGATGCAATTAGGGATAACTACAGATTTTTCAGCTATGGAGATGCGATGTTTCTGGAATACCGGGTGGGTCCTGGCTAAAGGAGGGGAATAGTTGTTCGAGATATTGAACACCGACGGTGGGGCTCGCCGGGGCAGGTTGACTACCCGGCATGGGAACGTGGAAACCCCGGTTTTTATGCCCTGCGGCACCTACGGCACGGTAAAAGCGATGACCCCGAGAGCGCTCGAGGAAGTTGGCACGCAGATCCTGCTGGGTAATACGTTTCATCTCATGCTGCGTCCCGGGGATCAAACCATTGGAAACCTTGGGGGACTGCACGAGTTCATGCAGTGGAGCGGTCCCATTCTCACTGACAGCGGCGGTTTCCAAGTATGGAGTCTGGGCAAGCTTGGTAAAATCAGCGAAGCGGGGGTGATATTTCGATCGCCGGTAAACGGTGATCGAGTCGAGTTGACGCCGGAAGGATCGATTGCCGTTCAGCACAACCTGGGTGCAGATGTGATGATGGTGTTCGATGAGTGCACGCCTCACCCGGCGCCAATCGAGACGGTGCGGGCTTCGATGGAGCTGTCGCTGAGATGGGCCCAACGCTGCCGCGATGCCCATGGCGATGACGAGAGCCTGCTGTTTGGAATCATCCAGGGAGGTATGTACGACGAGGTTCGTCAGCAGAGCCTGGCCGGCCTCGAGCTTTTGGATTTTGCCGGTTATGCCATCGGGGGGTTGTCCGTCGGTGAATCAAAAGACGAGATGGATCGAGTCATGTGCGGCCTCCTGCCATTGATGCCGGTAAACAAACCCCGCTACCTCATGGGTGTCGGCACGCCACAGGATCTTCTGCGCGGGGTCGCGCTCGGGGTAGATATGTTCGATTGTGTTCTACCTACCCGCAATGCCCGCAATGGCTACATCTTTACCTCCCGGGGAACGCTCAAGATCCGCAATGCGCGGCACCGGCGCTCGGATGCCCCGCTGGATGCGGATTGTGATTGTTATACTTGCGCCAATTTCTCCCGGGCATATCTTCATCATCTGGATCGCTGTGGAGAGATGCTCGGGAGCATGCTGATGACACAGCACAATCTGCACTACTATCATGCGCTTATGGCTCGATTGCGCGAATCTATCGAAACAGGTACATTCCGCACCCTCATCGAGACCCTGCAAAAAGATTGGAATTCCCACTATGAGTCTGTTTGAAACCACCGCTTACGCGGCCGGCACTGGTGCATCGCCAGATACAGGATTTGTGAATATACTTTTCCTCGGCGGCTTCGTACTAATCTTCTACTTTTTACTGTGGCGCCCACAGAGCAAACGCCGCAAAGAACATCAGACGCTGATGACGAGCCTCTCGAAGGGTGATGAGGTTGTGACGACGGGTGGTATCGTTGGACAGATCAAAAAGGTCGAGGAAGATTTTCTGAAGATCCAGGTGGCTGCCAATCTGGAGCTCAGGGTTCAGAAAAGTGCGGTGAGCGCAACTTTGCCAAAGGGAACGCTCAAGTCTCTGGATGATTCCTGACCATGGCTAAATCGGGCGGCCTCGTTGGCGAGCGTCTGCTGGGTATGAAAAGAGCAACCCACAGGCCCCCGAACACCTCGGGGCTCGGGCGCTACTTGTTCGTCTTCTTCGTCATTGCGCTTGGCTGCATCTACGCCGCACCTAACCTGTACCAACCCGACAGCGCCCTGCAGATCAAGGGTACTTCTGAATCGGTTCTGATCGATCAGAGTGTGCTTGAACTGGCCATTTCAGTGCTCGAGAGTAACGGTATTTCCGTCAAGGGAGCGGAACTGACGCCTACCAGCGTGCTGATTCGAGTACAGAGCAGCGAAGATCAACTGCGGGGCAGAGATGTTCTGGTGCCCGCGCTCGGTGCAACCGACGACTATATCGTGGCTTTGAATCTGGCGCCAACCACCCCTGGGTGGCTGCGGGGTCTGGGTGCTAAACCCATGTCGCTGGGTTTGGATCTATCGGGCGGAATTCACTTTCTACTTCAGGTGGATATGGAGAAGTTCATCGGCGATCGCATGAAAGGCAACCAGGAAGCCATCCGTGACCTTCTGCGCCAGGACAGGGTGCGCTACGAGGCAATGAATCTCGAAGGCCAACAGCTCGTCATCACGTTCGCGAGTGAAGAGGCGCGCGATGCCGGAGAAACACTGGTTTCCGAGCAATTCCCCGATTATCGAATACTTTCCCGCGATGTCGATGGAAAGCCCGCCCTCAGGCTCACGATGCCCGAAGCCAAGGTGCGTGAACTCGAAGACTTTGCTATTTCGCAGAACCTGCAGAGTTTACGCAACCGGGTGAATGAGCTCGGTGTATCGGAACCGCTGGTGCAGCGGCTGGGTCGATCTCGCATCGTGCTGGATTTACCCGGCTTGCAGGACAGCGCCAGGGCCAAAGAGATCATTAACAAGTTCGCGAACCTGGAGTTCCGGCTTGTTGCCGGGCCACAGGCACGACCATCGCAAACAGAATCCTTCGTTTATGAAGGGGTAACCCGGGTACTGGAGAAAGCCAATATTGTCACGGGTGACCAGGTAACCAACGCACAACAGAGTTACGATCAGGATACCGGATTGCCGCAGGTGAGCATCACCCTCGACAATGACGGCGGTCGACGGATGAATGAGATCACCAAGAACAATGTCGGCAATTCCATGGCCATTATCTTCAAGGAACTCAAGGTAAGATCGCGCATAGTCGTGGAGGACGGGGTCGAGAAAACCGTGAACTACACGGTGGAGGACAATCGGGTGATCAACATTGCGACCATCCAATCCGCCCTCGGCTTTCGTTTTCGTATCACTGGATTGGAATTGGGAGAGGCGCGGGACCTCGCATTGCTGCTGCGTGCTGGCGCGTTGGCCGCGCCAATGTATATCGTCGAGGAACGTACGGTAGGTGCAAGCCTCGGAGAGGAGAATATCGAGAAGGGCCAGCGATCCATTGCGGTGGGTTTCGGTCTGGTGCTCGTATTCATGCTGTTCTACTACAAAGGATTTGGCCTGGCTGCCGACCTTGCCCTCACCGCAAACTTGATACTGATGGTGGCAATAATGTCGGTCCTCGGGGCGACGCTGACCATGCCCGGTATCGCCGGTGTCGTCCTGACCGTTGGCATGGCGGTCGATGCGAACGTGTTGATCTTTTCCCGTATCAAAGAAGAGATGCAGGAGCGTTCGCCGCAACAGGCTATCCAGACAGGATTCGATCGGGCATTGCTCACTATCATGGATGCCAACATTACGACGTTTTTCGTCGCTATTATTCTGCTTTCCATCGGTAGCGGTCCGGTTAAAGGATTTGCCATAACGCTGGCGGTTGGTATCTGTACGTCGATGTTTACCGCCATTATGGGAACTCGGGCGCTGGTCAACCTGATGTACGGCGGCCGAACGCTTAAGAAGCTAATAATATGAGTCAATCAATACCTACTATCGATTTCATGGGAAAGCGAAAGATCGCCGCGATGATCTCCGTCGGTCTCGTGCTCGTATCGATTGGATTGTTCGCGATTCGAGGGATGAATCTGGGTCTGGATTTTACCGGCGGTACTCTGGTGGCCGTTGAGTTTACGACGGCAGTCGAGCCTGAAAATGTGCGGCAAATCCTGGAAGGAGCCGGATTTTTCAACGGTGTGGTGCAACATTACGGCACGGAGCGGGAATTGCTGATTCGGATGCCGCCGCAAGTTGGCACTGAGCAAGCCGATATGGGAGGTAAAATACTCGCCACGCTGAGTGATAGTTTTGGCGACGTCACGATGCGCCAGAATAATTATGTGGGTCCCACCGTCGGCAAAGAACTGACCAATGATGGAGGACTTGCGATATTGGCAGCCCTCGGCGTGGTCATGGTGTACATCTTTTTTCGTTTCACCAAACAGTTTGCCGTTGGCGCGGTCGTAGCGCTGGTGCATGACGTGCTGATTGTTGTCGGTATCTTCTCGTTGTTTCAGTGGACGTTCGACCTTCCGGTGTTGGCGGCGATACTCGCCGTGATCGGATATTCGTTGAACGACACCATCGTGGTTTCGGACCGTATACGCGAAAACTTTCGTAAGATCCGCAAAGGCACGAGTATCGAAATCATCAACAGATCGCTGAATCAAACTCTGGGCCGCACGTTGATCACGTCGATGACCACTTTGTCAGTGCTGGTGGCATTGCTCATCGCCGGTGGCGAAGGCATTCGCGGATTCGCCACGGCACTGAGCATCGGCGTGGTAGTCGGAACCTATTCTTCGATCTACGTCGCGGCAAACGTTCTGCTCGTGATGAATATTTCCCGCGAGGATCTGCTGATTCCTGAGAAAGAGAACGTCGACCCCGAGACTCCCTGATGGGCTGGCCGGTTTTTACCTCGCCCTGTGGCTCAACTCTGCAGTCAGGTGCGGCCGAATGGTCTGCACCATCGCCCTGAATACCTTCGGATTCGCGGCGACTATGTTGCCGCTGGACAAAAAGTCGTCGCCACCGTTGAGATCGCCCACGAAACCGCCCGCTTCGCGTACCAGTAACACGCCCGCGGCGATGTCCCACGAGTTCAGGCCAATCTCCCAAAACCCGTCAACACGGCCCGCGGCAACGTAGGCGAGATCCAGGGCCGCGGATCCTGAACGACGCAGCGCCCGGCAGTCCCGTGTGAAGGACTTCAGCATGTCCATGTAGGCATCCAGATGTTGGGGGATCGCCGCGGGTGGAATGCCGGAGTTGAGTACCGCGTGGTCGAGTTTGTCGGTCGAACTGACGCGCATGCGTTTACCGTTCAGTTGGGCTCCATACCCTCGGCTTGCGACAAACTCTTCATTACTGACGGGATCAACGATGACTGCGTGTTCGAACTGTGGTCCTTTCATCAAGGCAATCGATACACAGAAGTGAGGGATACCCTGTAAAAAGTTGGTCGTGCCGTCGAGTGGATCGATCACCCAGGTGTATTCCTCGGATGAGTACGATTCGCCGTGCTCTTCGCCGAGAATTCCATGTTCCGGATAGGCGTTGTGCAGAACCTCGACGATGGCCGATTCAGCCTCCTTATCGATGTTGGAGACAAAGTCGTTTCGTCCCTTGCGCTCGATCTCGAGGCGATCGATACGGTCCATGGCGCGCAGGATGATCTGCCCCGCCTGACGTGCCGCACGCAACGCCATGTTGGCCATTGGCTGCATATTTTACCCCGGGGGTTGCTCGAAATTAGTTGTCGAAATGGGCCGCGTATCCTAACAACGTGCTTGACCATAGGGAATGGTCGACAATGGGTATTACTGACAGCACGAAGGAAGAGAAAAATTGCAAGTCCTCGATCGAATCCGCGTGGTACTGGTGGAACCGAGCCATCCGGGCAACATTGGCGGAGCCGCGCGAGCCCTGAAGGTCATGGGGCTGTCTCAGCTTGCCGTGGTCAATCCACGCCGTTTCCCCGATCCTCAAGCCGAGTGGCGAGCGGCAGGTGCCCAGGACGTGCTAGAGACGACGACCGTGCACGAATCCGTCGTTGATGCAATCTCGGACTGTCATTGGGTGGTTGGCACCAGTACCCGGCAGCGGCGCATACCCTGGCCGATGAAAAGTGCCGAGGAGATCGCTCATGAGGCTATTGCCCGTCTGAGCCGGGACCCCGACAGTCGCATTGCTATCCTCTTCGGTTGCGAGACCAGCGGTTTGACTAACGATGAGCTGCAGAAATGTCACTGTCACCTGCAGATTCCTGCTCATCCGGACTACCCGTCCTTGAATCTGGCGATGGCGGTACAAGTCGTCGGCTACGAGCTTTTCAAGCGGGCAATTGCAACGCAGCCCGATGCGCGGCAACCGGAACCGGCCACCTGGGATAGACCGCCTGCCACGGCACGACAGATAGAAGGATTGATGACACACCTGGAAAGCGTGTTGATCGCCAGCGAATTTCTCGATCCGGCAAATCCCGGCCAGTCGTTGACTCGGCTGCGCCGATTGATCAACCGGGTACAACCGGACGAAACCGAGGTGCAGATGCTGCGCGGAGTACTCAATCAGCTGAGCAAAGCCAACAGTGGACCAAAATAGTCGGGTATTGCATACTCGTTGGCCTACGAGCCATACGGAGCCGTTATGCGGCTGACAACAAAAGGCCGGTATGCGGTTACTGCGATGCTCGACATCGCCCTGCACCGTGATGAAGGTCCGGTGAGCGTGGTCGACATTGCCGCACGACAAGGCATCTCGGCCGCCTACCTCGAGCAACTGGTCAGCAAACTCAAGCGAGCGGGTTTACTCAGAAGTTGTCGTGGGCCGGGTGGGGGTTATCAATTTGACGTAGAGATCTCCGAGGTCAGCATATCGGATGTGATTCTTGCGGTAGGCGAGGGGGTAGATGCCACCCGGTGCCATGGCTCGGCGGACTGTCAGGACGGTGTTAAATGTCTGACCCACGATCTGTGGGCGGAGCTTTCCCAGGAGATCGACGGATTTCTGGCGGGCATCACGCTCAAGAGCCTGATTGAACGACGCGATGTGCGCAACATTGCCCACCGTCAGGACAATCTCATTCAAGCCAAGCTCCTTTGATGTCCAAGGTGATCTATCTGGATTATTCGGCAACCACGCCGGTTGATCCGCGAGTCGCGCAGAAAATGAGTGTCTGTCTGCTGGCGGAAGGCAATTTCGGTAATCCAGCGTCCCGATCCCACTATTACGGTTGGCAAGCCGAGGAAGCCGTCGAAGAAGCCCGCACCCAGGTGGCGAAACTCCTCAACGCGGATCCTCGTGAGATTGTCTGGACCAGTGGTGCTACCGAGTCCGATAACCTCGCGATCAAGGGCGTGGCGGAGGGAGCCAGTAAACGACACATCATCACCAGCGCGGTTGAACATAAGGCGGTGCTCGATACCTGTGCTTACCTGGAAGGCAAGGGTTTCGAGGTGACTTACCTCATCCCCGAAGACAACGGGATCGTCACGCCCGATCAGGTCGCGGCGGCACTACGGCCCGATACGCTGCTCGTCACGTTGATGCAGGTCAACAACGAGATCGGTGTCATCAACGATGTTGCGAGCATTGCCGAGATCTGCCGTGCTGCAGGCGTGCTGATGCACGTTGACGCGGCGCAGAGCGCGGGAAAAATTCCCATCGATGTGGCGCTGATGCCTATCGACATGATTTCCGTGTCCGGACACAAGATCTACGGGCCGAAAGGTATCGGGGTGTTGTATGTCCGGCGCGATCCGCCGGTAAAGTTGAGTCCCCTCATTCACGGCGGAGGACACGAACGAGGAATGCGTTCAGGAACGCTGGCGACTCATCAGATAGTCGGAATCGGGGAAGCCTGCGCCATCCTGAGTCGTGAAATGGAACAGGAAAACGATCGAATTCTCAAGCTTCGTCGACGACTCTGGTCGCACCTCAAACAGGTGCCCGGCTCGGTACTTCACGGCGACGAGGATCGCCGCCTGCCGGGTAACCTCAATGTGGGGTTTGCGGGTGTGGATGGAGAAACCCTGCTGCTCGGTCTGGATGACGTGGCGGTGTCGAGTGGATCGGCATGTACTTCCGCCAGTGTAGAACCTTCCTACGTACTCAAGGCGCTTGGTGTACCGGAGGATCTGGCTCATGCCTCTTTGCGGTTTACCGTAGGCCGATACAATACCGAAGAGGACATCGACTTCGCTGCCAGCAGGGTGGCGGAAGTCGTCAGCAGCCTGCGCAATCGCAGCGTCGCGACCGGGTAAACGCCTCCTGAGCGGATGATGTGTTGCCGAGGGAGCCCTCCCGATATGGCACTGATCGCGGCATTTGATCTCGCGCCCAAACGCGTATAATACGCGCCCGCTGAGCCGTACCATTTTCGTGGTTTTTCAAACACATAGGTACGAATGGGAGAGTTCTGGAAGATTCGGAGAATTGATTGAATGGTAGTTGAGCGTACATTTTCGATGGTGAAACCCGATGCGGTGGCACGAAATATCATCGGGGAAATATATCAGCGGTTTGAAAGTCGCGGTCTGCTGATCGTGGCGGCCAAGATGTTGCGACTCACACCCCTACAAGCCCAGGGGTTTTATGCCGAACACCAAGGCAAACCTTTTTATGATGATCTGGTCGCGTATATGACCTCGGGTCCGGTGGTGCTGCAGGTTTTAGAAGGGGAAAATGCCATTGCGTTGAATCGGGAAATCATGGGAGCGACTAATCCCAAGGAAGCGCGGCCCGGCACCATCCGAGCGGATTTTGCCGAGTCGATCGATGCCAACGCGGTACATGGTTCGGATTCTCCGGAGTCTGCGGCTCGAGAAGTTGCGTACTTTTTCAACACCGAAGAGATTTGCCAGAGAGGCTGAACTTGTCCACCGAAAGCCCCGTCGTTAATTTGTTCGATCTGAACCGGTCTGCACTCGAGGGTTTTTTCGAGTCCGCGGTTGCCAAACGTTATCGTGCGCATCAGATTATGAAATGGGCCTACCATCGCCAGGAACTCGAATTCGGTGCGATGACGGACGTGTCGATTGCGCATCGCACCTGGCTCGAGGACCACGCGTCCCTTACCTTGCCCGAAGTCGTTACGCGCAAGGTCTCGTCAGACGGCACCATCAAATGGGTCGTGCGTGTCGGCAACGGTAACTGTGTTGAAACGGTGCTGATCCCCGAGCGGGGACGTAATACGTTGTGCGTTTCTTCCCAGGTAGGTTGCACGCTGGATTGCAGCTTCTGTGCAACCGGAAAGCAGGGATTCAACGGTAACCTGAGCACCGCCGATATCATCGGTCAGGTATGGCTTGCTGAGCATGAGCTTCGCGAGAAAGATGAGAACGTCAGCAACGTGGTCTTGATGGGTATGGGTGAACCCCTGCTCAACCTCGAGGCGGTGCTCGCTGCAACCGATCTGATGACCGATGATCTGGCGTTCGGCCTGTCCAAGCGGCGAGTGACGGTGAGCACTGCCGGTGTGGTACCGGGCATTTATGAGTTAGCCAGGCGCACCGATGTTTCGTTGGCAATTTCGCTGCATGCGCCTAACGATGAGTTACGTGACGTTCTGGTTCCAATCAACAAAAAATATCCCATCGCCGAGCTTATGGAGGCTTGCCGCTATTATCTGGAAGGGCTTGGCGAGCACCGCACGTTGACTATCGAATACACCCTCATGCGCGGTGTAAACGATTCGTTGGGGCATGCCAAAGAGCTTGCGAAGCTGCTCGAGGTACTTCGCTGCAAAATCAATCTGATACCTTTCAATCCGTTTCCCGCTTCAGGGTATGAAAGGCCTCGCCAAGCCGAGATCCGCAATTTTCAAACTTATTTGATAAAAGCGGGTTACACCACGATGTTACGTACGACCCGAGGTGAAGATATCGATGCGGCATGTGGTCAACTGGTCGGGCGGGTTGAGGATCGCACCAGGCGCCAGGAACGATACCTTGCGCGAGTCAAGGCCGAGGAGGTTGGATGAGAAGTGTTTCGGTTGTTCTGTTGTTGGCGTTTGTTACGGCCTGTGTGACGGAAATCACCGGAGGTCTGCCGCCGCCAGCCGACGACGCTACCCGGGTGAAAGCGCAGTTGGATCTGGCGCGAGGTTATTTCGACAGTGAGGATTGGTCGCGCGCGCGCCCGCCATTGAAGCGCGCTATGGAGATTGATCCGCGATCCGCGGAAACCCATGTGTTGCTGGCAATTCTGAGCGAGCGGGAAGCAGAACCCGAAATTGCCGAGAGGCTACTCAAACAAGCGTTGAAGATTGACCCCGACCACCCTCAGGCTTTGAACAACTACGGAACATTTCTGTACGGCCAGGGGCGTTACGAGGAGGCTTTGATTCCACTGCGAAGACTCGTTAGTAACCCCGAGTATCACATGCGAGCTCAGGCGTTTGAGAATCTGGGTTTGACGGAGCTTAAGATCGGAACGGAACGCGCTGCCAAAAACGCGTTTTCACGCGCGCTGGGACTGAACTTCCGACAACCTCGCTCCAGTCTCGAGCTTGCTGACATTGCCTACGTGGAGGGAAACTTCGAGGCCGCGCGCCGTTATTACGGTAGCTTCAAGAGCCAGGCGCGGCAGAATCCACGAAGTCTGTGTCTTGGCATCAAAATCGGTCACGAATTAGGCGAACTCGATCAAGTTGCAAGTTATGCGATGACACTCAAGAACCTCTACCCAGGTTCTAAAGAGGCTCAAAGGTGTGACATCCCCCAATGATTCCTCCCACAGTGAGGCGGTGATGAATGAGGTAACCGAAGGTCCGGGTGCGGCGCTGTGTGCAGCGCGCGAGTCACTGGGAATTACCTGTAGGGAAGTGGCGGAAGCGCTGAATCTAGCATTGCGCGTGATTGAGTCGATAGAGGCAAACGACTACGAAAAGTTACCGGCGCCGGTTTTTACCCGCGGATATATTCGCGGCTACGCCAAGTTGCTGGAACTTGATCCTGATCCAATTGTCGCTCGGTATTCGGCGGAAGACTTAGACGATGCAACGAGGGAAGAAGTAGCCTTCACCTCCATCGAAGACGTGATTCGCAGGTATCCGGGGTGGTTTGTGGGTGGCGGTGCAACGATCGTTTTAGTGCTGCTGGGAGCCCTGTTGTACTCGTTGTGGCCTTTGCATGACCGGTTCCAGTCCGGTGCTGTGGAACCCGTTGAGCAGTCGATGACAACACCGGCCGTCGCCGCAGATAGTATTCCCGGTATCCAGGTACAACGCACCCAGCAGCGTCCAGCGCTTGATGAGGCGCCCGACGCCGGTGACCAATCCGGTAACGAACGCTTGCGACCAGGTGCGCAGAATGAAACGCCGGGTGGGCATGCGTCGGCGGACGTTATAGACGCCGGGACCGAATTGGTGGGTATTGAACCGCGTGGCGTAGTGCAGCGTATCACGGCGCTCGGCAACGATCGCTTGTGGTTCGCGTTCTCGGATGACTGTTGGGTGGAAGTACTCTCGACACCCGGTGAGAATCTGTACAGCAATCTCAGCCGTGCCGGTCAGACCTTGGAGCTAGTCGGTAGCGGTCCATTCAGAATCCTTCTTGGGTACGCACCCGGTGTGCGTATGGCGTTCAACGGAGAACCCGTGGTACTGGCTCCGCACACCCGCAACAACGTCGCCAGTCTGGTCCTGGGTCAATAACATGGTCCGGGCGGTTCGAGGCATGCGAGACGTGCTGCCGGAACAAGCCCGGCAATGGCATTACGTTGAAAACCGTCTTCTGAAGATTCTCCTGGGTTATGCCTACGAAGAAATTCATCTGCCGTTACTCGAAGTAACCGAGCTTTTCAGTCGCGGTGTCGGGGAAGCGACCGACATCGTCGAAAAAGAAATGTATAACCTCGCCAGTCGCGATGGTGAAAGCCTAACCCTGCGTCCAGAGGGTACCGCTGGATGTGTGCGAGCCCTGCAGCAACACGGTTTGTTGTTCAATCAGACCCAGCGGGTGTTCTACGCCGGGCCGATGTTTCGGTACGAACGACCACAGAAGGGTCGATACCGCCAGTTCTATCAGATCGGTGCCGAGGCCTTTGGTTTTACCGGTCCAGATGTGGATGTCGAGTTGATTCTCATGAGCCGGGATTTTTGGCGCGCACTCGGGGTCGAAGATCACGTGAAACTGGAAATCAATACGTTGGGGAGCGGGGCAACTCGCGCGGCGTATCGCGAAGCGCTGGTCGACTACCTGACACCGCTAAAGAATGAGCTGGATGAAGCGAGCCTTCGCCGCCTGGATAACAATCCGATACGAATCCTGGACAGCAAAGTTCCCGCTACCCAGGCTTTGTTGAACGACGCGCCTAAGTTACCTGATTTTATCGATGCCGAGAGCAAAGCCCACTATGGCGAGCTGATCGGGTTGCTTGATGAATTCGAAGTCCCTTATCGAGAAAACCCGGGTCTCGTTCGAGGCCTCGACTACTACACACACACGGTATTCGAATGGATCACGACTTCTCTGGGAGCCCAAGGCACCCTGTGCGGAGGAGGACGCTACAACGGGCTGGTTGAACTTCTTGGTGGCCGCCCAACGCCGGCCGCCGGGTTTTCGCTCGGGTTGGACCGGGTTGTGCTGCTTTACGGGGCGGTACATGTTCCGCAGCGACTCGAGGGGACCGAGTGCGACTTTGCCGCTGCCGCAGACGTTTATATCTGCGTAATGACTCCCGCCCTCATGGTTTGGGCGATGCGTGTTGCAGATCAATTGCGTCTCGGGTTGCCTGGTCTCAGAATTCGCATCCACGCAGGTGGGGGCAAATTGAAAAGTCAGTTGAAACGCGCAGACGCAAGCGGTGCGTTTTTGGCGGTATTGGTAGGTGAACAGGAAAGGTCGAAAAGCCAGGTGTCGGTGAAGTTCCTCCGCGAGGAAACCCTACAACAGTTGCTCTCTCCGGAAGCGCTCATCGAGCTTTTGAAAAATCGCGCCATCGCAACCACAGCGGTTGCTGACGGCACTTAAGACTTAAGGAGGAAGGGGTGTCAGACTATCTGACAGACGAAGAACAGGTTGCCAAGCTAAAGGCCTGGTGGGACGACAATGGCACCAGTCTTGTGGTCGTTTTGATCCTGAGCATCGGTGGGTGGTTCGGGTGGCAGTGGTATGACGATTATCGAACGGAACAGATTGAGACGGCTTCGCTTTTGTACGAGGAATTTCTCGCGAGCGAAGGTGAGGATCGGGGGCGATTGGCGGCGTCCATCGACGAACAGATCCCGGCAACCTCGTACCAGGTTTTTACCCTCTTACATCGTGCGCACACGGCTGCCGAGGAAGCAGACTTCGCAACGACCGAAGCGTTGCTCAGACAGGCCGTCGAGGTGGCGCCTGACGCAAAGCTTGCCGATCTGGCTCGCTTGCGTCTGGCAAGGGTACTCCAACAGGGTGACCGATCTGACGAAGCGCTGGCGGTACTCGGCAATATCCGCGGGGAAGGTTTTCGCTCCCATGTGGCTGAGCTGACGGGGGACATCCATCTGACCCGCGGCGAGAAGGTGCTTGCCCACGAGGCGTACAGCGCAGCCCTTGTGGAGTTGAGTGAGGGCGAAGCGCGACCTATGCTCGAAATGAAAGCCGCGGACACGGCGAGTGCCAATGATGCGTAATACCCTGATTCTGATAACAGCGTTTGCGCTGATTTCTGGTTGCAGCTATCTCGGCTGGCTACCTTTCATCGATGCGGAAGAAGATCCCCTCAAACCGGCGGCACTCGTGAAGTTCGATGAAGAAGTTCGCATCGAACGCAACTGGAAGGCAAATATTGGTGAAGGTCTGGGTCGTAAGTACCTGAAGCTCAGCCCGCTGGTACTCGCCGATCGGGTCTACGTCGCGGATGGATACGGATTGATAGAAGCCCTGGACCGGTTCTCCGGTAAAAACGTCTGGAGTACACAATTCGCTTCCCTGGACGAAGGTTTTTTCGCCAAGCTCAATTTTTATGATCGAACGGACACGAGCTTCGTCAGCGGCGGAGTCGGTGCCGGTGCCGGCTACGTGTTCGTAGGTACGACCGCTGGCGAGGTGTTAGCGATCGCGGCGGATGATGGAACGGTTGATTGGACGGTAAATGTCGGCAGCGAAGTATTGTCGCGGCCGACCGCAGGGGACGGGCTGATATTCGTTCAGACCATCGATGGCCGGTTATTGGCGTTAGAGGATGAATCCG
Source organism: Pseudomonadota bacterium (assembly GCA_022571865.1). GTDB lineage: Bacteria > Pseudomonadota > Gammaproteobacteria > Pseudomonadales > Azotimanducaceae > SMWK01. Next base: position 16,420 of record JACZXA010000089.1, read on the forward strand.
GCGAGATTCGCTGGAGTTTCGACCATCAGGTTCCTATTTTGACCTTGCGCGGCACCAGCGCGCCAATGTTCGACGGGGGTGTCGTCTATTCGGGATATGCGAACGGCATGGTGACCGCTCTGCGCGCCGACACCGGTGAGCCGATCTGGGAACATCGGGTGATGCTGCCGGAAGGACGTTCCGAGCTCGACCGGATGGTAGACGTCGACAGCACCCCGTTGATCAGCGGCGCAATCCTGTACGCCGCAGCCTATCAAGGTCGGGTGAAAGCGCTGCGCAGAAGCGACGGTACGATGTTATGGGAGAAAGAGTTTTCCAGTTACCTCGACCTGGGCGAAGGTTATGGGCAGATCTACGTGGTTGACGACACAGATTCCATCATTGCCATAGACAAACAATCTGCAGAGGTTTCCTGGACCCAGGAGGGTCTTGCCCGGCGAAGTTTGTCCAGCCCGATTGCGTTCAGCAACTACCTGGCGGTCGGTGATTCGGAAGGTTATCTGCATATTCTGGCGCAAAGTGATGGGCGCTTTCTCGGCCGCCGTAAGCTCGATGGTAAGGGCTTGCGTTCCAATATGGTGGTAGCGGACGGCGTGCTGTATGTGCTGGGTAATTCCGGGTCGCTGCATGCTCTCGAAATAAAAGTCAGGTAGTCTTTTGTTGTCTGAGCGCTAGTGTCTTACCTCGCAAACAAGCTTGATGCCGTGGGCGGAACTTTTTGTTCCTGGCGCATGCGTACCCAATGGACGCGGGGGATCCCGAAGGCGCTGTCGGGGATGCCCTGTGGCAGGTGCCATGCAAGGACGGACAACGCCGCCAGGAGCGAAAAAGACCAGCAGATCGGTGGGCGTTTCTGCGGGACGGGACACTAACCATGCGCCCCGTGTTGGCGTTGGTCGGCCGGCCCAATGTGGGTAAGTCGACCCTGTTTAACAAGCTGACCAATCGACGTGATGCGCTGGTTGCAGATGTACCCGGATTGACCCGAGATCGTCGCTACGGGCACGCAACGATCGAAGACCAGGCGTGCACGCTAATCGATACGGGGGGATTGTTCGGCGAAGCGGGTGACCTTTCCCGTGCACTCGAGCACCAGGCGGAACTCGCTATCGACGAAGCGAACGCCGTGTTGTTCCTCGTCGACGGTCGTGCAGGTCTGACTCCGATCGACCAGGACATTGCGACGCTCCTGCGACGCCGGGAACTTGCCGTGATGTTGGTCGTAAACAAAATGGATGGTGCCAACCGCGACGAAGCGGTGGCCGAATTCGCCACGCTCGGATTCCAGCATGTAGTCTATGTTTCTGCAGCACATGGACGTGGCCTGGTTGCGTTGTCTGCGGGATTGCAGGATCTCATTCCCCAACAAGGTGACGAGAGCGTAGCTTCCACGGAGGCCGTTGACGCCGTGCGAATGGCTATTATCGGCCGACCGAACGTTGGTAAATCGACTCTCGGTAATCGCCTGTTGGGAGAAGAGCGACTGGTCGTCTACGACCAGCCCGGTACAACGCGGGATGCCATTTCCATTGCCTTCGTGCGCGCAAAAAAGAACTATGTACTCATCGACACGGCCGGTGTTCGCAGAAAGGGCCGGGTGGAGGGTGTGGTTGAAAAGTTTTCCGTGGTCAAAGCACTCCAAGCCATCGATGAAGCTCACGTGGTGATCCTGGTCATGGACGCGAACGAAGGGGTCGTCGATCAGGACTTGCATATCTTGAGTTATGCCGTTGACGCAGGCGCCGGTGTCATCGTTGCGATGAACAAGTGGGATGGCTTGCGCAGCGATGAACGCCGGGCGGTGCGTCGAACGCTCGATCGGCGTTTGAAGTTCGCTCCCTGGATTACCTTCATGGAGATATCGGCGCTCCATGGTACCGGCGTCGGGCACCTCATGCGCGAGGTTGATCGGGTGTTCAAGGCCGGACAGTTCGATGTCGGCACCTCGGTGCTGACACGTTTGCTCCATTCTCTGGTGGAAGCCCATTCGCCACCCGCGGTGCGGGGACGTGGGATCAAGCTGCGTTATGCCCATAAGGTTGGTTCGCATCCACCCAGGATTGCCATCTATGGCAACCAGACCCAAATGGTGCCGGTCAGTTATCGCCGTTATCTCCAGAACGGATTTCGTGACGCGTTGGATCTGGTTGGCAACCCGGTACATCTGGAGTTGAAAACCGGGAAAAACCCGTATGCGG
>JACZXA010000280.1 GCA_022571865.1 Pseudomonadota bacterium
GAGTGTTGAAGCTTGCCGATCTGTTAGACGAGGCTGAGGCGCGTGCGTTCGATCTCGTCAGCCAGAAAAACTCAGCGCTGAGCGAAGACGAACGCCGCGAGATTGCCAGGGTGGTGGGCATCGGCGCGGTGAAGTATGCCGACCTTTCCAAAAACCGCACCAGCGACTATCACTTCGACTGGGACCAGATGCTGGCCTTCGAAGGCAATACGGCACCTTATCTGCAATATGCCTATACCCGCGTACAAAGCGTGTTTCGTCGAGGAAACATCGATATCGAATCCGTTACCGGCAAGCCGGAACTGATTGAGCCCGCCGAGCGGTCGCTGGCCGTTACCCTATTGCGATTTCAGGAAGTTCTCGAACAGGTGGCGGCGGATGCCTATCCACACTACCTATGCTCATATCTTTACGAGCTCGCGAGCCAGTTCATGCGTTTCTATGAAGCCTGCCCCGTTCTGACGGCGCCTGAGGAAATCCGAGCCGGCCGTTTACAAATATGTCAACGCGTCGCCGACACGCTCAAAGAGGGTCTCGGTCTGTTGGGTATCGAAACCGTCGAACGCATGTAGCGTTGCGCGTGTGAGGGCTCGCTCAGGCTGATACCAGCTTCGGTAGCGAGTATGACTTCAACTCTTCAACAAAATCACTGAGTACCTGAAGGCCGGCCGCCTCGGCATCCAGACACCATTGTTTCAGTGCATTCAACAGCTCATCCGCACTGCCACTGCGCTTGCTCCACACAGCCTGCAGACGTAGACGCAAGTCGTATATCACTTTGATATCCGGGTGGGCGTCGACGAGCGCCGAGATGCGGTTCTTGCCAACATCGTCCACCAGGGATTCTTCTTTGCAGAGCACCACTTTGGCTTTGTGCAACACCAGGCGTGCGGCATTATCGGCTTTACGGAATTCCAGTTCGACAAGGGGTGCAACGACGTTTTCGGCGTACCTGGCCATCACCCTGAACCGATCGTTCAACACCCCCCAGGCGGTGTCGATGTCGATCGTGGTTTTACCGGAAATCTTCTCGACTAGGGGTCCTCGACTCAGTGGTTTCGCCAATCCGAACAGTTGGAAAAAACGAATCCAGCACCAGCCAATGTCGATTTCCCAGGGCTGCTGAGAAAACTTGGCCGAATTTGGGTAGGTGTGATGGTTGTTGTGCATCTCTTCTCCGCCGATGAAGATGCCCCAGGGGACGATGTTAGTGGCCGCATCCGGACATTCGAAGTTTCGATAACCCCAATAGTGGCCGATGCCATTGATGACCCCGCCGGCAATCGGAATCAACATCATCTGTACCGCCCAGATCGTCATGCCGACGACACCAAACAGTGCGATGTCGATGGCCCCCAGGAGCACGATGCCATGCAGCGAAAACCGGGAGTAGACGCGGCGTTCCATCCAGTCGTCCGGACAGCCTGCGCCATACTTTTCCATGATCTCGGGTTTGGCGGCGGCTTCCTGGTAGGTTTCCATTCCTTCCCAGAGAATTTTCTTCAACCCCTGCATTACCGGACTGTGTGGGTCGTCTTCGGTTTCGCATACCGCGTGATGTTTGCGGTGTATGGCCGTCCAGTCCTTAGTGACAATACCCGTGGTCAACCAGAGCCAGAAGCGGAAAAAATGTCGCAGCGCCGGGTGCAGATCCAATGCGCGATGGGAGGAGTGCCGATGCAGGTACAAGGTTACCGAGACGATTGTGATGTGGGTCACGATGAGGGTAAAGATAACAAGTTCGAGCCACGAAAAATCCCATAATCCGTCGCTGAGCCAGGTCAAAAAGGTCACGTGAGCACGCCTCCTGCAGTCCTACCTAAAGGTATAGATGTTATCGGTGTTGTTATGGCCACTGATGCGGGTCCGGGAGTCATCGGTGCATGATACAACGGTTAAAATGTAAAAAAAACGTGAACAAATCACACCCATCTCACGATGGTCAAACGACAGACCCGCAAGCTGCCGCTTCGCTCAGGCGCGCGCCAACTTCGGTATGGAGTATGACTTCAACTCTTCAACAAAGTCCCTGAGAACGCCAAAGCCGGTCTCTTCTGCGTCCTGACACCATTGTTTCAGGGCGCCGAGCAATTCATCCGCACTACCGCCACGCTTGCTCCAGACAGCCTGCAGAGCCTGACGCAATTCGTATATCACCTTGATGTCGGGATGCGCTTCGAGGAGTTCCGAGATGCGATTCTTGCCAGCATCGTCCACCAGAGAATCTTCTTTACACAGCACCACCTTGGCTTTGCGCACCAACCGGTTTGCAGCATTTCCGGCTTTGCGCAATTCCTGTTCGACGAGAGGCCCGACGACGTTCTCGGCATATCTGGCCATCACCCGAAAGCGGTCGTTTAGCACGGCCCAAGCCGTATCGATGTCGATTGTGGTCTTGCCGGGAATCCGCTTCACAATAGGCCCGGTGCTCAGCGGCTTGGCAAGCCCCAACATCTGGAATACACGAATCCAAAACCAGCCGATGTCGAACTCCCAGGGTTTCTGTGAAAACTTGGCCGAATTGGGGTAGGTGTGATGATTGTTGTGCATCTCTTCACCACCGATAAGGATGCCCCAGGGAACGATATTGGTCGCCGCATCGGGACATTCGAAATTCCGGTAGCCCCAGTAGTGGCCAATTCCATTAATGACGCCCGCGGCAAAAAGCGGAATCCAGATCATCTGCACAGCCCAGACCGTGAGCCCGATGACGCCAAACAGCGCGATGTTGACAAACGCGAGGATCGTCACGCCGAGTACCGTGTGCGGGTTATAAAAATTACGCTCCATCCAATCGTCAGGACAGCCGGCGCCATACTTTTCCATGATCTCGGGTTGTGCTGCGGCTTCGCGATAACGCTCGGCACCCTGCCAGAGAATTCTGCTCAAGCCCTGCACCACAGGACTGTGGGGGTCGTCGTCGGTTTCGCAAACCGCATGGTGTTTACGATGTATCGAGGTCCACTCCTTGGTACCCATCCCGGTGGTCAGCCACAGCCAGAAGCGGAAAAAATGCTTCAACGCGGGGTGCAGGTCCACCGCGCGATGGGCCGAGTGACGGTGCAGGTAGACGGTTACCGAGACAATGGTGATGTGGGTCACGACCAGCGTATAGGCTGTGAGCCCCATCAGGGATAAGTCCAGTAATCCGTTGTTGAGCCAATCAATAAAGGTCACTTAGCAGGGTCTCCTCGGAAGATATTGTCTTTTGGGGGTGTGTCGGTGCGGGATTGTGACAACAAGCATAGAAAAAAACCACCTTGCCAATACTCCGTAGTCAGTATAAGGATCGATATAGCCTTTCGCCCGTGATGTATATGAGAACCAGATCAACCTCTCGCCATTACGCTGATAAACAGGTCGCTGAATGACCCGCCAGCAATCCAAATCCTATCTGACGCTGATCTCCGCGGCCGATCTCGCCGACGGGTTGTCGCACTTCAAGATACTGGATTGCAGGGCTCAACTCGGCAATCCAGATCACGGTGTCGAGGTTTACCGGTCGGGCCATATCGACAATGCCTCCTATGCAAGCCTCGATAAGGACCTCGCGGCCGCCCCCGGCGCCGGGGGACGCCACCCACTGCCGGAACCCGAGGCCCTTCGCGACAAGCTGCGTGCCTGGGGAATCAACGATGACGATCAGATCGATCTCGACGACGTCAGCGACCTGGGCAAGAAGTTAACCGGGCCGCAGAACGAGTAGCACAGTGGCAACGAAAGTAGGAACGAACGCGAGCGTGGCCGACTCAAATCGAAACATCGTAGCGACTGCTATCCGCCGCAGGGAGGGCTGCGCGCTTGAGCGACGTCGGACGGGATTCACCTTGATTGAGATGCTCGTCGTGTTCTCGATCATCGCCTTACTTATCTCGATTCTGCTGCCCGCGCTCGCATCCGCGCGGGACGCTGTCAAGAAACTTCACTGTTCGTCGAATCTCAAGACCGTCGCGATGGAATTCGAGTTTTTTGCGGAGGGCGAGAGCGTGCAGGGAAGAGGCGATAGCAGGGTGCTGGGTCCAAAGCGGTTTTGGATTCATGATTTCCAGGAGAGTCTCTACGGGTTGGACGAGTTTTGGGACGCGCCGACGTCGATCGTCGACGAACTGCGAGCCGGAACGGCTCCGATGCTTTGCCCCGCTGGAGCGCCGCGGCTACAAAAGCGCAGCGGACTCCCCTGTAGTAACGAAGCGATTGGCCCGGCGCAAGACGTCAGTATCGCGATGAACATGCGCCTTTACCGCGCCGTCATCGAGTTTCAAGGTCGGCGGGTGCTCGCCCCGGCTGTGTCTACGCAGCTTCGCCCTCGGATTTTACATCACTCGTACGTGCCGTTGGCCCTCGACGTCGACGCCGTAAATCCGAGCGGCATTCAGTCCGAAGATTTTCGCTCTGTCTTCTTTCGTCAGTTTGCGATATCCGAATTTCTCACAGAGTTCATCGGAGATTTGGAAGCGTTTGAACGCATCGATCACCCATTGGGGCGATCCCCACCAGAGGCAATCGGTCCCCCACAGGACATGATCGGCACCGTAGTTCTTCACGTTCTTGCCGATCAAATGCTGACACATCACGGGGTGCGCGATCGCCAGCGTCCCGAAGGCGGAGCCGATCTCGCAGTAGACGTTGTTTATTTTGGGATTGCGCTGCTTGATCTTCATCAGTTCCTCGTGCCAGGCAAAATCACCGGTCGTCGGGTCGAAGAAGTTCGGCCGCTTGAACTGCGGTTCACTGGGACCGTGCTTGATCGCTGAGTGATAGATGATGAACGTCAAGTCCGGGTGGTCCAATGCAGCCTTTTCGACATCGCCCGGATGAGCCATGTGGCCC
>JACZXA010000090.1 GCA_022571865.1 Pseudomonadota bacterium
TGGTGTCTTCGATCGTCTGGGACCTGCCCCCCGGACCGGTGATCGTGTGGGCGTTGGTCGTACTGGCCGTTGTGGTTAGCTGGACGGTCGTTCCAGGTCTGAAAAATCTTGATGAGCACAATCGTGCCCCGAGCAACTCAGATCTGGCCGACTGGGATTAGCAGAAACGACCCGACATTCTCGATCTCATTGATTCATCGTCATTGCAGGTCATCGTGTCTGAAACCAAGCCGGACCAAGGGGACTCGTGACGCGGCCCCGGGGTGGTTCATCGCCATCTCGATGTTGCCCGTGACCTTCTCGTGGTGTGTGGGTCAATCCATCGGCGGGCCAACTCAGAGAAGTCGTCGCGATTCGGGACGTTTCGGGCATGATGATCGGTCGAGCCGCCGACGCCCTATGGGCATCGGTGTCAGGTGAAAAATTTACTTGAAGAACAGCGGGGGAAACGAGTTGAACATAGTACGTATTTACAGCGGGGACGACGGCGAATCCCATTTCGAAGATGTGGAAGTGGCCATGGATAATCGAGGAAATATCGGCCGTATTTCCGAATTGTGGCGCGGCACGGGGGTGATGTTTCGTGAGGTCGAAGGTGACTACGAGATCGATTTTCACAACGCCCCCCGGCGCCAGCTGGTGGTGAATCTGACCGGCTCAGTAGAGATAGAAATCGGCGATGGAACCGTGCGCCGGCTGGGTCCGGGTTCTATTCTGTTGGCTGAAGATACTACCGGGCGGGGTCACATCAGCAGAGCGGTGGACGGGGAGCCGCGGAGCTGTCTATTCGTTCCTCTGGACTAGCCGCGCTGGCACAACGGCTGACCGACCGATGATGCAGGATCACGCCGAGCGCCGGGCGGGAATCTGGTTTGCGCTTGCCGCATACGGATATTGGGGTGTGGCTCCGGTATATTTCAAATTTGTGGAGTTCGCGTCTCCGTTGGAGATCGTTGCCCATCGGGTCGTGTGGTCCGTTGTGTTGCTGGCCATGTTGATCATGGCGCGCGGGCAGTTGTACACGCTGCGCAGGCTCGGGAAACGATAGATCGGTTGGCTTGCGGTGAGCGGTGTGTTGGTGTCGATCAACTGGGCCGTGTTGGTGTGAGCGCTGCAGGCAGACCGCATGCTGGAAACGAGCCTGGGATATTACCTAAACCCGATCGTCAACGTGATACTGGGCAGTGTGTTCCTGAGCGAACGGTTACATCCCGCACAACTGTCAGCGGTTGGGCTCGCAAGCCTCGGGATACTGAATGAGATCGTTGCGGTAGGCGTGCTGCCCTGGGCTGGAATCACACTTGCTGTGAGCTTTGGAATTTTATGGTCTGGTGCGAAAGAAGCTCGCGGTGGACTCCGCTGTCGGCCTTGGCGTCGAAACGTTGTTGTTCGCGCTTGGGTACCTCGGTTACCGGGTGATTGTTGGTGAAGGGACGTTCATTTTCGGCACCGGGTCGCAGCTTCTATTGCTTGCAGCCGGTGGTCTGGTTACCGTTTTCCCGTTGGTGTGTTTTGCCGCCGCGGCCTTGAGATTGTCGCTTACTGCACTCGACTTTTTTCAGTATCTCGCACCCAGCATCACCTTCGGCCTGGCAATCTTCGTATACGGTGAGCCGTTTCGGTCGAGCCAGACGGTTACTTTCGGCTGTATCTGGCTCGCTCTTGTTATCTTCTCGGTGGAGGGTCTGTATCATCGGCGGCAATACTCGCGAAACAAGAGGGCTACATGATCGTTCTGTACACCATGGAGAGGGAATATCCCTACGGAACGCTGCGTTCCACCAATGCCAGCAAAACCAAGGTGGTACTTGAAGAGAAAGGCATCGATTATCGGGTCGAGACCGTTCGTCCAGGAGATGTATGGAAAAAGGTTCCCGAGGTACTGGCTAAACATCCGCTGGGTAAGGTGCCCTATATCGACGATGGCGAACTGACACTCTATGACTCAACGGTGATCAACGAATACCTCAACGATGCATACCCTCAGCCTCCGCTGCTACCTGCTGATCCAGCGCTGCGCGGCAGAGCGCGGGCGTTAGAGAATTACGCAGATGAAGGTATTTTGTCCAGGCACCTGCCACCGATCTGGATGCCATGGTGGTCGCCGGAAGATAAACGGGACACAGAAGCTATGGAGAAAGGCAGAGAAGGTCTTCGCGTCCAAACGTTTCCATTTGTCGAAGAGCAGTTGGAGGGTAGAGAATATCTCTGCGATGAGTTCACACTTGCCGACGTACCTTTCATGGCAATTGCCATGGTATTACAAGTCGATGGTATGGATGTCGATGCGTTCCCCAGAGTGAAAGCTTATCTCGAGCGGCTGCGTGGGAGGCCGAGTTATCGGTCGATAGATCCAACTACTTCTCTCGCGGACTCCGCAGGGAGTGCGGCTCAATAGCCGGTGTTACTCCGTGTTGCCGGCAATAATCCCGTTCGCGCGAATCATTGCCTCTTGCAGGGAACCGAGACGCCTGATCCAGGGTGTTTGCTTGTCTAATGGTGGCCCAATGCCTGCAACGGCTTCTCTTGCGATCTCTGCCGATTCGTAGATTCCTAACAGCAGTAGGTAGAAAATCCGGTCTTCGTTTGCGACCCGCGCAGCAGACATACCCAACAGGCGATTATCCTCGACGAACGTTTCGAGTGCATCGCGGGTGGACATTGCGATGAGTTGAATCGCGTAGAGGTCTGGCGGTAGCTCGATGATGCTCACTGGTTTTTCGGGTTTATATGCGAGCCGCACATGCGCAGGCACCTGCTCGCCCGACACACTTGCCACTGCGGCTTCAACAGGTTCGGGAAGCGGGGCGGGCTGCGGGTTTGCGGCTGCTGCCAACGATGAACGTGCCGGCGGAGGCGGCGTTCTTGCGTCGACAGGAACGGGTATTGGTTTAGGCTCCGGTAATCTGGATGGTTTGGGGTGTCGTGACAGATTTTCGTCCCGTACGCAGGACCATTCTTCGCCATTGGGGTGCATTTCGCAGAACCAGTCTCCGCCTGATTTGTTCGGTAGGTCTGCGGGTGCCACGGGAGCGGGACTTTTCGATGAGCACGCGACAAGCCCGAACAGGACGATACAGCCGATCACTCGCAACATGGATCTACTATGCCAGTTATGTTTGTTTGCCAGGAAAGTTACAGCGTAACGCACCCGAGAGCCATTGTATCCATTGTGGTGATTGGTCATGATACGCGCGCGCCTGAGTCTGACTCGTTCGCTCTCACGTAGATCGCAGAGACGAATAAACGTTGATTGGTATTTGGCTTGACTGGCTGTATTGATTGAGTACGAGCATGATTGCAACGCTGGATGAATACAATCGAGTGCCGCGCATCCTGCGGCTCAATGTCGCCGGCCATCCCCTGGATTGGGTCAGCTGGCAGGAAGCTGTGTGTCTATACGCGCGTGAGATCATCGTGTGGACTTTGGGTGACGCGGTGTTGCACATCCGAGGAGGACATTCGCGCTTCGATGGCACTCAATCCTCGGTAGACATACATAGCATCATTGCCTGCCAAGGCAGGGTCATGCCCATTACCAAAGGCATTCCTCCGCTCACCAACCAGGCGTTGTTCGGACGTGACCGGAATGTCTGCCTCTACTGCGGTGGTTCGTTTTCGGATAGCCAACTCACCCGCGATCATATCGTTCCGACCTCGCGAGGTGGGAAGGATGGCTGGGACAACGTCGTATCCGCCTGCAAACGCTGTAACCATTACAAGGGCAATCGGCTGCTCGAAGAGTGCAACGTTCAGCTGCATGCGTTGCCGTATGCGCCGAACTTCGCCGAGTACCTGGCGCTCACAAACAGTGGCCGGATACTTGGGGACCAGATGGACTTTCTGAAGAGAAGTTTCGGCTCCAACAGCCGGTTATTGCACTAGCCTGGCCTGTTCATGAATAATTCAGGCTAGTATTCTTTCCGGATCGCATGGTCGGCCAGCACCTGAGCGACGCAAGCGGTGACTTTTTTACCGGTCGCAATTTCCAGAAACTCGTTTGGACCATGGGCGTTTGATTTCGGCCCAAGCACGCCGGTTACCATGAACTGTACGCCGGGGTAAGCGTCTCCCAACATTTTCATGAAGGGGATGGTACCGCCCATTCCCATGTACATCGCAGGCTTGTTGAAAAACTGGATGGAAGCTCGATTGAGGGAATCTTCCAGCCAGGGAGAGAATTTCGGTGCACACCAGCCTGTTTGTGCCGTTTCCAGTTCGAATGTGACATGCGCGCCGTAAGGTGGATCTCTTTCCAGTTCGGCCTTGATTGTGAGTGCGGCATCTTCGGCTGCAAGGGTCGGCGGTAAGCGAAACACCATCTTGGCGCTGGTACTCGGCCTTAGCGTGTTACCGGCATTGTGTACTTCGGGTGCGCCACTCAAGCCCACGGTTGCAAGGCTCGGGCGCCAGGCGTTGTTGATGAGCAACTCTACTGGATCTGCCGGACTTGCTTTTACACCATCGAGCCACGGAAATCGACCCACGACGTCCGCGCCCAGAATCTCCGCAACCGCGCTCAACTGAGTGCGTGCTTCGTGGGGAATGTCGACATACAAAGATGGGTGCAACTCACCGGTCGCGGCGTTTTCGACTCGTTCGAAAAGTTGCCGCAGGATGCGAAACGTCGAGGGAACGATACCCCCGGCCACGCCTGAGTGCTGACCTTCCCTCAATACCTCGACAGACAATACCCCCGGTAACATGCCCCGCAGCGAGGTGGTGGTCCATAACTGATCGTAGTTACCACACTCGGCGTCCAGGCAGACAACGAGCTCCGGTATCCCGATGCGTTCGGTCAACGCCTCCACGTAAAACGGCAGGTCGAAGCTACCACTTTCTTCACAACCTTCGATGAGAACAATGCAGCGCGCGTGGGGAATGCCAAGGTGTTCCAATGCGGCAATTGCCGTGAGCGAACCAAACAACGCATAACCGTCGTCAGCACCACCTCGGCCATACAACTTGCCGTCGCGTAACACAGGCTCCCACGGACTCAGGCCCTCTTCCCAACCGGTGAACTCCGGTTGTTTGTCGTAGTGGCCGTAGAGCAGGACGGTGCCGTCCCCACCTGTGGAAGGTATTTCGCAGAACAAAACCGGCGTACGTCCGGGTAACTTGAAGATTTCATGGGTGAGTTTGACAAGTGGAGGGGTGTCACACCACTGTTGCAAAAGCTCGACTGCCTGCTGCATATAGCCGTGGGCTTCCCAGTCAGGATCGAAGGCAGGTGATTTATTGGGGATGCGTACATAGTCGCATAGAGCAGGCACGATACTCTTGTCCCAGATGTCGTCGACGAAGGCGCTGGCCGCTTCTTGATCAAGCATTTTCATCTCTCGTTCTCGGCGTGCGAAGTATAAAACAAATCAATCGAACCCCTTTACGCAGTCGTAACCGTGGAGCCAGTCAAGCTGCTGCATGGCGACATCCGGTAGAAATCGACTGCCGAGCCCCAGACGAACGTTACGCATGATCACCTTGAGGCGATCGTTCAGGTGAAACTGCGCCCCTTGTGCTCGCGACCCAAGCAGCACTTTGTTGGTACGTGGTCGGCGGTAACGTTCGTATTCGAGAAAACCTTCCGCGGTCTCGTCTTCCCAGTTCTCCAGCATTCTTGATAATACCCAGGCGTCTTCGATTGCCATCGCTGCACCCTGAGCCAGGTAGGGGAGCATCGGGTGACAGGCATCTCCCAGCAAGGTGACGCGCCCGACGGACCAGTTTTCCAAGGGGTCGCGGTCGTATAACGCCCATTTGAAACAACGATCCGCCGCATTGATGAGGGTAACAATGTCAGGGTGCCAGTCACCGAAATCCTCGGCGATCTCTGCCTTGTCTCCCTGCGTTCGCCAGGATTCCTCGCCGACGCCGTCGTTGTGCGTGACCTCCACCACACCGACGAAATTAACCAGCTCACCCCCCCGAACGGGGTAGTGGACGAAGTGTTTTTTTGGCCCCATCCAGGCCGTTACCACGGGGTTGGTGAGACCCTCCGGGAGCCTGGCGGCTTCGACCATTCCGCGCCACGCCACGTGACCGGTAAACCTCGGTTCGTCAACCCCAAGCAGGGATCTGCGCACGGCAGAATGAATACCATCGCAGCCGATCACCGCATCGTGAGCGGCATGGCTGCCGTCGGTAAAATTTATCTGTTCCCTGCCTTCATGGGCATCGAGCGATGAACAGGTTTTGCCGGTCGTAATCGTCACTTGATTCGCAACCGCCGCATCAAGCAGTAGCCGATGTAGATCCGCACGGTGCAGATGATAGTACGGCGAGTGGTAGCGGTCTTCGGAGAACCTTCCGAGCGGCCGCTGCGCGACGAGGTATCCCGACTTCCAGGAACGCAGGTGCACGGCTTGAGGATAGGAGGCGACTGAGGCCAGCACGTCTTTCAGGCCTAAAGCGATGAGTACTCGGCTTGCATTCGGTGAAAGCTGGATACCGGCACCGAGGTCCTCTATTTGTTCGGCCTGCTCATAAACGAAGACGTCATTGAATCCAGCCTGGCGGCAGGCGAGCGCCAGCGTCAGTCCGCCGATCCCTCCGCCCACGATACCGATAGTCTGCATGTTCGAGTGCTTCGGCGACTAGTCTGGATTATTCATGAACAATCCTTACCTGGCAGTCTGTCGGACTTAGGATGTATCGGCTGCGGAAGTGGGAAAGTGGTTCATTTTTCCGCTCTTTTTCGTCACGTAGCACCACTCAAGCTCCTCAAAAGACCGAAAAAATGACCTCGCTTTCCCACTCCCTCGCCAAGATCCCTCTAAGTCCGACAGACTGCTAGTCGGAATCATTGTCACCACGCAATTTCCAGCGGGTGCCATCGGCGGTGTCTTCGAGTTCGACACCGAGTGCGGTCAGCTCCTCACGGATTTCGTCGGCGCGAGCATAATCTTTGTTTTGCCGTGCACTGATGCGCTCTTCGATGAGTGTATCGATCTGCTCCGAGTCGATGTCCGCGCTCTGTTGAAAATGCGCCTCGACGGTTCTGTCGAGCAGGCCAAGCAACCAGCCCCCTGCCAGCAGTTGAGATCTCAGCACCTGTGCTTGCTCAACATCCTCGGTTTTGTGGATGTCGCCCGCAATCGCATGTAATGCGGCCAGGGCTTGCGGCGTGTTCAGGTCGTCGCACAGCGCGGCAGTTACGCTTGCCGGGAAATCATCCACCGGTGTATCTCGATAGCTGGAGGAAGTCTCATTGCCCGGTACTTCTCGCAGTGCGCCATAGAGTCGGTCGAGGCTTGCTGTTGCTTGTTTGAGGAGATCTTCAGACCAGGCCAGTGGCGATCGGTATTGCCCGGAAAGCAATGCGTAACGTAGTGTCTCTCCAGGGTGACGGCCGAGCAGTTCGCGAATAGTCACGATGTTCCCGGTGGACTTGGACATCTTCTCATCGCCCAGCGTAAGCATGCCGTTGTGTAGCCAGTAGCGTACATACTCGGCGTTGTCGTTTGCCGAGCGAGATTGTGCCGCCTCGTTTTCATGGTGCGGAAAAGTGAGATCGGAGCCGCCGCCGTGGATGTCGATGGTTCTCCCTAAGTGTTTGCGGACCATGGCAGAGCACTCGATGTGCCAACCGGGTCGACCGTACCCCCAGGGGCTTTCCCAGCCGGGGAGCTCGCCAGTTGAAGGCTTCCACAACACAAAATCTTTCGGGTCGCGTTTGTAGGGCGCAATCTCCACCCGGGCTCCGTCCAACATGTCTGCCAGTGAGCGCTTGGCAAGCGTTCCATAAGACGGATCGGACGAAACATCGAATAACACGTGGCCGTCCGCAAGGTAGGCGTAGTTTTTGTCGATCAACTCCCCGATCATCTCGACGATTTCGGGGATGTGCTGGGTTGCTCGTGGCTCGACCGTCGGCTCGAGTGCGCCTAATGCGCGGATGTCTTGCTGATACTCTTCAGTAAAGCGATCCGCCAGGGTCGCTATCGATTTTCCCTGAGCCAGAGCCGCCGCGTTGATCTTATCGTCAACGTCGGTGACGTTGCGCGCGTAGGCAACTTCCGGATAGATCGAGCGGAGCAGTCGAAACAGAACATCGAATACGACGGCCGGCCGGCCGTTGCCGATGTGCACGAGGTTGTAGACGGTCGGTCCGCAGGCGTAGACGGTGATGCGGTCGGGGTCGAGGGGTTTGAAGACCTCTTTACGACCGCTTAGAGTGTTGTGGAATCGCAATTCCATACGCTTGTCCGAAAATGTTATGGAAACAGTGGGTTACAAGGTGCAGCCGGGGGTCAACAGTCGGCTTCAACAACCCGAATTCAGACAGACCTGCATATGTTGGGGGCTCATGGGGGTGGAGTATAGATTACTGAGATTCGGTGGTCACCCGCACGCTTTCTCCTTCGACAGTCAGATAAAAGCAGGTTGGCCGGTTGGTGTGACATGCGGGTCCGGTCTGCTCAACCAGAAGCAATATGGCGTCCCCGTCACAATCCAGGCGCAACTCCACCAATGCCTGTAGATGACCCGAGGTCTCGCCCTTGCGCCAGTAAGTCTGTCTGCTTCGCGACCAGTAACAGGCGTAACCTTCACTGAGCGTGCGTTCTATGGCGGTTCGGTCCATCCAGCCGACCATCAGTACTTCTTTACTGTGTGCCTCCTGGGCAACAGCCGCCACCAACCCGTCGTTGTCGAACTTGAGGTTCGAAAGTACGTCTGCCAATGCGACGCTGTGATCTTTGGCTGCGGATTCCAGTTCCTTGAACATCTAGCTCCCATACCGCCCCAGCAGGTAAGCAAAAACAGCGCGGACCCCCATGGCTTCGCCACCTGCGGGTCTGCCAGGACGATGACGATTGTTGAACGCCATGATGTCGAAGTGCACCCAGTCAATTGCCGCGATGAATTTCTGCAGGAACAAGGCTGCGGTGATTGCGCCGCCATAAGGTGAACTTGCCGAGTTGACGGTGTCGGCGATCTTACTTTCCAGCATGTGGGTATAAGGTTGGTGTAAAGGTAACCGCCAGACGGGGTCGTCCTGCTCGACACCGGCACGGTAGATGTCTTGTGCCACATCGTCGTTGTTGCAGAACATGGCCGAGATCTCCGCGCCAACCGCGGATCGCGCGGAACCTGTGAGCGTGGAAAAATCGATAATCAGCTCGGGTTGATCTTCGGCTGCGAGCGCAAGTGCGTCGCACAATACCAGGCGTCCTTCGGCATCGGTGTTGTCGATTTCCACGGTAATGCCGTTGCGGGTTTGCAGCACGTCACCCGGACGATAGGCGTTGCCGGCGATCGCATTCTCGACTGCCGGGACCAGCACCCGCAGGCGGATAGGCAAACGCTCCGCCATGATGAGCTGGGCTAGTCCGAGCACGTGCGCGGCGCCCCCCATATCCTTCTTCATGGTTCGCATGCCCGCAGCACTTTTGATATCCAGCCCGCCACTGTCGAAGCACACCCCTTTGCCAACGAGAATGACGAGTGGATCGTCTTCGCGCCCCCAGCCGATGTCGATAAGGCGAGGCGCGTCCACCGAGGCCCGTCCGACGGCGTGAATCGCGTTGAAGTTCTGTTCGAGCAGATCGTCACCGACGGTAATCCGGCAACTTGCGCCATTGGCATCCGCGACCTGCTGCGCTTCTTCAGCCAATGCGGTAGGCAACATGTCTCCCGCAGGAGTGTTGATCAGATCCCGTGTCAAGGTGATTGCGGCCTCGGCGTTGTTGAGTCGTTCCGCGTCGTACTCATCGGATATCAGAAGTTGGGCGGGTTCCTTCTCGTTTGACTTGTAGCGATCGAATCGATAAGCGCCGAGTGCCCAACCGAGTACCTGCAGTTCTGTCACGGAGGATGTGAGGTGGTAGACGCCCGCCGGCAGCCCGTAAGGTAATCCCCCCAACGTCGCGAGATCGTCGTCGCCGTTCCAACCAACTGCTACCGAGTACGGATTACCCTCGTCATCGGGCAGCCAGATTGTCTGGCCCGATTTTGCGGTGAATTCATTCTTGAGAAGCCAACTCAGGGCCAACGGCGACCGTTCGGCCTGCCAGGTTTCGAACTCGCTTGTGGGCACCAGCTCGATAGGTGACGACGTTTCGTCGGTGGTTGTCAATAAACTGTCAGCCATGATCTACTTCGGCTCAACGGGGTGGGAGATGGTCTATCATGGAGCCGGCTTGTTCAAGCAAGGATTCTCCTGGTTGAAACCCCAGTAACCACGACTTACCTGGAACTCGACGATCCGGTAGCGCCAGCTGCCACGTTGATCGGTCGGTCCGAGTACAAACTCATCCAAAGCCAAATACCAACCCCGGATCTCAACCGCTGGACGGCATACATTCGAGGGGCCGATCGGTTGTTCGACCGAACGGCAGCGGGGCGAGTGTGTGGAGATCAGCTATTTCGGAATGCTTCGGCAGTGCGGAGGTCCAGGTTTCGGCGGGTTGTTGCTCATGGACACGATAACCCGCGCGTGGACGTATGGTGCTCGGCAGGTATGGCTGCATAGCTGTACGCTCGATCATTCGGTTGCCCTTGGCAACTATCTGGCGCGGGCGTTTACCGTGTTCGAGGAGGAGACCAGAGACGAAGCATGGCCGGACAGGCTAGCTGCAGCGTCAACAGCGAACATCGGTGAGCCGTATATCGCCCAACCCGAGATTGTTCCGTTCGAGAATTCGATCGGCACGGTAACTCGAACGAACGAGCGGTCCTGAAGCTACTTCGACAAAACCGAGAGCCAGTCCCCACTCGCGGTATTGTTCGAACTCATCGGGGTGAACCCAGCGGGAAACGGGAAGGTGGTTTTGCGTCGGGCGCAGGTACTGCCCAAGCGTGAGCACGTCCACGTCATGGGAGCGCAGATCATTCATGGCACAGCGAATCTCATCGTTCGTTTCGCCCAGGCCCAGCATCAGGCTCGACTTGGTCAAAATGTCCTGACCAATCTTTTTTGCGTGCGCTAAAACGGCGAGTGTTTGTTCGTAACCGGCCCGTGGATCGCGTACCGGGTGGGTAAGGCGGCGGACCGTTTCGAGGTTCTGTGCGAAAACCTCGAGGCCGGATGTCACCACGATTTCAACCGAGTCGAGCAGGCCTGCAAAGTCGGGTGTGAGGGCTTCGACCGCGGTCTTCGGGTTTAGCGACTTGATGGCTCGGATGCAGGCAGCATAATGGCTCGCCCCTCCGTCCGGGAGATCGTCCCGATCCACCGAGGTGAGCACTACGTATCGAAGACCCATGAGTTTTACGGATTGGGCTGCGTTAGCCGGTTCATTGGAATCCAACCAACCGTTCGGATTACCGGTGTCCACGGCACAGAATCGGCAGGCGCGGGTGCAGACCGAGCCCATGAGCATGATGGTGGCTGTACCGTGATTCCAGCACTCACCGATGTTGGGACAGTGGGATTCCTCGCATACGGTGGC
This sequence comes from Pseudomonadota bacterium, assembly GCA_022571865.1. GTDB lineage: Bacteria > Pseudomonadota > Gammaproteobacteria > Pseudomonadales > Azotimanducaceae > SMWK01. The sequence goes on from JACZXA010000090.1 coordinate 11,391, forward strand.
GAGCTGATGTTCGCGCACCGTGTTTCTCACCGCTTCGTATGCAGCACCTCCACCAATACGTACCCTCAGCCAGGGCGGCTTGCGCCCAACTGGCCCGTCTGTATTGGGTTTCGCCTTCATCCCGTCTTTTATGGCGACGATGCCTTCGCGGGTGCGAAATTTCTCACCGCTTCTGGGTGGCTCGGTCATGGGTATATTGTAGCCGCGTTGCGTTGTGGTTTGAGCTAAAGAGTTAGGATGGATTTATGGAAAGAAACAGCGATCGTCCCGTCATCGTCACCGGCGGCGCCAGCGGCATTGGATTCGCAATCGTCGAAAGGTTGTTGGCTCAAGGTTATCCAGTCGCGGTGTTCGATCTGAACTGTGCAGGTCTGCAAATACTTGGCGACAACAGCTCCTTGCACCCCTTCGAGGTAGACATCACCGAATATGACAGCGTAGCCCGTGTAGTTGCCGAGTTCGAAACTGCGACGGGGCCCGTTTATGGGCTCATCAACAACGCCGGGTGGGATTCCGCCAAGCTGTTCATAAAAACCGAAATCGATTTCTGGCGCAAGGTCATCGAAATTAATCTGTATGGCCCCCTCAACGTTACCCATCTGGCCCTCAAGCGCATGGCAGAACTCGATCGAGGGCGGGTAATCAGCATTGCGTCCGACGCGGGAAGGGTTGGCTCATCGGGGGAAGCGGTTTATTCCGCCACAAAAGGCGGCATCATCGCGTTGATGAAAACGCTCGCACGAGAACATGCCCGGCAGGACATTACCTTCAACTCCATCTGTCCGGGGCCCACCGATACACCGTTGTTCGCCGCGATAGATAAAACAGGACGTTTGAATGAACGACTGCGGCGGGCTATTCCCAAGCAACGTCTGGGCCGACCGGATGACTATCCGGGATTGGTCGCCTTTTTTCTCAGCGACGACGCTTCGTTCATTACCGGGCAGACTATCAGTGTGTCCGGTGGGTTGACGATGAGCGGTTGAGTCAACGGCGCTCACGGTCGAGTGAGTCGGATCCATCTGGAAACTTTGATTTTCAGCGGAGTTAGGTACGAGGCTTGATGTTTTGAAGTTGTCTTGTTGAAGCTGGCTTCGATAGTCTCGCCTCAGGCTTGTATTGATTTCATTGGATGTGATGGAGTTATCACGACTGCCTCGTCCCGAAATAATCTCATCAAGTCTTACTGACCAGCGCCGATAAGACCCTGTACAAGGGCTGCTGTGCCGGGAGAGGTCAACATGGACATGCAACCATTCAATCAAGGCATGCGTTCGGTTACCGGGTTGCCTGACAACAAAGCCAATGGACCTGTGGATGGCGCAGCTGAAATGGCGTCGACCGCAATGGCTGAAAGGCATGGGTCGGTGCCCGTTACCGTGAAGACACACCAGAACAAAGCCCTGTTGCAGTCAGCGATCGTTGCGAGGATTCGTACCGGCAACGAATCTATGGCTTTGGTGCTGAAAACGGCAATTGAAGGCATTAACGAGGCATTGCAGGACACCTTGGGAAACAATGCCATTCAAACTGCCTATGATTCGGGAATCGATATCAGTCCCGGCGCAACAGCCGAACGCGTCGTTTCAATGAGTACCGCGTTTTTTGGTCAGTATCTGCAACAGCACCCCGAGATGGGTGAAGGCGAAGCGCGGGCGATATTTACTGAAATCATTCGCGGTGGCATTGAAAAAGGGTTTGCCGAGGCGCGTGACATTCTGGACGCGCTGGGTGTTTTGCAAGGTGAAATTGCCGACAATATCGATTTGACCTATACGCTCGTGCAAGAGGGATTGGCATCTTTCGCCGAAGCTAGTAATCAGGTTTAAGGGTTTCGACGCTACCGCCATTATGATCAGTCGTTGCAGTCTCGGTATCGTTCAGACGTTATACTCGTCCTATGACGAGCCTCTCAAAAATAGTTCTGATTCCCGGGGACGGCATCGGCCCTGAGATCACCGCAGCCGTGCAGCACATTCTCGCGGCCGCGGGTGCGCAGATCGACTGGGTCCCCTGTAAAGCAGGTCTGGCTGCACTCGAAGATTGCGGCGAGGTTCTCCCCGAAGCCACAATCGATGCTGTTCAACAGCATAAAGTCGCGCTCAAGGGCCCCTGCACTACACCCGTGGGAGAAGGTTTTTCGTCCGTGAACGTGAGGCTCAGGAAGGAGTTCAATCTGTACGCCGCGGTGCGCCCCGTGCGGAACCTCGCGGGTGTGGATGCCCGTTATCAGGATGTCGACCTGATCATCGTTCGTGAAAACACGGAAGGGTTATACAGCGGTGTCGAAAATGAGATAACACCGGGTGTCGTCATGAGCATGAAGGTGGCGACACAAACGGCTTGCGAACGCATCTCCCAGTGGGCCTTCAGATACGCGACGCAACGCCAGCGAAAAAAAATAACCGTGTTCCACAAAGCCAACATCATGAAAATGACGGACGGATTGTTCCTGCGTTCGGCAGCAACCTGCCACCAACGGGACTATCCAAACATCGAATACGAAACGGCCATCATCGATGCTGGCTGCATGCGCCTCGTTCAGGATCCAACCCAGTTCGACATCCTGCTGCTCGAGAATTTGTACGGTGATGTAGTCAGCGACCTTTGTGCCGGGTTGGTTGGTGGGCTTGGCGTCGTTCCGGGTGCCAATTATGGAGACGATGGCGCCATCTTCGAAGCGGTGCATGGTTCAGCACCTGATATCGCGGGCAGGAATGTCGCAAATCCACTCGCGTTGTTGATGTCGGCGGTGATGATGTTGAACTATCTGGCCGATAAGGATGATGACGAAGTCCACCGTACGACTGGGGAACGAATCCGTGAGGCTTACGATGTGGCGTTGCTCGATGGTTGCAAGACCCGCGACCTCGGTGGAGATCTTGGCACTGCTGAGTTTGCAGAAGCCGTTATCGAACGGCTTTAACTGGCGTCCTGCTCGATCTCCTGAAATTGCAATGAGTGTAACTTGAAGTAGAGTCCTCCGGCGGCCAGGAGTTCATCGTGAGTCCCGAGTTCCTCGACTTTACCGTCTTGCAGTACCAGGATCCGATCTGCCTCCTGAATTGTCTGCAATCGGTGCGCAATCAGGATCGAGGTGCGTCCTTGTGTCAGTTTGCGCAGTGCGTCCTGGATGAGTAGCTCGGTTTCGGTGTCAATGCTGGCGGTTGCCTCATCGAGCACCAGTATCTCGGGATCGGCCGCGAGCACTCGAGCGAATGCCAGCAGTTGTCGCTGGCCCTGGGAAAGGTTCTGTCCTCGTTCCGAAAGCTCGGTGTCGTAACCTTTTGGGAGTGCACTGATGAACCCGTGCGCGTTGACGGTTTTGGCAGCGCTCGTGGCGCGTTCGTGAGTGATCAGTGGATCGCCCAGAGCGATGTTGTCGTAGATTGAGCCGGAAAAAATGTGGAAATCCTGTAACACAACGCCTATCCGTTTCCTGAGATCGTGAGTATGAATCTGGTTGAGATCGATCCCATCGAGAAATAACTGACCGTCTTCGAAATCGTAGAAGCGGCCGAGCAGACGAATCATCGTGCTTTTGCCCGACCCGGTCGGGCCGACGATCGCAAGTTTCTCCCCGGGTCGAATGGTGAACGAAACGCCATGGAGAATTTCCGTATCGACATCGTATCCGAAACTCATGTTTCGGAATTCCACTTCACCCCGCAAACGATCTGGCAAAGGGGTGGGGTTGACGGGCTCGTGAATTTTTTCGTCCCAATCCAGCGCTTGAAAGATACGTTCACCGCTCGCCATGGCACGGAACAGGATGTTGAACTGCTCGCCGAGTACGACAATCGGATGAAACAGCATGTCGATGAACCGCGTGAACAGGATCACGCCACCGAGAGACATATGCTCCTGCACCACTGAACCCGCGCCATACCAGACGATGCAGCCAAGTGCGATATGCGCGATGCTGTCGTTGAACGCGCCGTAGAACGTTTCCAGACGCATGATGCGCATCTCGTAGTTACGATTGTCCTCGTTGATCGACATATATCGATCAAGGTTGTAGTCCTGGCGTTCAGAAAGCTGCACGACCTGCAGTCCAGCCAGATTTTCCTGCATGTTCTGATTGAGTGAAGACAGCGTGAGCCGTACCAGGCGGAATAGATGCCTCGTTGCGCGCCGGAATATTGTGGTTACCGTGCCAAGCACCGGGAGTGCCAACAGCAACAGCAGCGTAAGATTCACATCGATGGCAAGCATGATTGCGAGCGCGACGAAAAACGGTACGAATTCACCGATCAGTGAACCTAAACCTCGCAATAGCTCGTACAGCGCTTCGATGTCGTTGGTCACACGGGTCATGACCCGGCCGACGGCGACACGATCGTAGAAAGAAGATGGCCGTGTCTCCAGATGGCGGAACAGATCGAGGCGCAGATCGCGCAAGCCTTTGATCACCGAGCTGATGAGTGTGAGCCGGTGGGCGTGACCGGCAAATGCCCAACCAATCTGCAAAGCGGCGTACAACAAACATGCAGCGACCAGCGGGTGGGTGCCAAATACACTGGCGAGCCAATCGGTAAGTTCGATCATTCCGAGATCGGGACTCAAGTCGGTTTGGCCGCGGATGATGTGGTCAACGACTACCAGGGAGATAACGACGGGGAGCAACACCTGCAGTGTCGATGCTACGAGAACCAGAACGCCACTTACCGCAAGCGTCACTCGATAGGGGCGCATCCAGTGCATGAGCCGACCCAGCAGGTGCATGTTCAGCGCGGCGCCCGAGAGCTCGGCATCGAACATCGAGTAGTCGCGTGGCTTCTCGTCGCTAAGTTTATCGGTTGGGAGGCTCGACTCTGCCATCAGGTTATTCTGAGCGCCTGATAGTCTGAATCGATCGCACCCTCGCGCTGGATCCTTTCGAGTTCGGCATATTGCCCGCCGCGCGCGATGAGTTCCTCATGGCTACCTACTTCGACGATGCGGCCTTCGTCCATGATCACGATGCGGTCGGAATGGCGTGCTGTGGAGACCCGGTGGGACACCAATAGGGTCGTCTGACCCTGGCGCAGGCGTTTGAGCTCCGAAAGGATGTGTTCCTCGGTTTCGGTATCCACGCTCGAAAAACAATCATCGAGAATCAACACAGGCGCCTCGCGTATGAACCCGCGAGCCAGGGTCGCGCGCTGCTTCTGACCTCCGGAGAGAGTTACTCCACGTTCGCCGACGATTGTATCGAGCTGCTCCGGGAAGCCCTCAATGGTACTTTTCAAATCTGCCGACATCGCCGCTTCCCAGATACGATCGAGCGCCCGGTTAGGATCGTCGTAGGTGAGGTTCGCCTTCAATGGTTCGCCGAACAGGAAGGGGTCCTGGGGAACCATGGCGATCTGGGCGCGCAGTTGCGAAAGCGGATAGTCGCAGACATCAAAGCCGTCAATGAGCACCGTACCGGGGGGCGGATCGATGAGCCTTACGATTTGTTTTAGCAGTGTCGTCTTGCCGGAACCCACTCGGCCCATGATGGAAATGGATTCGCCTTTGCTGATTTCGAGATTGACGTTGTTGAGCGCGAGCGTCGCCGCATCGTCATAACGATACGACAGATCCTTGATCAGGATGTTGCCTTGAATCTGTCTCGAGGTGGTGCCGCTTGGCGCATCGGTGATTTCCGGCGCAAGTTCAAACACTTCGAATAGCCGGTCGCTGGCAATGCCAGCCCGTTGAAACATGTTGATGATGTAACCCACGACGCGAAATGGTGCCACGATCATCCCGACGTACATGAAAAACGCCACCAGTTCGCCGACCTGCAGATCGCCTTGAGTCACCAGATAGGCGCCGTACCCTAAAATGGTGATCGAACAAAGTGATGCGAGGGTCGGCATCCACGCGGTCATCAGTGAGTTTATCCGCGCAAGATCATAGAAGGCGCTCGCGTATGCCTGGTTTGTGTCAGCAAATCGTGCGACTTCGTTTTCTTCCTGAACCATCGCCTGAATGGTGCGAATGCCACTCAAATTTTCCTGCACGTGGGTGCCGAGGCCCGACAGGCGATCCTGAACCTCTTGACTGGCGACCCCCATTTGCCTTGCCGACCATCGTGCATAGAAAAAAACCAGCGGTAGAGGGGGTAACAACAGGAGCGTCAGCGCAGGAGATAATGTCAACATGAAGCTGAAACCGACCACGGGCGCGAAAAACAAGATAACGAAGAGGATGGTCCCCATGGAGATGAGCCGCTGGATGAGGCTGATGTCCGCCACCGCCCGGGTCATCATATCGCCGATCGTGTATTGGCTGAAGAACTTGAGCCCTTGCAGCTGTAAAGACTTATACAACGCCTGGCGTAAATCGAATGCAACATTGAGCCCGCAACGTCGAACGGCAAAACGCGCAAACGTGACCACCCCGTATCGACCGACGACGGCTGCAAGAATTCCCAGCACGGGGAACAACAGGTCCTGGTTGCCGTCGGATATTCGCTTGATGGCGTCCGCGAGGAAAAGCGGAATGAAGCCTTCCAGAATTCGTGCGAAACCAAACGCGATGACGCCCAGGCTGAGGCGTATTCGATACGGGCGCACAAACACACCGAGGCGCATCAGCGACTTGATCATGCCTGGTGCGGAACTAGCCAAGGAACGTTAAAAACTTGCGTTTTTCGGGACGCGGGGAAACGGGATCGTGTCGCGGATATTTTCCATACCTGTCATATATAGAACCAGCCGCTCGAGACCGAGGCCGAGATCAACCCGGTCCTGCGCTACCAGTTCAAGCAACTCTACGACATCGACCTGCCCGAGACGATCGATCTGACGAAAGTCGATCTCGACGACCTGCACGCCTCGCTTCAGGCGAAGATCCAATCCAGCGAGTCGGCCGTCACCCTGGAAAAGATCGAGCGTCCGAGGATCGACCTGATCCACGACCTGGCGCGCCGCCGCCTCGACCAGTACACGCGCCGGGTCCGGCTCTCGGGGCGCAGCGTCCGCAAGTTCATGGAGCTGGATTACAGTTACGACCCGGCCAACTACCACCCGCTGGGCATCCGTCTCTTCAACGAGATGATCCGCCCCGCCGAAACTCACCTGGCCCGGATCATCCAGGACGCGCCGCGCGCACAGCGGTTCGTCGCACCGGGCATCGAC